>NZ_JBAURZ010000170.1:0-14826 GCF_049581445.1 Paraburkholderia sp. | reverse complement strand
CGTCTGCGCGATGGCCGTGAGCGGCGCCGCCAACCCCATCATGGCTGTCTGTAGAGTCAGCCAGCAGGCGATTCCACGGGCGAGCCGGCTGGAACGCAAGCGCGTCGTCCACCCTGTCATGCCGTGCTCGCTGTGCGAGTGTTTGTTCTGTAACCGCGCGATGCCTTTGCCCATAAGTCAGTCTTTTTTCGTGTCCAGCTTTTTGACGTCGATTGGGCGGCCGCCCATCCAGGTTCGCAAATCTGCGTAGAGATGTTCGAACAAACCGCCAATACCACGCGCGCCGACTAGCAGCACATGTGAGAGTCCGCGCAGGGGGGTGTCCTGCTGACGGCCTTCGGACCAGCCCATCCAGGCATCGGCGCGGGCGAAGGTCGTCTTGACGAATTCATATTCCTGCTCGCGGGTGAGTTGCGCGAAACGCAGGCCGACCCGGCCCGGCGCCGTGAAGCCGACCGTGGCGGGGAACGCATATTCTTCGTCGCCGCGGAAGAGCGACACGGTCACGCGTTCGTGCATCGGCACCTGAATGTTGCCGGGCAGCGCAACGCCGACTCCACCTTCGGAGTAGTCGATCGTCTCGCAAGCGAGCGTGCGGCCGGTCGAAAACTTCAACATCACCGGCATCTTCATAGCCACGCGGTGCACCGCGCGGATCTGCCGGCGCTCACTCGCAGCCGCGACGCTCGCACCGAGGATCAGCATGTTGTAGCCGGTCCATGCGAGGTTGAGGACAGTGGTCTGGACTTCGCTGCGCACGTGGATGTGCAGATAGATATGGACGAGCCCGGCGATAAAGCCGAGCAGATTCAACAGCAGCAGGAACAGATAGGGCCGCGAGATTGCCCAGTCGAAATAGTTCTTTTCGATCTGCCCGCCCTTGGCGGTCACGTTGAATTTGCCGAGCTTCGGGTTGATCAGCGCGAGCAGCGTCGGTGCGGTGATGTACGACGCCAGCACTGATTCATACACCTCGGCCCAGAAGGAATGGCGGAACAGACGCTGCATGCGCGAGTTAGTGATACTCGCGTTCATCATGTGCGGCAGTGCGTAGATGGCGATCGTGCTGGCAGCCGCCTCGATCACGTGCGCGCCGAAAAACAGAAACGACAGTGGCGCGGTGAGGAAGACCAGTCGCGGGATACCGTAGAAGAAGTGCATCATCGCGTTCAGGTAGCACAAACGCTGCCCGATCTTCAGGCCTTTGCCCGTCAACGGATTGTCGATCCGGAAGATCTGCGTCATGCCGCGCGCCCAGCGAATGCGTTGGCCAATGTGACCTGAGAGGCTTTCGGTCGCGAGCCCCGCCGCCTGCGGGATGGCCAGATACGCGGTGGTATAGCCGAGCCGGTGCAGCTTCAGCGCAGTGTGGGCGTCTTCGGTGACGGTCTCCACCGCAATGCCACCAATCTCTTCGACCATCGTACGGCGCAACAGCGCGCACGAGCCGCAAAAGAAGGTGGCATTCCACAGATCGTTGCCGTCCTGCACGAGGCCATAGAACAATTCGCCTTCGTTCGGCACCTTGCGGAAGGTGCCGAGATTGCGCTCGAACGGATCGGCCGAAAAGAAATGGTGCGGCGTTTGCAGCATCGACAACAGCTTGTCACGCAGGAACCAGCCAAGTCCAACCTGCAAGAACGAACGGGTAGGGATGTGATCGCAGTCGAAGATCGCGAGGTATTCACCTTTGGTGATCTTCAGCGCTTCGTTGATGTTGCCGGCCTTCGCGTGGCGGTTGTGCGTTCGAATCGTCCAGTTGACGCCGACCTCTTCACAGAACGCCTTGAATTCATTGCGGCGGCCATCATCGAGAACGTGGATGGCCAGCTTGTCGAGCGGATAGTCGAGCGCAAGCGCCGCGTAGATGGTCGGCTTGACCACCGAGAGCGGCTCGTTATACGTAGGGATGAAAACGTCGACGGTCGGCCACTCGTCGCGCGAAGCGGGCAACGGCATGGGTTCGCGCTGCAGCGGCCACGCGGTCTGGAAGTAGCCGAGCAACAGCACGATGGTCGAATACACCTCGGCTGAGACCAGCAGCAGACCCCACACGGCGTCGAGTGGATGTTCCCAGTAAGTCGTGGTCGTCAGGCGCCAATACATATAACGGCCCGATGCCACGACCGACAACATGATCATCACCAGGGTTGCATAGCGGCCCTGCATGCGCCGGAACAGCAGCGCGCAGATGAAACAGCAGGTAGCAAACGTCAACTGTTCGGCGAACGCCAGCGGCACCGTGAATACGAAGTACAGCATCACCAGCGCGAACAGCGTGAGGCACACGACGACCAGTTTGCTGTTCCACATGCGCGCATCGACGAAGCGCTGGAACCGCGAGGGTTCCTCGGTGGATTCTCCGAAGACTTTGGTTTGCGGCGTACTCATGCGACGCTCCCGGGCGAGACCTCGATGGCATCGACTCGCGACAGCAGCCATTGGCCGCAGGCGCGAAAGTCCGCCGCTGCCTGGCTGAGCGGATCGTAGTGGATCAGGGTGGTGTCGCAGGCGAGCGATTCGCTGACGCCTTCGTCCTGGTGGATGACGCCAGGAAACAGCTTCTCGCCGAGCATATGGCGCAGGACTTTGAGAACGTCCTTGGCGAGCTGGCGCGACTGATCGACCTGGTTGACCACGTAGCCTTCACCGCCGAAGTCCGGACGCGGTGCGGCGTACGTTTCAATCATGCGTTCCATTTGCGGAATCGCGGCGTACGACGCAGCGTCGGCCAGCACGACGTTGAGCGCGAAATTGGCTGCGCAGAGCGCGTTGCGTGTGTACACCGATGAGCCCGGCGGGGTGTCGATGACCACGATATCGGAGGCATCGAGCCGCAGCGCGTTCAGCGAATGCAGGAGCCACTGCGGGTCGTGATCGATGTGCGCTTCGAAGCGGCGACGGTCGTCTTCGATCACCGCGCCATAGGGCAACACGGTGACGCCATCGACGCCGTCGAACATCACGGTGCGCCAGGCATCGCCGCTCAACGTGGCGCGCGACAGACCGTCGATGCTGTCAAGCGGCACACCGAAGTGCAGACGTAAGGCGTTTTGCGGGTCGAGGTCGAGCGCGATCACACGCCGGCCACTACTGGCGAGTACCGAGGCCAGATTGGCGGCGAGGGTGGTCTTGCCGACGCCACCCTTTGCGGAGACTACCGCAATGACTTTCATGAGCGACGCGGGCCGTTGGTCAGCCACGAGTGCGGAGCGGAAACAGGCGCAGCCGTGTTGCTGGATGCACCGCGCAGGCGATCGAAAACCGAGGTCAGTTCAGCAGGGCGGGCCTCGCCGGCGTGGGACGGCATGGTCGGCGCGGACTGCGGTGCGGCTGCTGCGAAGAGCCTGCCGAGAATGGTCGGCGGCTGGGTGGCCGCGGGGGCGGGGGTTCTTGCGATGGGCATTGCGGGGATGGCCGCTTGTGTAGCGGGTCGCGCAACAGGTTGTGCCACTGCGGCAAGCGGATTGGCCCAGGTCGGCCCAGTTGGCGCAATCGCCGGTCGTGAGGCCGCAGGTGGTACGGCGCCTGACGCAAACGTTGGCGTCGCAACAGGCGAAATAGCGGCGGGGCGACTAAACACAGGCGGAACTGCTGCGACTGATGCAACGGGCATAGCAGATTGCATCGAGGCCGCAGCAGGCGTGCTCACTTCCGGCACTGCGCCGAAGCGATCGCCGCCGCGCGGCGCATCCGCTTTGATCACATTGGCGACGGGCGGAACATTGCGCCGATGCGGCCGCGCAAACAACGGCGCCTTGCTGCGCAGTGCCTGCATGCCGGAGGCGGCAGTGTCGGCAACACTTGCCGGATCAGCCGCGTTTTGCGGCTCGCTGTGCTGCGCCTCGGCGTTATCTGCGTGGTGTGCCAGTCGCTCACGGTGTTGCGCGATCGCAGGGATGGGTGTCTGCTTAAGATCCAGTGTCACGAGCAACGGCCAGCGCGTGCGAGCCGTGCCCGCTTCGTTCTCGCGGCCGATCTCCTGATAGTCGCCCGCATTGCCACCAAAGTGGCCGAAGAGTGTTTCGATGTCGCTAGAAGGACTCATGTTGCCGCCGTCGTGTCGATGTCTGCTCGGGTGTTACGTAATCTGTTCTTTTGACTGCCGCTACCTGCGCAGAGAAGAATGACGCAAAAGCGTCTAGCCGGGATATCGTCCAAGTCGAAACTCAAGCATAGCGTTTTCGTCGAATTCACTTACCTGTACAACTGAAAGCCCATCTGCACCCAATGCGCTGAGCCAGGTCTGGTAAACCCCCTGGAGGAAAGCCGGCGTCCACCCGAGCGCTGCGGAGCCGAATGCATACAGAGGCGCACACGAATGGGCGATGCGCAAATACTCAGGTTCGTCGGAGAGTTCGACGTAGCCCCAGTCCGTTTCATTCCACCATGCATTGACCGAGTTCGCGAGGTCCGCCGTGGACGAGCAGGGCGGCAACGCATGAGCCGTAGCGAAGCGGCAGCCGACGCGATACATCAACTGCCTCAGTTCGTCCTCACCGATCTGTGTGGCAAACTCTTCGGCCAGTGCAGTGAGCAGGCCGCGCCATTGAGATGAGATCTGACGGTCAAGCAGGTAGTCGAGAGTAGGGACCATGTTTTCCAGGGAGATGACCGCTTGTCAGTTAAGCGCGTGTAGGGAAACGGACATCTAAAAGCGTCACAGGTTAGGCACGCGTTGCACGCGCCCGGCGGTTACTTTTACATGCTCTGTTCAATATAAGCTCACCGTCGCCTCTTTATACGCAGTCTACTGAAGACATTAAGATTGCGCTACCACTGCTCTGTTGCGAGTTATATGCGCTTACGAACGTAACGCGCAAACAGATGCAGTAGCCGTATGAAATTTTTTCCGATCTGTTCTTCACAACGCGTATTGCCGGGCGTAAGACGGATCGCATTTTTAAAACTCGCGCGGCGCCAAAACTCCTTGGGCGCAGGATGACTGTTGTGCGCTTGCATCATTGCGGCACTGTACGACCGGACTTTTGATCCGGAGTAACGCATCGACATACTTTTTAAGCAAGCGTGCTGCAGCGTAATAACCACTGCGTTTTCTCCCGGTTTGGTTGATCGCGCAACCGTTGCCGCGCATTCTGGTGTGAAATAGGGCCTGGCGCATGCGCTGCCCGCTTTCGAGGCAAAGGGCGCCGACATGTTCGCCGCTGGTTTGCTTCCGTTTGACTCCCGTCAGTTCTCTCATCCACGAATGTTTAGTCCAGTCAGTATTCTTGTTGTTACCGTGCTGTCAGGTTTGATGGCCACAGCTGTGCTGGGCTCGTTGGTACCCGCGGCCATTCCTGGCCTTGGTTGCTGGATCGCCGCCAATACGCTGGCCATCGTCTCGCTGCTGTTGTTCGCCACCCAGGGGCACGTGTCGCCGCTGGTGTCGATTGTGATGGCCAATGAAGTGCTTGCCGTTTCGTTGCTGCTGGTGCTCGAGGGCTGCCGGCGGTTTCTCGGCCGAAGACGTCGCATGTTTGATGCTTATGCCGGCGCGGTCGCGGTGCTACTCGGCATCAATTACTGGACATTCTTCGCGCCGAACTTCGACGCCCGGGTCGCAGTGGCCTCAGCGTTGCATGCCTACCTCTACGCATCGATTGCATGGGTGGTGCTGCGCGGCCGTCCGGCCGATCGTCCCGCGTATAGCTATAACTTCGTCACCATTGCAGCGCTGCTGTTTTGCTTCGGTCATGCGGCGCGCGGCCTGATCTACGGTCTCGGCGAACTGAACCAGACCAGTCTGATGCAGGCTACGCCGATCAACGCCGCTTTCATGGGCATCGGCATTCTCGCGTTGCCCTGCATGTCCACGGGTATTGTGATGCTGGCGCATGATCGCCTCGCGCAACGTCTCGAACGTCTCGCCAATGTCGATGACCTCACTGGCGCATGGTCGCGGCGGGCGTTCATGCTCAAGGCACAGACCCTAATCGACGCCGCCGCGCGCAGTAGCAGGCCGGTCGCGCTCGCCATCATAGACATCGATCGTTTCAAGCTTATTAACGACACGTATGGTCACGCCGCCGGTGACTCGGTATTGACGCACTTTGCGGCGCTGGTACAGCGCAATCTGCGCGCGGGGGATGTGTTTGGCCGCCTCGGTGGCGAGGAATTCGGTGTGCTGTGCCCGCACACCGACGTGGCGGAAGCGGTCGTCTTGCTGGAACGTCTGCGTGAACGGCTAGCGTCGACCACCATGCCGCAGGAGGCCGGCATGTCGGCTTACACCTTTAGCGTCGGGGCGGACCAGCATCGTCCCGGTGAACGGCTTGCCGCGCTGATGGTGCGCGTGGACGCGGCACTTTACACGGCGAAAGCTTCGGGCAGAGACCGGGTAGTGGTGTCGGCCTGAGGGGGTTGAAAGGCCAGTGGTGGCCGAGGTGGAGATCCGTATCTAACTTTGTTTGATCGCGGGCATAAATATTTGTCAGACAGTTGCCGTTATACAGCGGCAGAGCGTACGGAACTGGCCTGATTTCTATCAATATGCTTTCCACCTCAACGCGACACATGACCGATGCCCTTTTGCGTCACCGCTTCCACCGGCGTTCACTGGAACAACAGCGTCCGCTGTCGACGGTCACCATGGCTTTTACAGTCATCGCCGCGTTGCTGTTCGTGTTGGCGCGCAGCCTCGTGGCTGGGCCAGCGATTGCGCTTCCTTACCGGCTAGCTAGCGTGCTGTGCCTCGCGCTGCTGGTGGCCGCGGTTCGCAAGGCATCCACCACATGGCTGTTCGGCGCAGTCGGGGTCGTCTATACGCTGGTGCTGTCCGGCAGCGTCGCGCTGAATGTCAGCGGGCTCCAGGAGACACTGCTGTGGTTATTACCGGCCTTGCTGGTCATTCCGATCTGTGCGGCGCCCTTGTGGCTGACACCCTGGCATTTCGTCGCCGGCACCGCGCTCTTCTACGCGACGAGCATGCCGGTTCTGTTCAAACAGCCGCTAGGCCACGACGCCAACGCCGTGGCGTGGCTGTGGGTTTTGATCGGCATACCGACGGCAGCGGTGTTCCATTTTGGCTTCTACTGGTTCCGGCGTGACCATTTCCTGCTTGAAGACCGTCTTGCGCGACTGGCCGCAACGGATCCGCTCACCGGGCTGCAAAACCGCCGCGCTTTCATGGAACAGGCGGAGCGGCGACTGGCTGCGCTCAGTGAAGACGCCCGGGTCTGCGCGATTTACGTCGACATCGACTACTTCAAATCGCTGAATGACCAGTTCGGCCATGCGCTCGGCGACCAGGCGCTCTTCGACGTCTCCCAGGTCCTGATGGACCAGGTGGGCCCGCGTGACAGCGTGAGCCGGATTGGCGGCGAAGAGTTCGCGATCCTGCGGCGCGACGGGCTCGCCGCGGCGATCGAACTGGCGGAGCGCCTGCGCGCGGCGATTGCCTGCATCGCGCGGCCGGATGGTTTCGTGACCGCGAGTTTTGGCGTGGCCGAGCACCGGCGCGGCGAAACCATCATGACGCTGCTCGACCGGGCGGACGAAGCCTTGCTGCGCGCCAAGTATTCCGGGCGCAATCGTGTGTGCGCCGAGCGGGCCGTGCCGTTCGATCCGCTGCAACTATTAAATGGCGCTAACGAGGGCGACTCGTCGGGCGACATTCGGCCACGCTGGGACGAGTATTACCTGACGTCGCATTTCCAGCCTCTCTACAGCTTGTCGCATCAGAAACAGGTTGGCTTCGAGGCACTGCTGCGCGGCGAACAGGACGACGGGACGCTTGTGCCGCCCGTCGTCCTGTTCGCCCCGCGTCCGCTTAGCGACGAAGGCGCGCTCGATCAAGCGAGCCATGCGGTGCATCTGCGCAACGCGCGGCGGCTGATTACCTGTGAGTCGTGGCTCTTTCTCAACATCCTGCCGGCCACCTTCGTCGCGCAAGGCTATGCCGACCAGCTCGCGACCCTCGCGCGTTCGGCCGGGCTCGCGCCGGAGAAGATCGTCCTCGAAATCCTCGAATCGCATGGCGGCAGTGTGGATGAGATGTCGCTCGCCGCAGCCCGTTATCGGGAGTTGGGCTTTCTGATCGCGGTGGACGACTTTGGCGCCGGCCAGTCGAACCTTGACCGACTATTCCGTATCCGGCCTGACTTCGTCAAACTCGACGGCGAACTGATTCGCGCGACGATTCCGGGCACCCAGCAATCGATCCTGCCGAAGCTCGTCTCGTTGTTGCATCAGGCGGGGATGCTGGTGGTGGTCGAAGGCGTCGAGACCACTGAGGAACTGATTCTGGCGGTCGAATCGAATGTCGATTTTGCGCAGGGTTTTCTGCTGGGTCGTCCGTCCGCGCAGATTGCCCCGCCGGACTCGGTCAACCGTCTGATCGACCAGTCGTTCGACGTGATCGCAGAGGGCCGGACGAGGCAGCATGCGCTCTTCGAGAGTGAGGTTCAGCCTTACCGGGTGGCCTTGCGCGATGCCGCGGAGGCGCTGCGCAACGGCGTCATGATGGAGGATGCCTTCGCCGACCTGGCGCAGCAGGAGTTGTGCATCAGTTGCTTCATGCTCGATGACAGGGGGCGCCAGATTGGCGCGGAAGTGACCGGTGTGGCGGGCGCCCCCGGCGGCGAGTCGCTGCAGCCGGTTGCAGATCCCCGCGACGCACGCTGGGACCATCGGCCTTACTTCAGAAACGCCGTGTTGCTGCCAGGCGTGCCCGTGACCAGTAGTCCTTATCTATCGCTCGCGAGCGGACGACCATGTATCGCGGTGACGGTGGCGATCCAGTCGGCACAGATGCTCGCGGTGGTGGGCACCGAACTCGACTGGTCGGCGCCACATCTTCCGTGGCCGGCGGGCGAGTAGCCAAGGCTCTCGGGGCTAGCTGCGCAGAGCGGAACGCTATTGATGGCCTTCACGGTGAACCGGTTCATTGCGAACGCGGCGCGCCGGTGGAGGCGCGCACCACGAGCTCCGGTGGGGACGTCACGCAGACACGCGGCGCAGCAGTATTAGCGCTTCGGGCGCGCGGCGAGGCTTCGATCAGCTCACGCAGCAAGGACACCGCCAGCTCGGCCGCTTCGACCGTGGGCACAGCCACGGTGGTCAACGCTGGGCGCGATTCCTTGGCGAGTTGAATATCGGTGATGCCGATAACGGACAGATCGCCCGGCACCTCCAGACCCAGGTCAGCAGCCGCGTGCAACGCGCCGAGCGCGGGCAGGTCATTGGTGGCGAAAATCGCGGTGAGTTGCGGGTCTCTTTCGAGCAGTTCCCGTGTGGCACGATAGCCGCCCTGGGTCGTATCCGGCGCATGCAGCACGCGCTCGGGAGGCGCGTCCAACCCCGCTACGCGCATTGCGTCGACGAACCCGTCATAACGTGATGCATGGATGCCCGACACCTTGCTCCCGACGATCGAACCGATGTGGCGATGTCCCAGTTCGAGCAGATGCCGACCAGCCAGTTCGCCCGCCAGCCGAAAGTCGACGGCGACACACGGTAGGCCCGGCGGTTGATGCGGCCGCTCCCACATGCACAGCACGACAGGCGCGCCACGCGCCTCGGTCTTGTGCAGATCCTCGAAGTCCAGATTGGCGTTCATCACCAGGACGCCCTCGGAGAGCGTGCCGGCAATCTGCTCCAGATAGGCCCGCCCCATCAGCGGATCTTCATTCGTATTGCAGATGATCAGGTACTGACCGCTGCTGCGCGCGGCGCGCTCGACCGCCAGGGCAAACTCCGGGTAGAACGGATTGGCAATGCTCGATACCATCAACGCGATGGTCGGCGCGCGGCCTTCGGCAAGCGCCCGTGCAGCAAGGTGCGGCTGATAGCCGAGCGCCTCGACTGCATCGAGCACCCGTTGACGCGTCTGCTGGCCGACCCGTCCGCGGTTGCGCAGCACGTTCGAAACGGTGGCGGGGGTACAGCCGGCGCGGCGCGCGACTTCGCTTAGTGTGGCCATGGTTCATTCACTATTTGGGACGTTTTCTCAAAATTTGCGTCCTGACTGAAGGCGCGGCACCATTTAACGCATAGACAGAACGATATCGGAGACGCTGTACGCCGCTTGATCGCCCCGCGATCATTTTTTTTCGGCTGTACTGATTAAGCGCTTAATCTCCGGTTTCGAGCCGATTAAATCACGGAGACGAGGCAAATGGCGAGCATTTCCTTAAGAGGCGTCCAAAAATGGTACGGCGAGGGCGCCCAGGTGATTCGCGACGTCGATCTGGAGATCGGCGAGAACGAGTTCTGCGTCTTTCTCGGACCATCCGGCTGCGGCAAATCCACTTTGTTGCGCATGATCGCCGGCCTCGAAGACCTCAGCGACGGCGACCTCTCGATTGGCGGCAAGCTCGTCAATGACGTGCCTTCCGCCCAGCGCGGTGTGGCGATGGTGTTCCAGAGTTACGCGCTGTTTCCCCACATGACGGTCTACGAGAACATGGCCTTCGGCCTGAAGATCGCCAAAACCCCCAAGGACGAAATCGACCGCAAGGTGCGGGAGGCCGCGCGCATCCTGCAACTCGAAGCGCTGCTGGAGCGGCGCCCCAAGGCACTCTCGGGCGGACAACGTCAGCGAGTGGCGATTGGTCGCGCGATCGTGCGCGAGCCTGGCGTGTTTCTGTTCGACGAGCCGCTCTCTAATCTCGATGCGACCTTGCGCGGCCAGACTCGCGTGGAGATTGCGCGACTGCACAAGCAGTTCGCCAAGGCGAGCGTCGTCTATGTGACGCACGACCAGATCGAAGCCATGACGCTTGCCGACAAGATCGTGCTGCTGCACGCGGGCAAGGATACGGAAAAGTACGGCAGCATCGCGCAGATTGGCGCGCCGCTTGAGTTGTATCACCGGCCCAATAGCCGCTTCGTGGCGGGCTTCATCGGCTCGCCGCGCATGAATTTCCTGCCGGGCAAAGTGGCGGCGATCGACACGAGCGGCGTAAGCGTCACGCTCGACAGCAGCAACGAGAGCGTGCGCGTGAAGGTGGACGGCGCCGCGTTGAGCGTGGGCCAGCCGGTCACTTTTGGCGTGCGGCCAGAGCATCTTGAACTGGAGAACAGCGACACATCGGCTGCGGCCGCGTCGGACTCCACTCAGAACGTTGCGGTTCTCACGCGCACCGTCTCCCTCATCGAACACCTTGGCGAGCACAGCTACGTGCATCTGGATGAAGCCAACGGCGCTGTTTTGATCGCCAAGGCACCCGGCGACACGCACCTGAAGCAGGGCGACAGCGCCAGCTTCCGCGCGCCCGCCTCAGCCTGTCATTTGTTCACCGAAGACGGCTTTGCCGTCGCTTCGCTCGACAACGTCGAACACTACGCATAAAGGACACTCGGATGCGCCTAGGAGTCTGCTATTACCCGGAACACTGGCCGGAATCGATGTGGGAAGACGATGCCCGCCGCATGAAAGCGCTCGGCATCGAGCAGGTGCGGATCGCCGAATTTGCCTGGAGCCGGATGGAACCGTCGCCCGGCGAATATGAGTGGGCCTGGCTTGATCGCGCTGTCGATGTGCTCGGTGCTGCGGGTCTGCAAGTGGTGATGTGCACACCGACCGCCACGCCGCCGAAGTGGCTGATCGATCGCCATCCGGACATCCTGCCGGTCGGCGTCGACGGCAGGCCGCGGGCTTTCGGCTCGCGCCGTCATTACGATTTTTCGTCGCCGTCGTACTTCGAGGCGTCGCGGCGCATCTGTACGGCGGTTGCCAAACGTTACGGCAAGCATCCGGCAGTCGCTTACTGGCAGACTGACAACGAGTACGGTTGTCATCAAACGGTGGTGAGCTATTCGCCTGCAGCCGTCACGCGGTTTCGCGAGTGGCTCAAGGCGCGTTATCAGACTATCGACGCACTGAACCTTGCGTGGGGCACGGTGTTCTGGAGTATGGAATATCGCAGCTTCGACGAGATCGACGCACCGGTTGCGACTGTCACCGAAGCGCATCCGTCGCACCGGCTCGACTACCGTCGTTTCGCCTCGGACGAGGTGGCGCGCTACAACCGCATGCAGGTGGAGATTATTCGCGCGCATTCGCCGGGGCGTCCGGTCGCGCATAACTTCATGCAACTGTTCACCGAGTTCGATCACTACAAGGTCGCAGCCGATCTCGACGTGGCCACATGGGACAGCTATCCGCTCGGCGCGCTGGAAGAGCAGTGGTTCGCGCCCGAGTTGAAGGCGAAGTGGCTGCGCACCGGTCATCCGGATTTCGCATCGTTCAATCATGATGTCTATCGCGGTATGTCGAAGCTGCCGTTCTGGGTGATGGAGCAGCAGCCGGGGCCGGTCAACTGGGCGCACTGGAACCCGGCGCCGCTGCCAGGCATGGTGCGGCTGTGGAGTTGGGAGGCGTTCGCGCATGGCGCGGGCTGCGTGTCGTATTTCCGTTGGCGTCAGGCGCCGTTTGCCCAGGAGCAGATGCATGCGGGGCTGAACACGCCCGACAACCGTCTCGACCTGGGTGGCAGCGAAGCAGCACAAGTGGCTGATGAGATTCGCGCTGTGCTGGAAGCCGATCGGGATGCTAACGCAAGCATTCGTTCGAAAGTGGCGCTCGTCTATGACTATGAGGCGAAGTGGCTGTTCGAGATTCATCCGCAGGGCGCCGACTTCCACTATCCGCGTTTCGCGGTGGAGTATTACTCAGCGCTGCGTGGGCTCGGACTCGATGTGGATGTGGTGCCGGTGGACGCACCGCTTGACGGCTATCAGATGATTGTTGTGCCGCCGCTGCCGGTCGTGCCGGCTGATTTTGCGGCGCGCCTCGCCGCGTCGGGCGCACAGGTTGTACTTGGACCCCGTACTGGCTCGAAGACGGTCGATCTGCAGATTCCCGACGCGTTGCCGCCGGGATCGCTTACGTCGATCTTGCCGATGCGCGTATGGCGGGTCGAATCGCTGCGACCCAACGTGACCGAAGCGGTCAGGCTGACCGGTAGCGCGAGTCTTGATGATGGTGTTGGACGGCACTGGCGTGATCTGCTGGACACCAGCGGGCCGGACGCATCCGCCGTTCAGACATGCGCCCGATTTGCTGACGGTCATCCCGCGTATGTGCGCAGTGGCGCTACCCATTACTTCGCGAGCATTTTCGACGACGCGCTGACGACACGGCTCTTTGCCGCCATCGCCCGCGAAGCCGGCATCACGACAACACCGCTTGGCGACGGCGTGCGCATGAGCCGGCGCGGCGGCCTGACCTATGTCCTGAACTATGGCGAGCAGGTCCACACGCTCGCCGATGTCGCCGCCGATGCCTTTATCGTCGGCTCGCGTGATATCGAACCACAAGGCGTCGCGGTTTATCGCTCCACGTAACGATCTCTCGCAGTACCGAAAGTGCAGAGTTGAAAATGCAGTACCCAAGGTAAAACCCGAAAGCAGCATCGAAAACGACGTAGAAACCAAGGAGACAGGCATGAAATTCAAACTACGCAAGGTTCTGGTTGCCGCCGCGCTGACTGCAGCGACCGCTGCGGCCTCAATGGCCGGCACCGCGCAGGCGAGCACGCTCGCGATCAACATCGCGTTTAAGGGCGCAAGTCAGCGTGCGGTCTGGCAGGAGGTTATCGATGAGTTCAAGAAGGCCCATCCGGGCATCGATGTCAACGTGTCGTTCATTGATGAGGAAGCCTACAAGGTGCAACTGCCGGGCTGGCTAACCACGGTCGCGCCCGACCTCGTGACGTGGCATGACGGCGAACGTATGGCGTACTACGCGAAGCGTGGCCTGTTCGATGATCTGAGCGGCGACTGGTCGAAGAACGGCTGGAGCAATACTTACGCATCGACCAAGGAAGCCTCGTCTTACAACGGCAAGCAGTATGCGGCACCGACGGTGTATTACTCGTGGGGCATGTTTTATCGCAAGGACCTGTTCCAGAAGGTTGGCATTACGGCTGAGCCGAAGACGTGGGACGAGTTTCTCGATGACTGCAAGAAGCTCAAGGCGGCGGGTATCACGCCGATCGCCGTGGGCGGGCGCGATGCGTGGACGCTCGCCGGCTGGTTCGACTATCTTGACTTGCGTCTGAACGGCAACGCTTTTCACCAGAAGCTGATGGCCGGCGACGTGCCGTACACCGACCCGCGCGTGAAGAAGGTGTACACGACGTGGAAGCAACTGATCGATGACGGCTATTTCATCGACAATTCGCTCTCCTACGATCTGGATGCGGCACAGCCGTTCCTGTTCCAGGGCAAGGCGGCGATGATGCTGATGGGCACCTTCATCAGCGAAGGCTTCCCGGCGACCGTGAAGCCGGAGATGGGCTACTTCCAGTTCCCGATTATCGACGCGAAGGTGCCGACTGCCGAAGATGGCCCGGTCGAATCGCTGCATATCCCGTCGAAAGCGAAGAACAAGGCTGACGCCCACACGTTCCTCGCCTTCGTGGAGACGCCGGAAATTGGCGGACAACTCGCCAAGGGGCTCGGATCGTTGTCGGCTAACAGCAAATCGCCGGAACCGGAAGATCCGATTTCGAAGATTGGCTTCCAGATTCTGGCCAACACGAAGGGCGGTATCGCGCAGTTCTACGATCGTGACATGACCAAGGAAATGGCCGACGAAGGGATGAAGGGCATGCAGCAGTTCGTGTCCGACCCGTCGAAGCTCGATGAGGTGCTGGCCCAACTCGAGCAGACGCGCAAGCGCATCTACAAGAAGTAAGCGTAGCGGGCGGCGAGCGCGGCGCAAGGCCGCCTCGCTTGCCCTGGTTCGCCCTTGCGTGAGCGAGGGGTGGTCAGGCCCGATCAGCATCATTCAGGAGACTCGCCATGGCCCATTCGGTTACTCGTCAATCCATTCGCGGTGATGCCGGGCCGGGCGCGTCCAGCGGCGACGCGCAAGCC
>NZ_JBAURZ010000169.1:0-10296 GCF_049581445.1 Paraburkholderia sp. | reverse complement strand
CGGGAAGCGCTTACCGCCTTGCTCGCCGACAGCGGCATCGCGACACCACTGCTGGCGCGCCCCGCCGCCACTCACGGCGGCGAAGGACTGGTCCTCTGCGAGAGCATCGCCGCACTGGAAAGCCGCCTGCGCGAACTCGATGGCGCGCAGTATCTGACGGCGTTTCGCGACACCCGTTCGGCAGATGGTCACTATCGCAAGTACCGGATGATTTTCGTCGACCGCCAACCTTATCCGTATCACCTGGCCATCTCTTCGCACTGGATGGTCCATTACTTTTCCGCCGATATGGAAAGCCATCCCTGGAAGCTCGACGAGGAGCGGCGGTTCCTGCAGGACCCCACCGCCGCGCTCGGCGAGCGGGCCATGCAGGCGCTGCGAGCAATCGGCCAGCGCCTCGATCTCGACTATGGCGGTATCGACTTCACGCTGTTGCCCGACGGACAGGTTTTCGTCTTCGAAGCCAACGCGACGATGCTTGCTCACTACGAGCGCAACACCGGTCCGTTGGCCCACAAGAACGCCTTCGTCCGGTCTATCGTTGCGGCATTTGAACGCTTGATGACGCGTCGAGGAAGCATCTAAAGGAATCACCCGGACTCACGCCGAGCGGTGCTCGCCGCTCTCCACCCACTACGATCACAGAAGATCAGGAGACGAATCCCATGGACTTGAATCTGCGCGGAAAGATTGCGGTGTTGACCGGCGCGAGCGTCGGGATTGGACTGGCGGTTGCCGAGGGCTTCGCTGCCGAAGGCGTGAATCTCATCCTGGCCGCCCGTCAGGCGGACCGGCTCGCCGACGCGGCCGGCCGCATAGCGGCCCAATTCGGTGTGCAAGCCGTGCCGGTGGCGGGCGATGTGGCCACGGTCGAAGGTGTCGCGCAGATCGTGAAGGCGGCGCAGCAACACTTCGGTGGCGTCGACATTCTGTTCAACAACGCCGGCACGGGCAGCAACGAAACCATCATGGAAGCGCCTGACGAAAAATGGCAGGCCTATTGGGAGTTGCACGTGATGGCGGCGGTGCGGCTCGCGCGCGGCCTCGTGCCGTTGATGAAGCAGCGCGGTGGTGGCGTGATCCTCAACAACGCGTCAATCTGCGCGGTGCAGCCGCTCGGCTACGAGCCGATCTACAACGTGACGAAGGCGGCCTTACTGATGCTGTCGAAGAATCTCGCCAACGAGCTGATCAAGGACAATATCCGCGTCAATACGATCAACCCCGGTCTGATCCTGACGCCGGACTGGATCAAGACCGCGAAGCAGCTCACCCAGGATTCAGGTGGCGACTGGGAAGCGCATCTGCAGCAGGTCGCCGACGAGCACGCGCCGATCCGGCGCTTCGCATCGCCCGCGGAGCTGGCCGATTTCATCGTTTTCCTGTGCTCGGACCGGGCGAGTTACAGCGTGGGGGCGGCGTATTTCGTCGACGGCGGGATGCTGAAAACCGTTTGAGACGTGTGCCTTGCCTCAGACGAGCACTTGCCTGGCCGCCCCACGCACCTTTAGTTCGCCGACAGTCGCTGGCGAAGGAACGGTGCGAAGCCGTTTTGGCCGGTCGTGATCTTTTTGACGCACTTGTCGTAATCCGATCCCATTGCGCGGTCCGGACCGTACATGCCGCGGCACTGCGCGTAGAGCGTGATGGTCGCGCCCGCGCCCTTCTCTGCGCGCGTCGCGGAAAACACCACATCACCCGAACCGCTCGGCACGTCCGACTCGATCGCGACGGCATCCGCACGCACGATGGGCTCTTCCGAGTGCTGCGCGACGTAGCCCTTGGTTAGCTGCCAGGCCTGATCGCACTGGGCAGCGTCGCTGCAGGCGAGCGTGGCGCTTCGTTGCGCCTCTTCCAGCAGGCGTTCGGAACGGGTGAAGTCGTTGGCTTGTTCCGCCTCTTTGTCGGCGGACGCGCAGCCCGCCAGCGCAAGCGCCGCGAGGGCGACGGCAATCATCTTTTTCACAGGTGGAAAGTCCGGAGTCAAATTCGAGGACGATTATAGACGTGCGCGAGTGGCCATTGCAGTTGTTGGGCTTAAAGCGAAACCGCCGGCCGCGTGGCGTACGTGGCGTACGTGGCTTGGGTGGCGTACGGGGAGCGCGGCGCGTACGGCGCGTGCGCGGAGCGCCTGCACTAGGCGGAGCCCGCAGAGTCTGGCGGCGAACTCATGACTTTGCCAGCTTACCCGGCGCCACGCGCCGCGCAGCGCAGCGGCGCGCCTTGAGCTTCTTGATCCAGATAACGAGGCCCGTTGCGCTTAGCATCGCCACGATTAGCCCCATCACGCTGACGATGACACGGCCAGCAAGCCCGATGATGCGTCCGGAATGCAACGGAAACTGCGCCTGCAAAAAGATATCGCCAGCCGTGCCCTGGCCCGCGATGGCCGCTCCGACCTGCTTGCCGTTTCTGGCGTCCCAATAGAGCCAGGTCGTGCCGAGTCCTGAGCGGACCACGTTCGTGCCGGGCTTGAAATAACCCACGCCGTAGAGATGCAGTCCCTCGACCTCGAAAGTGGCGCCAGGCGGTTCGTCCAGTTTCATGCTTCGCCCCGCCGCGGCCGCCAGTGCGACGATTCGTTCCCTGCCCAGCAGCGGCGCCGCGGGATCCGACGTCAAACGCAATCCCGGGTTACTCGCAGGATTGGGCGCCAAGTTCGAAAACAGCGATACGACGGGACGCACCACGGGCGCTTCAAGATTCATCGAAATGGAGGTGGTGGCGATCACGGCCAGCAGACCCCATACCCATACGCCGCCGGAACGATGCAGATCGAACGCCAGCGGGTAGCCGCCGCGACGCACACGAAACGTGAACGACTTGCGCCATGTCCTGAAGCTGGGAAACGCCAGCACCAGGGCGATCACGCTATCGAACAGCCACACGATCCCTACGACACCCATCAACCACACACCGGTCTCGATACCGTTGCCGGCCGCGGGCAGAAACAGCGTGTAGTGGAACTGATAGATAAACGGCAGCAAGTTGAGCCGCTTCACCGACAGCGCGCCCCATTCGCGGCGCTCCTGAATGATCCCGGTGCCGGGATCGATGGCGAGCTGATTAAAGCCCAGGTCGTAAGGCTGATGCGTCGCCGGATTGACGCGTCCCGTTACGCGAACCTGCAGTGTTCGACCCGGTTCGACGCCCAGTGGCAGATAGGTGATGCGCAGGCGCGGGTCCGCCGCTTCGATCCGGTTAGCGATATCAAGCGACGAGAGCGCAGGCGCGTTCGAACGGGCGTGGTAGAAGTCAGGATTCAGTGCAGCGTCGAGTTCCTCGTTCCACGCGATGATCGCCCCAGTCAGACCGGACATGAACAGGAACAGCGCCGTACCGATGCCAAACCATCGGTGCAGCCGGACAAGAATCGGTCTCATTGCAGGATCATCGAAAACATAGCGGCGGCCGGATCATACAGGCGGTAACGGCAATGCGGCACGAGGTGAATACCACGGCCGCATCCACACTTAGAACTCCATCGTTGCGCTCATCACGGCCGTGCGCGTCGGCGACGGCGACACGTAGTAGCCCCAGGCAGTCGTCCAGTAACGGCGGTTGAACAGATTGTTGATACCCGCGCGCAGCGTCACGTCCTTGCCGGCAACGCGCGTCTCGTACTTGCCGCTCAGGTCATAGGTGACATAGGCCGGCACGAACTGCGTATTGGCTGCGTCGACGGCCATATCGCCCACATATTTGCCGCCGAAGGCGAGCGTGAGCGGGCGCAGATACGACGGGTTGTATTCGACGCGGCCCGTCGCCGTGAAACGCGGCGCGCCGTAAATGCGCTTGCCTTCGATAGTCGGATCGTCGACATCGACCGCCTTGGTGTCGAGCCACATCACGCCGCCAAGGACTCGCCATTCGGAGCTCAACTGGAGCCAGCCGCCTGCATCGATGCCGGTGTAGCGCTTGGTGCCGCTTTGCACGAAGACGTTTTCCGAATTCGTGTAGTCGTAACCCTGATCGACGCGGAACAGCGCCACATTGGCGCCCCACTTGCTGTGATCCGATTTGAAGCCGACTTCATACTGCTTGCTGCGCAGCGGACCGTAGGTGGCCGGATAGTTGAGGTTGGTGTTCGACGCCGAACCGCCCTGCTCCAGCGACTCGACATAACTCGCATACACGGTGGAGTACGGATCGGTTTTGAACATCAGCGCCACAGTGGGCGTCACCGGGTCCGCGCTGTATTGCTGCGTAACGGCGCTGCTCGGATCGTAGACGTCCTGGCGGAACTGCGTATAACGCAAACCGAGCAGCGCGGAAAGGCGCGACGTGAACTGCACGGTGTCGCTTGCGTAGACGGCGGCCTGGGTCGTACGCGACTGCCGGTAAAGATCCTCGCCGACGTTCACATCGGCATTGCTCAGCAACGTGCTGCTATAGATGTTGCCCGTGCCAAGGGGATAGCCTTCGTTCCACCCTTCGCTGTTCGAGTATTCGCTGGTCTGCGACTGGAAACCCGCGCCAATCACCACGTCGTGCCTGATGCTGCCCGTGTTGAACTGGCCTTGCACCATTGCGTCGACGTTCTGATAGAAATAGCGCGTCATCGCCGCGTACAGCGTATTCGAATAGTCGCCCGCTGCATCGTAGACATAGACGAGACTGTCCGAGTTCGTGCGGTTTTCCTTGGCAAAGCGGTACTTCAGGCTCGCATGCCAGTTCTCGGAGAGACGATAGTCGAGGCCCGTGCCGAACGAAGCCATTTCGGTCTGGTAGTAGTTCTGAGGCTGTGCAAGGTCACGAGTGATCGAGCTTGCATCGGGGATACCCAGCCCGCTACCGAACATCAGACCGAACAGCGTACCGTTGGTCTTGCGCTTCTGATAGAAACCGTCAACGCTCCACGTCAGATCCGGTGTGATGCGGAAGTCGAAGGCCGCCGAGACCACCTGGCGTCGCACATGGCCATTCGTCTCCGCCGTGTTGCCGTCTTCATTCACGAGGTTGAACCGGTAGCCGATCCGGTCGTCGTTGCCGAACCGGCCGCCCACGTCGATCTTCTCGCTGAACACACCAGCGGACTCGTAGCCGACCGAAATGCTGCGATACGGATCATCCGTCGGACGCTTGAGGACGTAGTTGACGATCCCGCCCGGCGCGCCGAAACCGTACATAAAGCCGGACAGACCTTTGAGCAACTGCACCTGCTCGAACGGTTCGAGCGAGAGATCCGTATCCCAGGACGGGAAACTCTGGCCGTCAACCTTGATGCCGTTCAGCGTGTCGATTGGCATGCCGCGCACGCTGAACATCGAGTTTTCGCTGACCCGGTTGCTGCTGCTTTCCGAGATCGCCGGGTCGTACTTGTAAAGATCATTGGCAGTCTGCGCCATCAGGTCCTGAGCCTGTTCGCTCGTCTTGACGTCGGTGGAAAACGGCGTATCGACCTGCTTGCGCGAACCCAGTGCGCCCGCGCTCACCGTCTTACCTTGCTTGACTAGATCCTCAGCCGAGGCGGTCACGCTGACGGCAGGCAACGTCACTGCCGCATCAGATGCGGCAGTCTGAGCCCAGCCCGGCGTGGAAAGTGTGGAAAGCGACAGGCCCACGCTGGCGAGGAGAGCCGGACTAAGAACCGATGGGGTCCGATTGAAATTGCGGATGAAAGAATGACGGCGAGCGAAAGACAGGTTAGGCATTATTTTTTGCGGTGCGCAGGCCTATGCGGCCACGCGTGCGCGGCACGCGGCGCCCGTAGCGAGAGGTTGTTAAGTGAAAGTTAAATTACAATCGCGAATGATAATGCGAGTAATTCGCATCTGCAACACAATTCTTGCTAAGAGCTTTCTATTGCGGCAGCTTGAAGCGCCCGCGTGGCAACCCTCACGGTGATCTGCGACGAAATACAGCGAGCGGCTAGCGTGACTCCGCGCGGGAGCGTTGCATGTACTAGAGTTAAAAGCGACACGCCGGGATATCGGGTACTCGCGCCGCGAACCCCAGCAATTTACGGCCAGCCAGCGGGATGATGGCCGGGCGCCACAGACCCATTCAACCGGCTTTGCAGTTGCCCGCAAATAAACAGACCGGCGACCTGTAGCTTCGAAAACAAAGGTCCGCGCCGCGCCTTCGCGCACGGAAGCGACCTCAGGAGGAGACATGGGACACCCTGCGCCTACCGCGTCCGGCACCGAGGAAACCGGCCAGCCCGGCGAGCACCGGCCCGCTCTTTACGGGCTTGCGCTAGCTGCACTCGGCGTGGTGTACGGCGATATCGGCACCAGTCCGCTCTATACCCTGCAAACGGTGTTCGACCCGGACAACGGGCTGCACATGAACGCCCAGAATGTCGTTGGCATCGTCTCGTTGATCTTCTGGTCGCTGACCGTGGTGGTCTCGCTGAAATATGTGGCGCTGATCCTGCGCGCCAACAACCACGGTGAAGGCGGCATCATGGCGCTGCTGGCGCTCGCGGCTTCTTCGGTGGCTTCGAAGCCGCGGCTGCGCCATACGCTGCTCGCCGTCGGCGTCATGGGCGCCGCGCTGTTTTACGGCGATGGCGTCATTACCCCAGCTATCTCGGTCCTGAGCGCAGTGGAAGGCCTGGAAGTGGCGACACCGTTGCTCAAGCCCTATGTGATCCCCGTCACGCTGGCGGCACTCATCACCTTGTTCCTGATGCAAAGGCGCGGCACGGCGGGCATTGGTGCTGTGTTCGGGCCGGTCATGGTGCTTTGGTTCGCACTACTCGCTATTTCTGGACTGTTCAATATCCTGCGTTTGCCGGCCATACTTTACGCGCTGAATCCTCTCGCGGGGCTGGCGTTCTGCATGGAGCATCGCTGGCTCGCGTTTGTCGCGCTTGGTGCGGTAGTTCTCTCGTTGACGGGGGCGGAGGCACTGTATGCCGATATGGGGCACTTCGGCGCCCGGCCTATCCGCCTCACGTGGTTCGGACTGGTGTTCCCGGCGCTTGCCTTGAACTACCTGGGCCAAGGCGCGCTGCTGCTGGCCGATCCGGGCGCGCTGCAGAATCCGTTTTATCGCCTGTTTCCTCAATGGGCGCTGTTTCCGATGATCGTGCTTTCTACGATAGCGACTGTGATCGCCTCTCAGGCCGTCATTTCAGGCACCTACTCCATGACCAAGCAGGCCATGCAACTGGGGTTTCTGCCACGGATGAACGTGGTCTACACATCGTCCAAAGAGATCGGCCAGATTTATGTACCAGGCATCAACTGGACGCTGCTGGTCGCGGTTGTTGCCGCTGTGCTTGGATTCGGTTCATCGACGGCTCTCGGGTCTGCGTACGGAATCGCCGTCACGGGAACCATGCTCATCACCACTCTGCTGACGTTCTTCGTGGTGCGCTATGCGTGGCACTACAACTGGTTGCTGTGCATCGGCGCCACCGCGTTTTTCTTTGTGATCGACGCCACGTTCTTCTCCGCCAATCTGTTGAAAATCGCCCAGGGTGGCTGGTTCCCACTTGTTATCGGACTACTGATGTTTGGCATCATGACGACCTGGGGACGTGGCTGGCAAATGATGGCGGCTGAAGCGCGCGAACGGGCCGGGACCACGCCGCTGAAACCATTTCTGGAGTCTTTGCTCAACAAGTCGCCAGTGCGCGTGGGCGGTGTTGCGGTCTTTCTCACGCCTGACCCCAGTGGCGTGCCGCACGCGCTGCTGAATAATCTCATGCACAACCGGGTGCTGCACGAGCACGTCGTATTCCTGACTGTGACCACATGCGAAGTTCCCTGGGTCGCGCCAGGCGACCAGGTCTCAGTGAAACTGCTCTGCGGCGGTTGCTACCAGGTTTCGATCGTCTATGGCTTCAAGGATGAGGTCAATCTGCCCGCGGCCCTCGAAGCATGCAAAACATCGGGGCTCGTGTTCGACCCTTCGGAGACCTCTTATTTCCTGAGCCGTGCCACGGTGGTGCCCGTCGGCGGCAAAGGGATGGCCGTGTGGCGCGAAAGGCTCTTCGGGGTGATGTTGCACAACGTCGGCAATGTCGCGGCCTATTTCAAACTACCGACTAACCGGGTGATTGAACTCGGGGCGCGGGTGGAGATCTGAACCGCTCGCCAAGCCATGTGCTCAGCGCTTCGATCTCTTCGGCACATACCGAATGCGGCATGGGATACGCACTCCACTGAACGCTGCAACCCTGTGCAAGCGCGAAGTCGCGGGTGGCTTCGCCCAACTGGATCGGCAATATGTCGTCGAACTTGCCGTGCGCGGCGAAGATCGGTGTGTTGCGATTCGCCGCGCTGACCCGGCTTTCGATAAAGCGCCGCGACGGCACGTAACCCGACATCACGATCAACCCGGCAAGCGCCTCCGGGTGCGTCAGTCCTGCTGAGTACGTCATCGCCCCGCCTTGCGAGAACCCTGCGAGAAACACCTTCGACGTTGGAATGCCGCGCTGGTTCTGCGCTTCGATCAATTGCCGCACCGTCGCGCACGATGCTTCGATGCCGGTCTCGTCCACTTGACGATCAATGTTCTCGAACGAGCGGATGTCGTACCACGCGCGCATCACGTAGCCGCTGTTGGCGGTCACGGCGATCTCCGGCGCGTTGGGAAACACGAAACGCACAGCGGGCCCAGTGGCCAGCCGCAGCTCGGGGACCAGCGGCACGAAGTCGTTGGCGTCGGCCCCGAGACCGTGCATCAGGATCACGGCGAACTCGGGATTCGGCGCCGTTTCGATTTCGATGGTGGCTGAAGGGTCGGACATGTCGTGCGAGGCTCCTGAAGTAAGCGGTTTCCTGGCCGGCGTTTTGGGTCATAAGAGCGCTGCGACCACCCTAACCGGCCAAAAAGGAAAAGACATTATCCTCTCGCTGCGACTCGATCTTCAATCGCGCACTGCAGTAGTGCGAACCCTTAAAACATCGAACTTAAGTCGCCACGCTGGTAAAGTGCCCATGATTTCCTTGCTTCCATGACGCGTTCACCCACCTTATTACGCCGCCATGCCATCCAGGCAAAATGAAGGAAACCTCTGCGACCCGACCGGGCACCGCACACGGTCTGTTCCGGCCATCGCTGCGCTGGGCCTGTGCTTGCAAGGGTGCGCGCTGCAGGGCGCGCCGTCGTATGAGATCTTCGGCGCATATTTTCCGCTCTGGCTCCTGAGCGCGATACTCGGGGTCGTCGGCGCGCTGATCGCTCACCGGATCTTCGTCTCAACTGGCTGGGTACAGATCGTCCCCTTTCAGCTCTCCGTCTGCCTGGCGATCGGCCTGACAGTCGCCGTGCTCTGCTGGCTTTCTGGAACAGGGCAGCTCCTATGAAAACTGCGGGCTTGCGCAATGTCTCCCTCACCGGCCGGGTGATCGCGTGTGTGATCGTTGCAATGGGCGCCGCGGCCGCTTACTACGCCTATGACCGGACGATCCGGTTTCCGTCAACGGATGACGCCACCATCGACGCCGACGTCGTGCACGTCGCGTCGCCGGTCGGCGGCCGGATCGTCAGCCTCCCGGTGGAAGAAAACCAGCGCGTGGCGAAAGGCGACGTGCTCTTCGAGATCGATCCGGTTCCGTACCGTCTCTTACTGGCGCAGACGCGGGCCGACCTCGAACTGGCCCGCGCGGCGCTCGACACGCGACGCAGGACGATTGTTGGCGAGCGCGCCAATTCGGTCATCGCCGACGACCAGACCAGCAAGGCGGCACACAACTACGAACTGGCGTCGCGCAATGTTCAGCGGCTGGCGCCACTCGCCGCGAAAGGCTATGTCCCGGTCCAGCAACTGGATCAGGCGCAAGTCGCGCAACATGACGCCGAAGTGTCGCTCAGGCAGGCGCAGGAGCAAAAGCGGGCCACCGCTCAAACGATCGGCGACGAGGCGGACGCCATCGCCGCGGTGCATGCACGCGAGGCGGCGGTCGCGCTCGCGCAGCACAACCTCGACGACACGGTTGTGCACGCGCCGAACAATGGCTTCGTCACCGGTCTGTCGGTTCTGGCGGGCGAGACTGTCGCACCGACCCAGTCAATCTTCACGCTCGTCCATGCGGACGAATGGTTCGCGGTCGCAAACTTCCGGGAAACGGCCCTGGGGCACATTGAGCCTGGTGATTGCGCAACGGTCTATTCAATGATCGACCGGAGTGCGGCGATTCACGGCAAGGTGGTCGGCATCGGCGCGGGTATTTCCGATTCGGACCGGATCAACCTGCCACGCACGTTGCCAATCGTTCAGCAGTCCGTGAACTGGGTACGGGTCGCCCAGCGCTTCCCAGTTCGTGTGCGCCTCGACGAGCCGGCCGCCCGGCTGGTCCGGGTCGGAGCGAGCGCGATAGTCGAGGTCCGGCATGGCGC
>NZ_JBAURZ010000168.1:0-11117 GCF_049581445.1 Paraburkholderia sp. | reverse complement strand
CGCCACGCCCGAAGCCATCCTCGATGCGCTGGATGCACTCCAGCCGTCAAGCGCCGATCCAGCGCCGTCAGGATCGCCGCAGCAGAAGCAGGAGGTGACGAGCGCGCCCGCGAGCGTCGACACCAGTGCCTGAATTTTCACGCGCCGTGCGACACGAACGCGCAGCGCCACGCTTAACCGGTCGCACGGATACCCCGCGCGGCCTTGTTTGGAGAACCGCCGGATGCATGCCTGGCTAACCGATCTGCAACACCTGCTCGCACACGGCGATGCCGCCGTCCTCGTGACGGTTGCGCGCGTCGAAGGTTCGGCGCCACGCGAGGCCGGCACGAAGATGATCGTCACGCGCGATTCCGCGAAGCACACCATCGGCGGCGGCCACCTCGAATGGAAAGCCATCGAGAGCGCGCGCCGGGTCCTGCGGGACGGCATGCGCACGCCAAATGCACGGCGGCTCGAGCGCTTCGCGCTGGGTCCGAGTCTCGGCCAATGCTGCGGCGGTGCAGTGGTGCTCGCGTTCGAACGGCTCGACATCGGCGATCTGGGCTGGATAACGTCGCTCGCGAAGCGCGTGGCCGCCAATCAATCGACGGTGCGTAGCGTATCATTCGGCCCCGCACCGGATGCGGTGATGCTGTCCGACCCGGAACCCGGCGTCGAAGGTCCCGACTGTTTGCTGTGGGATGGCGCCGGCTTCGACGAAAGCAGTTCGCTACTGACCGAAACCATCGCGCCGCGCGACTTCGCAGTCGTGCTGTTCGGTGCCGGTCATGTGGGCGCTGCGCTGGTACGTGTGTTCGCCACGTTGCCGTGTCACGTGCGCTGGGTCGATGAGCGCGACGCGCAGTTTCCGCCCGTGGAAACGTTGCAGGCGGCCAATGTCACGATCGATCCAAACGACGCGCCCGACGCAGCTATCGATGAAGCCGGACCGCACACCTACTTCATCGTAATGACGCACAATCACGCACTCGACCTCGAACTGGCCGAGCGCATCCTGCGGCGTGGCGATTTCGCGTTCTTCGGCATGATCGGCTCGCATAGCAAGCGCAAACAGTTCGAACACCGGCTCGCTGCGCGCGGCATCGATCCCTCGCAGATCGCGCGGATGAAGTGTCCACTGGGCGTGGACGGCATTATCGACAAGTCGCCCGAGATCATTGCGATCTCGGCGGCCGCGCAGGTTTTGCAGGCCGTCGAAGCCAACGCCCACGCAGCGCAGGTGGCGTGAAGACGCTCCGGATCCACACCCAGCGCCGCGCATCCGGCCAGCAAAGACCCCTCACAAATTAGACCACTGAAACAACGAACATGACTACGACGACCGCTCTTCCTCTTGCCGACAAGGTCGCAGGCGCGCCGAAAGCCGAACTGCATATCCATATCGAAGGCTCGCTCGAACCCGAGCTGATCTTCAAGCTCGCCGGGCGCAACGGCGTGAAGCTCGCCTACGACTCCATCGATGCGTTGCGCGCCGCCTATGCATTTACGGATCTGCAATCGTTCCTCGACATCTACTACGCCGGTGCTAGTGTGCTGCTCAAGGAGCAGGACTTCTACGACATGACGATGGCGTATGTGGAGCGCTCGCTCGCGGATAACGTCGTCCACACCGAGATTTTTTTCGATCCGCAGACTCATACAGAACGCGGCGTACCGATTGCGACGGTGGTCGCCGGTATCGAACGCGCGCTGGCCGATGCGGAAAAACGCGGCCTGACGAGCAAGCTGATCCTGTGTTTCCTGCGCCATCTCTCCGAAGAGGACGCACTTGCGACGTTCGATGAAGCGTTGCCTTTGTTCGACCAATACAGGCATCGACTGATTGGCGTGGGGCTCGATTCGTCGGAGCGCGGCCATCCGCCTTCGAAGTTTGAGCGCGTCTTTGCCAAGGCCCGCGCGAAAGGCCTGAAGCTCGTCGCGCATGCCGGCGAAGAAGGACCGCCCTCGTACATCTACGAAGCGCTGGATCTGCTGAAAGTGGATCGCGTCGATCACGGCGTGCGCAGCATCGAAGATCCGGCGCTCGTCGCGCGGCTCGCTGACACGCGTGTCGCCCTGACGGTGTGCCCGCTATCGAATCTGAAGCTTTGCGTGTTCGACGATCTGACCAAGCACACGTTAAAGGCGTTGCTCGACAACGGCGTCGCCGTCACGGTGAACTCTGACGATCCGGCTTACTTTGGCGGGTACGTCAACGCCAACTACCTCGCCACTATCGAAGCCCTCAAGCTCACTGACGGCGAGGTCTACACCATCATCCGCAACAGCTTCGAAGCGGCGTTTGTGACGCCCGCGGAACGCGATGCGCTGATCGCGAAGCTCGACGCTCACTGGCAATCCGGCAGCGGGAACTGAGAGCGCAAGCGCAATCAATGGCGTAGCGGCGGCGCAGTCCGCGCCGCCGCTGCACCAATGACATCCCTATAACGGAGACGGTTTTCCCCATGACTCAATTGGCACAATCAGCCTATCGCGCGCAACTGCTGACCTTCAACGGTGATCCTGCGCAGTCGTCCAACGCGGCGGTCTTCCACGAAGACGGTCTGTTGATCGTCGCGGACGGCCACGTCGTCGCGACCGGCGCCTATGCAGCGCTCTCATCGCAACTGAACCCCGGCACCCAGGTGCAGGACCTGCGCGGCAAGCTGATCGTGCCGGGCTTTATCGACACGCACATTCACTATCCGCAGACGGATATGATCGCGTCCCCGGCGCCGGGTCTGCTGCCGTGGCTCGAGACGTACACATTCCCGACCGAGCGCCGCTTTACCGACCCGGCGTATGCACGGGACACGGCAAGTTTCTTCGTCGAAGAACTGCTGGCATGTGGCACCACCACCGCCCTCGTGTATTGCACGGTGCATAAGGAATCGGCTGACGCGCTCTTCACCGAGAGCGAAGCGCGCAATCTGCGCATGGTGGCCGGCAAGGTGCTGATGGACCGCAATTGCCCCGAGTTTCTGCGCGACACCGCGCAGTCGGGCTACGACGACAGCGCCGAGCTGATCGGTCGCTGGCACAACCGTGGACGCCAGATGTATGCCCTGACGCCACGCTTTGCGCCGACTTCCACACAGGCGCAACTCGAAGCCTGCGGCGTGCTCGCGCGCGAGCATCCGGACGTCTTCATCCAGAGCCACGTCGCCGAAAACACCGACGAGGTGAAATGGGTTGCCGACCTGTTCCCCGGCCACCGCAGCTATCTGGACATCTACGATCACTATGATCTGCTGCGCCGCCGCGCGGTGTACGGCCATTGCATCTACCTCGACGAGGAAGATCGCAGGCGCATGGCGCAAACCGGCGCCGTGGCGTCGCACTGCCCGACTTCGAATCTGTTCCTCGGCAGCGGTCTGTTCGATTTCGACAAGGCGGATGAAGCCGGTATGCCGATCGCGCTGGCCACTGACGTCGGCGGCGGCACCTCGTTTTCGATGCTGCAGACCATGAACGAAGCGCACAAGGTCGCG
Source organism: Paraburkholderia sp. (assembly GCF_049581445.1). Lineage (GTDB taxonomy): Bacteria > Pseudomonadota > Gammaproteobacteria > Burkholderiales > Burkholderiaceae > Paraburkholderia. The sequence continues at coordinate 7,644 of NZ_JBAURZ010000168.1, read as the reverse complement.
CGCCTGAGCGGCCATCACCTCACCGCAACGCGCATGTTCTGGCTGGCGACCGCAGGCGCCGCCGAAGCGCTCGATCTGGCAGACAAGGTCGGCACGCTCAAGCCGAACTCGGAAGCGGATTTTGTCGTGCTCGATCCGCAGGCGACGCCCCTGCTTGCACGCCGCACCGGCCGCACCGAATCGCTCGAAGAGTTGCTGTTCGCCTTCGCGCTGCTCGGCGACGATCGGGCGATCTTTGAAACATATGCGGCCGGCAAGCGCGTGCATAAGCGTGGCGAAGCGCGCCAGCAATCGGCAACGCACGCGAAGATTGCCGCATAGCGCTTTGGGTCAGAGCGAAACGGCCCGGCAGGGATAACCTGCCGGGCCGTTTTTTCTTGAGCACTTTACATCTCTCGAGGTGGCTCAGCCGCAGCCTTTATTGCACCGCACTCGGAGCCGACGTCGGGGCTGCGGGCGCGGGCGATCCGGCTGCCTCGTTCGAGATGCCGGCGTTCTTGTCCACCGGTAGCTTGACCGTGCGCACCGCGCCATTACCGAGCGGGAAGTCTGCCAGCGCGCTGCGTACCAGATACGGCATGGCGCGAACCAGCGATGGCTCGTCGCCCGAATTACGCGCCATCACGTTGTAGACCTCCTTGCCGGTCACGCGCTGCGTGATCCGGATGCCCACCGAATGGGTGAACACCGGGTAGCTCTGATTCACGTACGCAGGCGGAAACGCTCCCCACGGCCCCCACGCCCCCCATGGATCGAACGGACGGCCCCAGTACGGACCGGGCCACGGGCTGCTGTAAAACACCGGCTGGGACACATTCACGGTGTCCGTGCGCGTTCCATACGCCAGCCCCACCATGTAGCGGGCCTGATCTTCGTCGACCTGTCTGAAGCCTTGCGTGGCCAGTTCGTTGGCAACGAGCAACTCATAGGTGGACTGTTCGATACTGTTTTGCTGCCGCGCACTGCGTGCGAACGCATAGGTCCGGCTGGCGTCGTTACCGCTCCAGTCGGAAAACGCGGTGACCTGGGTGGTCACATAGCTCGTACAACCGGACAGCAATGCCGTCAGCGCCGCCAGCATCAGAATGGCGCGCCGCGTCCAACGGTCTGATTTCATGGTCTTCCTCGTCGTTACATGTACTCGCCGCACGCTCCGGCGGCGGCCCGATCATACGCTGACCTGGCCCCTAGACAAAAAGTTCGACCCGCAGATCCCTTATGGCTTTGTACAATGGCTCGATATACCGGTGCGCATTGGGTGCGCGGCCGGCTCAATATCCTATTCTTACAAAACGCCATGGCAGATACCGCAACGCCCCCCGTCATCCGTCGCGCCGATTACGCGCCGCCCGCCTTCCTGATCGACACCGTCTCGCTGGAGTTCGATCTGGTGCCCGAACGCACCGTCGTCAAGAACACCATGCGGGTGCGCCGTAACCCGGACGCCTCGCGGGCCGCCCATCTCGAACTCATGGGCGAGCAGTTGCAGTTCGTCAGCGCCGCCATCGACGGCGCCCCGTACGGCGCCGTGCGTACCAACGAGCATGGCCTGACAGTCGACAACGTGCCGGACAGCTTCGAACTGACGCTGACCAGCATCTGCAATCCTGTCGAAAACACTACGCTGTCGGGCCTCTATGTGTCCAGCGGCAACTTCTTCACCCAGTGCGAGGCCGAAGGTTTCCGCCGTATCACCTATTTCCTCGACCGCCCGGACGTGATGGCTACCTACACCGTCACGCTGCGCGCCGACAAGGCCGCGTACCCGGTGCTGCTGTCCAACGGCAACCTGCTCGAAGAAGGTGACCTCCCGGACGGCCGCCATTTCGCCCGCTGGGAAGACCCTTTCCGCAAACCGTGCTATCTGTTCGCACTGGTGGCGGGCAAGCTGGTCTGCATCGAGGAACGCGTGAAGAGCGGCTCCGGCAAGGAGAAGCTGCTACAGGTGTGGGTTGAACCGCACGACCTGGACAAGACTCGCCATGCGATGGATTCGCTGATCAACTCCATCAAATGGGACGAGCAGCGCTTTGGTCTCGAACTCGATCTGGACCGCTTCATGATCGTCGCCGTGAGCGACTTCAACATGGGCGCGATGGAAAACAAGGGGCTCAATATCTTCAACACGAAGTACGTGCTGGCGAACCCCGAAACGGCGACGGACACCGACTTCGCCAACATTGAAGCGGTGGTCGGCCACGAGTACTTCCACAACTGGACCGGCAACCGCGTCACCTGCCGTGACTGGTTCCAGCTAAGCCTGAAGGAAGGCCTGACGGTGTTCCGCGATCAGGAGTTTTCAGCCGACATGGCCGGCGGCGCCACTGATGAAGCCGCGCGCGCCACCAAGCGCATCGAAGACGTGCGCGTGCTGCGGCAAATGCAGTTCGCCGAAGACGCCGGCCCAATGGCACACCCAGTGCGCCCGGAGAGCTACGTCGAGATCAACAACTTCTACACGATGACCGTGTATGAGAAAGGCTCGGAAGTCGTGCGGATGTACCAGACGCTGTTTGGCCGCGACGGCTTCCGCAAGGGCATGGATCTGTACTTCAAGCGTCACGACGGCCAGGCGGTGGCCTGCGACGACTTCCGTCATGCACTGGCGGACGCCAACGGCCGCGACCTTGCGCAATTTGAGCGCTGGTACAGCCAGGCCGGCACGCCGCGCGTGTCCGTCAAGACCGAGTACGACGCTGCGAAGCGCACATACCGCGTAACGCTCACCCAAGGTTACGGCGACGCAGCCCCGGCCGCCCGCGAAACGCAAAAGGGCGCGCTGCTGATCCCGTTCGCGATTGGCCTGATTGGCAAAAGCGGTGCCGACCTGCCGTTGCGCCTCGAAGGAGAAACGGGCGCCGCGTCGGCCACGACGCGCGTGCTCGAATTCACGCAGACGGAGCAAACTTTCACGTTCGTGGACGTCGCCGAAAAGCCGCTGCCTTCCCTGCTGCGAAACTTCTCGGCACCGGTGATCGTCGAGTACGACTACGCGGCCGACGAACTGGCGTTCCTGCTGGCCCATGACAGCGATCCGTTCAACCGCTGGGAAGCCGGTCAACGCCTCGCCACGCGTGAGTTGCTGACGCTGGCGAGCCGTGCGGCAAGCGGCCTGACGCTGGAACTGGACGACTCGATCGTCGCTGCCTTCGCGCGCGTGCTGACCGACAAGACACTCTCGCCGGCGTTCCGCGAACTGGCGCTGATCCTGCCGTCCGAAGCGTATCTGGCCGAACAGATGGCCGAGTCGAACCCGGCCGCCGTGCACACCGCGCGCCAGTTTGTGCGCAAGCGTCTTGCCGCCGCGCTCAAGAGCGAATGGCTCGCCGTGTACGAAGCCAACCTCACGCCGGGTGCGTACGAGGCCACCCCGAAGGCGGGCGGCCATCGCGCGCTGAAGAACCTCGCCCTGTCCTATCTTGCGGAGCTCGACGATCCGGCCGAAGCCGTGCGCCTTGCCTCGGCGCAATACGCCGAAGCGAACAATATGACCGACCGCGCGGCAGCGCTGTCCACGTTGCTCAATGCCGCGGCGGCAGGCGGCGGGACCCAGGCGCAGGACGCGCTCGAGGACTTCTACCGACGCTTCGAAAACGAGCCGCTCGTCATCGACAAGTGGTTCGCGCTGCAAGCCACGCAGCGCGGTAACGCGCAACGGCCAGTCATCGAAATCGTTCGCAAGCTGATGGCGCATCCTGCCTTCACCCTGAAGAATCCGAATCGCGCCCGCTCGCTGATCTTCAGCTTCTGCGCGGCCAACCCGGCGCAGTTCCACGCCGAGGACGGTTCCGGCTACGCATTCTGGGCCGAACAGGTGATCGCGCTTGATGCGCTCAATCCGCAGGTCGCCGCGCGTCTTGCACGCTCGCTCGAATTGTGGCGCCGCTTCACGCCGACCCTGCGCGAAGGCATGCGCGCGGCACTGGAAAAGGTCGCGGCTCAGGTGAAGTCGCGCGACGTGCGGGAAATCGTCGAAAAGGCGCTCGCCTGATCTTTTTGGCGGATTTTCTGTAGGGATAAGCCGGCACGTGTTGCCGGCTTTTTATCGCCGGCATCAATTTATCCGACGGCTCAGCGCTTGCTGAGAGCGGTGCCAGTAGCGTCGCGATGGTCCAGGTTCGACGCAAGGACTGTGCTTTAACGCCGATGCTGCGTGCCTGATATTTCGAAAGCACAGGAAAGACACACCGAGCGGGTAAAATCGTAGTATTCCTTCGCCTTATCGGAGTATCGCAATGGCATTGCACCGTCGTACCACTCTCACGAAGTACCTGATCGAGCAGCAGCGCGAAACCAACAATCTGCCGGCGGATCTGCGCCTCCTGATCGAAGTCGTTGCGCGCGCCTGCAAGGCGATCAGCTACCACGTCAGCAAAGGCGCGCTGGGCGATGCGCTCGGCACTGCCGGCAGCGAGAACGTCCAGGGCGAAGTGCAGAAGAAGCTGGACATTCTGTCCAACGACATCCTGCTCGAAGCCAATGAATGGGGCGGCAATCTGGCTGGCATGGCGTCCGAAGAAATGGAAAAGTTTTCGCCCATTCCGGCCAACTATCCGAAGGGCGAATACCTGCTGGTGTTCGATCCGCTCGACGGCTCATCGAACATCGACGTAAACGTGTCGATCGGCACGATCTTTTCGGTGCTACGGTGCCCGGATGGCCAGCAGCCCACCGAACAGTCGTTCCTCCAGCCCGGCACCCAGCAGGTCGCCGCGGGCTACGCGGTGTACGGTCCGCAGACCGTGCTGGTGCTCACCACGGGCAACGGCGTGAACTGCTTTACGCTCGACCGTGAACTGGGCTCGTGGGTACTCACACAAAGCGATATGCGCATTCCCGTGGAAACGCGCGAATTTGCGATCAACTCGTCTAACGAGCGTCATTGGTACCCGCCCGTGCAGCAGTACATCGGCGAGCTGAAAGCCGGTACGGACGGCTCGCGCCATGAAGACTTCAACATGCGCTGGATTGCCTCGATGGTGGCCGATGTGCATCGCATTTTGAACCGCGGCGGCATTTTCATGTATCCGGCCGACAAGCGTACGCCGGACAAGCCCGGCAAACTGCGTTTGATGTACGAAGCGAATCCGATGGCGTTCATCGTCGAACAGGCAGGCGGCGCCGCGACCAACGGCGAGAAGCGCATTCTCGACATCGTGCCGAAGAGCTTGCACGAGCGCGTAGCGGTGTTCCTCGGCTCGAAGAATGAGGTAGATCGCGTCACCCGCTACCATATTGAAAAGAAAAGTTGAGTCAGGGGCTTGCCAAAACGATAAAGAAGTCCATATAATCTCGATTCTCCTGATGCCGGAATAGCTCAGACGGTAGAGCAGCGCATTCGTAATGCGAAGGTCGGGGGTTCGATTCCTCTTTCCGGCACCAATACAGATTCAAGCAAAAAGCCCAGTCATTGCGACTGGGCTTTTTGCTTTTTGACGCGCGTATCACGCCGCTGTGCTTGAGAGAACCGACATGAAAAGCCGCGTATTGAGCCGGTTGCAAAACCCATTCAGAACAAAGGAAACGGCCTCACTTCATACGCGGCCATGAGCTTTAGACGAACATCAACCGCGACTCGCTTCGTGCCTGTTCCGTGGTATTCGATCTCGTAACTTCCGTTCGGGAGACTAGCACCCAGGGAAATCCGCATTCCCGGCTGAAAACGCACGTGCGCTTCGATTTCTGAGTTCGCGAGTTCTATAAAGCGTTCTGGCGGAATCAATTGCTTGGCCATAGCGTTCACCATCCAAGGACTTTCACGATAAATCGTAGCATGAGGCGTCACAACGTGGTCCTTGAACGACGCCCCGATTGTGCGGTCCCTGACCATCCTTGACATTCGACATCCACGGGGCCGGGTAACATCGCCGCAAATCATAGTTGGTGTCACATGAAGCACCCATACGACCTCATTCTCGCAGTGGCCTTCCTGTTAGGCGCCCTGTTCTGCATTGCCACATTCACGAGCCGATAGTGCGGCCGCGCCGCCAACTCGCACGCCCGTGCGAATTAGTTGATTGCCCGGTTCATTGCTGCCTTTGCTTCCCGCCCTTGTCATCACGCAAAGCTAGATTTACGCCAGATGCGCGGCGCATTTGTCATTTCATATGCCTAGTTAAAAGAACCGACAAGCGCGTCAACGTAATCACCCAATCAGTCGTTAACCCAATTTAAGGGCGCCATTTATTGAGCCCATAGCGACGCTAACGATATAGCCGTCACGATGGGCACGGCTTGGCTTGCAGTCTTGCGCCGGCGATTGCTTAAGGCATCCTGATCAAGTAAGTGGTCGACCTGGCACCGAGGTTTTGCTTCTGTTACGCGGCAATGCAGCAACCTTTCATGGGAGAGGTTGCGGAGCATCTGAGAAGGGGATCACGGGTCGCACTTCGGGTGGAAATTCAGACGACAGTCGCGCGGTGTGTGTTAGCGAACATAACTTGGCGGGACAATAGTTTTTTAGCTGGCGGCCCGTTACGAAGACAACGCGGTATCCGGTCAGACACTTAGGTCCGATCGTTCGTAAATACAGGCAATCGTTAAATTTAATTCAAATGAGTTGTAGTGACTTAGCGCTGTGCCGATAAAGCAACAAATCTGTATGGAAAAACATCTTTGTCGGTTCGTACCACTGGTGCAAAACGGGGACCGAGGCAGATAATCAGTTTGTACAGGAGAAATATCATGGATGCCAAACCGCCCAAGATTCCGACCCCGGATAAAGTCTTCAGCCCGGATCCGGAACCCGCTGGCGTTGAGTTCCTGGGCGCAGAACTGCCTGAGCATGTTCGAGCGTTCTTTGACGAACAACGCAAGTCGTGCGATCAGAAGTAACACCGGATTGCCGCGCCGCAACATCTCGATCATGTCTTTCAAGCGTGATCAGTTTGTGCTCGCATGCACGCAACGTGATCCATCACGCGTTGCGTCTGGCTGATTGATTCGCGTCGGGTAAAAGGCCGGCGCGAATGCGCTCGCTCGTATGAAACGGGCCGCGCGGCCGACACATCGTTTATTCTTCAGGCTTTCCGTTTCGACCGCCCGGTCAAACTTCCCTCATGAATCGTTCGTATCGCACTGGCGTCTTTGGCGCCTTGACACTGAGCGCCGCTTTGCTCGTCGCGCCAGCGCCTGCTAAAGCAGATCGCGACAACACGGCGCTCACCAATCTGATCTCCCTGGTGTCGCAGCGCCTTGCGCTAGCCGAGCCGGTTGCACGCTGGAAGTGGGCCCACCATCAGGCGATTACCGATGCGCCGCGTGAAGCCGCTCTGCTCGCCGACGTCGAGAAGCGCGCTGCGACAGCGCAGGTTGATCCGGCATTCGCGCGCGCCTTCTTTCAGGATCAGATCGATGCGAGCAAGGAGATGCAGAGCGCCCTGTTCGCCACGTGGCGTAGCACCCGACCGCCTGAAGAGCCTGCGCCCGATCTCGCCACCAGCACCCGTCCTCAATTGGACCGGTTGACACAATCGATGATCGCCGGACTCGCCCGGGTCCAAGGTTTACGCACCGCGCCGGACTGTCCGTCGCAGGTGGCACAGGGGATCGCTAACTGGAAGACCTTGACGCGCTATGACTCGGCGCACTCGGCCGCTCTCACGCACGCGCTCGGTCACGTGTGCGAAGTGGGCGGGGTCGGCG
>NZ_JBAURZ010000167.1:0-5239 GCF_049581445.1 Paraburkholderia sp. | reverse complement strand
CGGCCAGCGTGCGCCGGTCGCCGCCTGGCGCGAGCGCATCACCCACATAGACGTGCGCGGTAAGCGGAGCGCCGCGCAGCAATGCGTCGAGAGATTGCGCCAGCGTCAGATCGTCGATATAGGCGGGCGCGGTGGATTGCCGGCCTTGCGCGTCCTCGTACATCAGGCAGATAGGCTGCACCGGACTTGACGCCGACACCGCCGCCTGAAACATATTGGCGTGGAACGGCAGGAGTGTGAGTCCATCCGTCGTGGTGCCCTCGGGGAACACGCACATCAGTTCACCCGCACTCAACCGATCCGATAGTTCGTGCATGATGCGCTTCGCATCGCTGCGCTTCTCGCGCTGAATGAACACGGTGCCAAGCTGCTGGGCCAGCCAGCCCACTACCGGCCACTGCCGGATCTCTGCCTTCGAAACGAACGGCGTTGGCCGCCACGCATTGATCACGTAGATATCGATCCACGAGATGTGGTTCGCCACCACCAGCGCACCGGCATCGAGCCGTGCGCTGTCGTTGTGGACCACGAGGCGCATCTCGCACAACTGCAGCATCTTCAGCGACCATGCGCGATTGAGCGATTCCCGCTGGGCCGCGCTGGCGCGCGGAAATCGCGTGGCAACGGTCCACATGCCGTGCAACAGGTGCGCTACCAGCCTGGCCTTGCGAAATGCAAGCTTCATCGTTCGAGCGGTCCGTATGTGTCGCGATGGGTCGCGGTCGGTTTAAGTCGGTTGGAGTATGGCGGTCTCGTGCCGGCTTGCGCGTTTGTGCGGATCAATCAGCGCATCGATCAGCGCATCGATCAGCGCGACTCGAACGCTACGTGTCCACCGACAAGCGTCATGCGCACCCGCGCTGGCAATTCGTAGCCGAGGAAAGGCGTGTTGTGCCCCTGGCTCTTCAATGCACGCGGCTCGACGAGCCAGTGCGTATTGCTGTCGAAGATGCACAGGTCGGCGTCGGCGCCCACCGCAATGCGTCCCGCGTCGAGCTTCAGGACGCCGGCCGGTGCGGCGGTGATCCGGTTGAGCGCTTTCGACAAGGCCACGCCAGCCTCTTGCGCCCATTTCACAGTCAACGACAGCAACAGTTCGAGTCCGGTTGCGCCGGGTGTCGCTTCGGCAAACGGCAGCAACTTTTCGTCGTCGTCGACTGGCGTATGGTCGGAACAGATCGCATCGATCGTCCCATCGACGAGGCCCGCGCGAATCGCTTCGCGATCGCGCTGCGAGCGCAGCGGCGGGTCGAGGCGGAATTGCGCGTCGAAGTAGCCGATATCCAGATCGATCAGGTGGATATGGTTCACCGTCACATCGCACGTGACTGGCAAACCCTCGGCCTTCGCCGCGCGCATCAGTTCGATGCCCGCCGCCGATGACAGATGCGATAGATGCACGCGCGCGCCCGTCACGCGGACCAGTTCGAAAATGGTATGAAGCGCGATAGTCTCAGCCGAGACCGGCACACCCGAAAGACCGAGCCGCGACGCCAGCGGGCCACTCGCGGCGACGCCGCCCTTGCCAAGATAGGCGTCAACGGGGCGCAGCCACACGGTATAGCCGTAGGTGTTTGCATACTGCAGCGCGCGCAGCAGCGCCTGTGTATCCACCACGGGCACATCCGCCTGAGAAAAGCCGATGCAGCCCGCTTCGGTCAGTTCGACCATCTCGGTAATGACCTGCCCTTTCAAACCGACCGTCAGCGCGCCGAGCGGATACACATGCGCCTGATGCAGGTTGCGGGCGCGGAACTTGAGCATTTCGACGAGGCCGGGCTCGTCGAGCACCGGATCGGTATCGGGCAGGCAGACGAGGCTCGTCACGCCGCCTGCAAGCGCGGCCGCCATTTCCGATTCGAGCGTGGCCTTGTGTTCGTAGCCCGGTTCGCGCAGCCGCACGGCCAGATCAACGAGGCCGGGGGCGATCGAAAGACCGGTGGCGTCGATGGTCTGCTCCGCGTGGAAATCCGCGGGCGCGTTGCCGAGCGCGACGATCTTGCCCGCCGCGATGAATACATCCTGCTGCTGTTCGGTGCCCGCTGCCGGGTCGATCAGCGTGCCGCCTTGAATATGAATCTTCATGCGCTGCCTTTGTTGTGTTGCCTGTCGCGTGTTCTGTTGATGCGGTTTGATGCCATACCTTAAGCGCGAAACGTGACGCTCACGCGATTCAGTCGAAGCTCAATCGTGATTGCCCGCAACGATGCCCATCACTGCCATGCGCACCGCAATGCCGAAGGTCACCTGATTCAGAATCACCGACTGCGGACCATCAGCCACCTGCGAATCGATTTCTACGCCGCGGTTCATTGGACCTGGGTGCATGACGATGGCATCGGGCTTGGCAAGCGCGAGGCGCTCGGGCGTCAGGCCCCAGCTCTTGAAGTACTCCTGCGCCGACGGCAGCAACGCGCCGCTCATGCGCTCGTTCTGCAGGCGCAGCATGATGATCACGTCGACGTCCTTCAGGCCTTCGTCGAGGTTGTGGAACACCCGCACGCCCATCTGTTCGAGACCGCCTGGCAGCAAGGTGCGCGGACCAATCGCGCGCACTTCCGGCACGCCGAGCGTGGTCAGCGCATGAATGTCCGAACGCGCTACCCGTGAATGCAGAATGTCGCCGACAATCGCCACGCGCAGATTCGTGAAGTCCTTCTTGTAGTGACGAATCGTGTACATGTCGAGCAGCCCCTGCGTGGGGTGCGCATGACGGCCGTCGCCAGCATTGATCACATGCACGTGCGGCGCGCAGTGTTCGGCGATCAGATACGGCGCGCCGCTCGACGCATGACGCACCACAAACATATCGGCGTGCATTGCGGAAAGGTTGTTGATCGTGTCCAGCAGCGACTCGCCCTTGCTGGTCGACGACGCGTTGATGTTCAGGTTGATCACGTCTGCCGACAGACGCTTTGCAGCGATCTCGAAGGTGGTGCGGGTGCGCGTCGAGTTTTCGAAGAACAGGTTGAACACCGATTTGCCGCGTAGCAGCGGCACCTTCTTGACCTCACGATCCGTCACGCTGACAAACTGTTCGGCGGTATCAAGGATGTGATTGACGATCGCGCGCGGCAAGCCTTCGATGGTCAGCAAATGCTTCAGCTCACCGTTCCTGGTGAGCTGTGGATTGCCCTTTAGAAAGCCGTGGCGAAAGCGCTGAGGCGCAGCGGCGCTGTCGCCGCTGGTTTGCGAGCCTTGCGGAACCGGAGGAACCTGGGTGGCGGTATTCATGATCTACCTGAGTCAAACGTGTACGAGCCGACGCGGATGGCGCGCGGGCTGCCCGGCTGTGCCGCAACGGTCATGATTGGGCCGGTGCGGCGAAATGCAAATGCAACACGGGATTGAGTGAAAGTGCATGGTGCGCGTGGCGTTGCCTGCGTTCCGATATGCGGTGATCGACTCGTATGAATCGAAATGCACCGGCGAAACTACCGCTCATGCAAGACCAAAGGCCCCCTCGCGCTCAATCCGCCCGTGCTTCAGTGTGAAACGTAAAGCGCTGCTCAGCGGCGTCATCACGAGCGAGCACAAGGTTCGACTCGGCTGGCACATCGATCACGCCGCCCACGAAACGCGCCGCCACCGGAAGCTCGCGGCCGCCGCGATCGGCGAGCACGGCGAGTTCGACCGAAGCGGGCCGTCCATAGTCGTACAGTTCGTTCAACGCGGCGCGCACCGTGCGTCCGGTGGACAGCACGTCGTCAACCAGCACGATGCGGCGATTGTCCACTTCGAACGGCAGCGAGGTTGGGCTGGCTTGTGCGTGCAGACCCTTCTTCGCGTAGTCGTCGCGATGCAGTGCAACATTGACGACACCGAAGCTTGCGACGTTCAGGTCACGCGCAAGACGCTCGGCCAACCACGCGCCGCCGCTGAAGATGCCAACGAGCACGGCGCCGCTGGACTCGCTGCCGGGTTGCTCACCGAGTTGATCACCATAAGCGGCACGAATCTGTTCGAGCACGGCGCGGTAAAGCGCCTCGGCGTCAATGGAACTCATGATCGTCGGGCAGTCCGTCTAGATATTGCTGGAGGATGATGCTGGCGGCTTCGGCGTCTAGCATGTCGGCGCGACCGTTACCCGCGCGGATTTCAGCCTTCGCCTCGACCGACGAATAGCGTTCGTCGATCCAGGTCACCGGCAAATTGAAGCGGCCATTGAGTTGATTGCCAAAGCGTTTGGCAAGTTGGGTCATTTCGTGCGGCGCGCCATCCGGGTGCATGGGCAAACCAACGATCAGCGCGTCCGGCTTCCATTCGGCGATCAGCTTACCGAGCGCCTCAAAGCGATATTCGCGGTTGCGGTTTTGCACCACCACCAGCGGCCGCGCGCTTCTGGTCAGCGAATTGCCGACCGCCACGCCGATACGCTTTTCACCATAGTCGAACGCCAGCAGCGTTGCCGCTCGTCCGGCTAGACTGCTCATGCGTGACCTGCTTCGCCCGAAAGCATGGACAAGTTGATGCCAAGCAGCGCCAATGCCGCTTCAAGGCGCTCTTCTGCCGGCACATCGAAGACGATCTTCGGATCGGCCTCCACCGTCAACCAGCCATTCTTAATAATTTCTTCCTCGAGTTGACCGGCGCCCCAGCCCGCATGGCCGAGCGTGAGCAGGAAACGTTCCGGACCCGTGCCGCTCGCGACGGCTTCGAGCACATCCTTGGAGGTGGTCATTTCAAGGCCGCCGGGCACCGACATGGACGACGTGTACGGGCTACCGTCTTTCGGATAATGCAGCACGAAGCCACGCTCGGTTTGCACCGGGCCGCCGAAGTACACGGGGACATGCAGAAGGGGTTCGATCTCGAGCTTGAGGTCGATGCGACTGAAAAGCGCTTCCAGATCGATATCGGTCGGCCGGTTGATCACGAGGCCGAGCGCACCGCGCTCACTGTGATCGCAAAGGTAGACCACCGTTCCTGAAAACGTGGGGTCCGCCATGTTGGGCATGGCGATCAGGAACTGGTTGGTCAGATTGATGCGATCGGTACTCTTGGACATAGTTCGGATTTTAGCAAAGACGATGCGGAATGGCGGGCTTTGAGCGTGGGCAGATTAGGTTTGCCGCGATCCATGAGCAACGGATCATGTTGCCACTCTATCACGCGCTTATACAACGCCAACGCAGCGTGTTCGGGTCTACGCCCCGCCCTGCTCGATGGCGCGCGTCAACGCCGCCAACGCGGGGCTGCCACCCGGCGGCGCCACCCCGGCAGCAATCGTGTGCAGCAT
>NZ_JBAURZ010000166.1:0-1538 GCF_049581445.1 Paraburkholderia sp. | reverse complement strand
CTCAGGCTCAAGCTTACGAGAGCGTCGCCGACACCCTCCTAATCGACGCCAAGCCGCCCAAGGACGCGGCGCTGCCGGGCGGCAACGGCCGCCCGTTCGACTGGCGCCTGACGCGGGAGTTTCATTCCCACGTTCCGTGGCTCCTGTCCGGCGGGCTCGACCCCGAGAATGTCGCGACGGCGATCGCACTCAGCGGAGCGCGCGGCGTCGATATCTCCTCAGGCGTCGAGAGCGCGCCCGGCGTCAAGGATGAGCGCAAGATCAGGGCGTTCGTCGCCGCGGCCCGCCGCGCCTTCGCGCGAGCGCCTGCGGGAGTGACATGAGCAAGCTCGAGAAGCCAAATTCCTATCGCGCCGGCCCGAACGAACGCGGCCGCTTCGGCATCTACGGCGGACGCTTTGTCCCCGAGACGCTGATGCCGCTCATTCTCTCGCTCGAAAAGGCTTACGAGGAGGCGAAGGCCGATCCCGCTTTCAAGGCCGAGCTCGATCATTTGCTCAAGCACTATGTCGGGCGCCCGAGCCCGCTCTATTTCGCCGAGCGGCTGACCGAACATGTCGGGGGCGCAAAGATCTACTTCAAGCGCGAGGAGCTGAACCACACCGGGGCGCATAAGATCAACAACGTGATCGGGCAGATCCTGCTCGCTCGCCGCATGGGCAAGAAGCGCATCATCGCGGAAACGGGAGCTGGCCAGCACGGCGTCGCGACCGCGACCGCCTGCGCGCGCTTCGGCCTCGAATGCATCGTCTTCATGGGCGCGCTCGATGTCGAGCGGCAGAAGCCGAACGTCTTCCGCATGAAGATGCTGGGCGCGGAGGTCAGGGCCGTCGAGCAGGGGGCGAAGACCCTCAAGGACGCGATGAACGAGGCGTTGCGCGATTGGGTGACCAACGTCCACGACACCTATTATTGCATCGGCACCGTCGCCGGCCCGCATCCCTATCCGGCCATGGTGCGCGACTTCCAGTGCGTGATCGGCGAGGAGACGCGAGCTCAGATGCTCGAACTCGAAGGCCGCCTGCCGGACAGCCTGGTCGCGTGCATCGGCGGCGGGTCAAACGCCATTGGCCTTTTCCACCCGTTCCTCGACGAGCCTCAGATCGAGATCTTCGGGGTCGAAGCCGCAGGCCATGGGCTCGACGTTCGCGATGGCCACGCGGCCTCGATCAACGGCGGGCGCCCCGGCGTGCTGCACGGCAACCGCACTTATCTTCTGCAAACCGATGACGGCCAGATCCTTGAAGGCCATTCGATCTCCGCCGGCCTCGACTATCCGGGTGTCGGCCCCGAGCACTCCTGGCTGAACGACGTCGGCCGGGTGACCTATCTCGCGGCGACCGACAAGGAAGCGCTTGACGCTTTTCAACTGTGTTCGAAGCTCGAAGGCATCATTCCCGCGCTCGAGCCCGCGCACGCCTTGGCCAAGATCATCGAGCTCGCGCCCAAACGCCCGAAGGACCACCTGATGGTGCTGAACCTGTCCGGCCGCGGCGACAAGGACATCTACTCCGTCGCCGAGCATCTTGGGGGCATGT
>NZ_JBAURZ010000165.1:0-5002 GCF_049581445.1 Paraburkholderia sp. | reverse complement strand
GTTTCGCAGCGGCGCGCGGCTGGCGCGCTTGCCACTCGGCGAGTGCCGCCTCATAGCGCTCCAACGCGTCCTCATAAAGGTCGAAGACGCAAGGGTTGCAGCCACTGTGGCAGCAATCGTCGAGTTCTGGGCGTCTGGGCGGCGTCGGGGGTGGGTCGTCACGCAGGGTGTCTTGCGGCGCGTCCCGCAGGGGTTCTTTCCGCGAGGCATGAGGCACGGCTACGTCCGGATCACGTGGATCGATCAGTATAAGTTGATCTCGTAAAGGGCGTGTGACGCGGCTTGCGGCAGGCCGCTCATCCGATCACCCGCTCATCCGCGCCCGACGAACGGCATCTTGCTCGCCATGATCGTCATGAACTGCACATTGGCCGACAGCGGCATGTCCGCCATATGCAGCACGGCATCGGCCACCAGTTCGACGTCCATCAACGGCTCGATCGCGATCTCACCGTTGGCTTGCGGCACGCCGCGCGCCATCCGCGCCGCCATCTCCGTCGCGGCGTTGCCAATGTCGATCTGGCCACAGCAGATATCGTACTTGCGTCCGTCGAGCGACACCGATTTGGTCAAACCGGTGATGGCGTGCTTGGTCGACGTGTAGGCAATGCTGTTAGGACGCGGCGCGTGCGCCGAAATCGAGCCATTGTTGATGATGCGGCCGCCCTGCGGCGTCTGCTTTTTCATCATCCCGAACGCTGCGCGCGTGCAGAGAAACACACCGGTCAGGTTAGTGTCGACGACGCTACGCCAGTCTTCGACGCTCAGTTCGTCGATCTCCACCGGCGGCCCACCACGTCCGGCGTTGTTGAACAGCACATCGAGCCGGCCGTAGTGCTGACGGATTGTGTCAAACAGCGCGTCGACGGCGGCAGCGGCAGCAACGTCGCAGGCCACCGGCAGCGCATCGAAACCGTTCTGGCGCGCCTCAGCGGCAAGTTCATCAAGCGGCTCCTGACGACGCCCGGTCAACACCACGCTATAGCCATGTTCGAGCAAACGACGCGCGCTCGCACGGCCGATGCCGCTGCCTGCGCCCGTTACCAGGGCAACCTTTTTCGTAGCCGTCACAACGTGTCTCCTTGCAGATGGTGGTGGCTGGAAGCGGATCTAAACAACCGCATAAGCCAGCGTGAACGTATCACGTCTGCCTCGATTTTATCCTCGGAGCTGACGCATACCGTTCGTCTCGATCTGCGATTGCGGATTTTAATTGTTATGTTATAACATATCACCAAGAACGCGCCCGACGCCGACAACGGCATCAAGCGGAATGGTCAGGGGCGGCAAGAGGACTTCCACTCGTACAAGAAGAACATGAAACATCACACACTCATTTCGCGTGCCGCATTGCTGTTGTTCGCCCAGACGCTTTGCCTGCCTGCGCTTGCCGCAGGCAGCGCCGCAACGGGCGCCCAGTTGACGGGCACTGTCACCGACACGCAAGGGCACGCGCTCGACAACGCTGCCGTGTCAGTGCAGGACGCAGACGGCCATACCCTTGGGCAAACCCACACAGGCCATGACGGCAGCTTCGTCCTCCCGGTGGTCCAGCCTGGCACCTACGCGGTGACGATCAACGCCAAGGGATTCGGCGCCAGCACCAGTATCGCCACCGTCGACAGCGCCACGCCCCAGCCGCTGAAAGTAACACTGGAAAAAGGCAGCGCGATCGATGTCAACGTTCAGGCGCAGCGCCTGAACATCGCGCGCAACGGCCTGCAGCCCGAGGTCGGCGCGAGCGTCTATCGCTTCACGCAAGCGGACATCCAGGCACTGCCGCAAGGCGACAACACGCCGCTAAACCAGGTACTGCTGCAGGCGCCGGGCGTCGCCAACGATTCTTACGGCCAGCTTCACGTGCGCGGCGACCATGCCGATCTGCAGTATCGGATCAACGGCATCATCATTCCCGAGCCGATCAGCGGCTTCGGCCAGTCGCTCGATACGCACATCATCGATCAGGTGAATCTGATTACCGGCGCATTGCCCGCGCAATATGGCTACAAGACCGCGGGGATCGTCGACATCACGACGAAGTCGGGCGATCTCGGCAATGGCGGCTCGATCGACGTCTACGGCGGCAGTCACCAGACCTTGCAAAGCAGCGCGGACGTCTACGGCTCGCAAGGACCGCTCAGCTATTTCTTCACCGGCACGCTTGGCGTGAACAACCTCGGCATCGAGGCGCCCACTTCCGACGGCAGTCCCTTGCACGACCATACGCGCCAGGGCAACGGTTTCGGTTACCTGTCGTACATCATCAATCCCCTGACGCGGGTCAGCGTGATGGTGGGCACCGCAGCAAACCAGTTCGAACTGCCAAACACACCAGGTCTGCCGACCAATTTCGCTCTTGCCGGTCAGAGCGCGTTCAATTCGGCCAATCTCAACGAAACGCAGTCAGAGTTGAACAATTTCGGCGTGCTGGCATTACAGGGGACTAACGGCGGCGCGCTCGACTATCAGGTGGCGCTGTTTACCCGCTACACGCGCACCCAGTTCAATCCCGACCCGATCGGCGACCTGATGTTCAACGGTGTCGCCTCGGACGATTTCCGCAGCAATCAGGCCGAGGGCGTGCAGGCCGATACGACCTATCGGCTCAACGACACGCACACGCTGCGCGCCGGTGTGATGGCCGAGCAGGAGCACGCCGTGTTCAACGACAACGTCGCCGTTTTCCCGGCCAACGCCGCTGGCGAGCAACTGTCCGACGTGCCGTTCAATATCAACGATTCAGGCGCCAGCACCGGCTATCTGTATAGCGCGTACCTGCAGGATGAGTGGAAGCTGTCGAGCAAGCTGACGCTCAATTACGGCCTGCGCTACGACGGCATGGACGAGTACGTGCACGCCAGCCAGCTGAGCCCGCGCATTGGCCTCGTGTTCCAGCCCACCAACGCCACCACCTTGCATGCGGGTTACGCGCGCTACTTCACGCCGCCGGATTTCGAGCTGGTGTCGGCGTCGACAATCACGCGTTTCAACGGTACGACCAACCAGAGCGAAGTGACTCAGGACAGCCCTGTGCAGCCCGAGCGCAGCCATTACTTCGATGTAGGTGTGACGCAGCGTTTGACGCCCGCGCTCACTGTCGGGCTCGACGCATACTACAAGATCGCGTCTAACCTGCTCGACGAAGGCCAGTTCGGCACAGCGCTGATTTTTACGCCGTTCAACTACGAATATGGCCGCGTCTACGGGCTCGAATTCACCACCAATTACAAGCAGGGCAATGTCTCGGCGTATCTGAATCTCGCGTATAGCCGCGCGCAGGGCAAGAACGTCGATTCCGCGCAATTCAATTTCAGTGCCGCGGAGCTCTCTTTCATCGCGAGCAACTGGGTCTTCCTTGATCACGATCAGCGTGTCACGGCCTCGCTCGGCGGCGCTTATGAGCTAGGCAAGACCACGTTTACCGCGGATGCCATTGTCGGCAGCGGTCTGCGTAGCGGCTTCGCCAACACTGACAAGCTGCCCTGGTACGGTCAACTGAATCTGGCCGTGATCCAGCATTTCGATGAGCCGATTGTCGGCAAGTTCGATGCGCGACTCGTGCTGATCAACGCGATCAACAGCGTGTACGAACTGCGCGACGGCTCGGGCATTGGTGTCGAAGCGCCGCAATTCGGCCCCCAACGGGCAATCTACGCCGGCATCACCAAGTTGTTCTGATGCAGCACGCAACCGGAGTTTCATCATGAACGACTGGGCCAATCTGGCCGACGCCGCGCGCCTGGGCGGGGCAGTGATCTATCCGCTGACGCTGCTGGCCATCGCGGCGCTGGCGATCACGCTAGACCGTGCTTATGCGTTCTGGCGCTTCGCACGGCTGCCCGAGTGGGCGGACCCGGAACGTGGGTTCGCGCCGCTCGAAGATCACTCGAGCGCTCAAGTGCGAGCACGCCTTCCTGAAGGTTTGCCGCCCCGCCACGCGCTGCGTCGGCTCGGCCGACTGCTCGACGATGAGCGCACGCCGCTGTGGCGGATCGAGGCGCGGCTTGAAGCGGCCGCCGCGCAAATCGAACGCGACATGAGCCGTGGTCTATGGCTGCTGGAAACCATCGTCACAGCCGCGCCACTGCTTGGACTGCTTGGCACGATTGTCGGCATGATGCACTCGTTCAAGCTGATCGGCGGCGATGGCCTCGTGAATCCCAGCGGCGTGACCGGCGGTGTCGCGCAGGCGCTCATCGCCACAGCGATTGGTCTCGTCATCGCCCTTGTAGCGCTGTTTGCGTTCAACTTCTTTTCGCGCCGCATCGAGCGGCTGATGGACGAGTTGGAGTCGTTCGCCAACGAGGCGGTGAGCGAGCTGCGCCTCACAGCCGAACGCACCGGGCGGGTCTCATGAAGCTGCGGCGCTCGCGACGCTCGAAGCGGGGCCGCATCGAAATCATTCCGATGATCGATGTGATGTTCTTTCTGCTGGCCACGTTCATGCTGACTTCGCTGGCGATGCAGCGTCTCGATGCCGTGCGGATCAATCTGCCGCAAGGGCGTGCGCAAGCCATGCCGCAAAACCAGCCGTTGACGCTGTCGGTGGACGAGACCAATCATGTGTTTATCGACAAGCAACCCGTGCGGCTCGATCAGGTGACGCCGACGATCGCTCGCCTGCTGCGCCCGGATGCCAACGTCGTCATAGCCGCAGACGATCATGCTGCGCATGGCATCGTCGTGCAGGCCATGCTGGCGGCGCGGCGAGCTGGCGCCGAGCATTTCCTGGTCGCCGTGCATCGTGATTAGCGTCTGGCGTAGCGCCTTGAATGATCGGGTGAACAGCGTTGTGCGAAGGCTTGCCACGTTCGCCGATGCGTCTCGCTCCCGGCTGGCAATGGCAGTCGTGTTGGCTGCTGTCCTGTGCCTCATGATGCTGGCGCATTCGGTGCGCTGGTTCGCGGGCCAGGAGCCTGGCCCGCAGCCGCATACGCTGCCGCCAATCGAGATGCAGTTGATCGAAACCGGCCCGCCCCCGACGGCCTCGCCAGCCTTGGAG
>NZ_JBAURZ010000164.1:0-31526 GCF_049581445.1 Paraburkholderia sp. | reverse complement strand
GTGCTGCACGTGGCGCCGGAGTCATTCATTGGCGGGCCGTTTGCGCTGGTGCAGGACGGCGACATGATCGAACTCGACGTGCCGCAGAGGAAGCTCAATGTGCTGGTGTCCGATGAGGAACTGGCGCGCCGCAAGGCGGCGTGGGTCGAGCCGGCACCGCGCTTCACGCGCGGCTACGGCGCGATGCACCAGGTTCACGTGATGCAGGCGAACAAGGGCTGCGACTTCGACTTCCTGCAGCGCGACGGCACGGTCGAAAGCGGCGAGCCGGAGATTCACTAAGCGCGCGGCGCGGCTGTTCGAAGCGATGTCCTTCGAGCCGCCGCGCTAGCGTCGCATTGCAGTCGACAGGAAGAATTGTTTAGTAGCAAAGCCGCGTGCAGTAGACCAGGCGGCGAATCATACGATAAGGACTACATATCTTGCCGATCGACGTATGGGCGGATGTGTGACAACGAGAGCGAATACTGGACGCTGCAGGGCGGACAGGAAATTTCGTGCGGCATAACGAGCCGACATAACTCCAACGACAACAAAGGATGATCTGATGAAGACTTACAAAGAAGCCAGGCTTGCCGTCGCCGGCATGGCCGCGATGCTCGCTACGGGAGGGGCATTTGCGCAGAGTAGCGTGACGTTGTACGGGATTGTCGACACGGGTGTTGGCTATCTGAGCAGCCAGGCGCCCTCGACTGGCGCGACCAAGGGCGGCGCCTCGGTGTTCAAGATGATCGAAGGGATCTGGGGCGGCGAACGCTTCGGATTCAAGGGTAGCGAGGATCTGGGCGCCGGCACGAAGGCGATCTTCCAGCTCGAAGAAGGTTTTAACGCCGACACGGGTGCAGAAAGCAAGTCCGGTCTGATGTTCAGCCGCGCCTCCTGGGTGGGCCTGAGCAATACCACCTACGGCGCCTTCACGGTCGGCCGCCAGTACACGCCGTACTACAACATGCTGGCGAACTATGGCCCCACCCCGTGGCTGACCGGTGCATACGGCGCTCACCCGGGCGACCTCGACGCGCTCGATACGGACTATCGCATCAACAACTCGCTCCTCTACACGTCGCCGACCTATGGCGGCTTTAAGGTGAGCGGCATGTACGCACTCGGTGGTGTGGCGGGCAGCTTCAACGCCGGCTCGACTTGGAGCTTGGGCGCGCAGTACCAGGCTGGCGCAGCTGGGATTGGTGTCGGCTTCGCGCGCTTTAACAATGCGACGAGCGGCGGCGGCGCGTGGAGCTCGAGCTCCACGGCCTACTCGGGCACCGGTGAGCAAGGTGAATCGAGCATTACCAACGGCTACCAGAACGCAGCAGCGCAACAACGCTTCGCTGTGACGGGCGGCTACCAGTTCAGCCCGCAATGGGATGTCTCGGCCTCGTACTCAAACGTGCAGTACATCGCCGGTCCGCATTCCGGCTTCGCGTCGACGGCGATCTTCAATACGGGCGGTGCTGTGCTGCACTACCGTCCAGTCGTTTCGTGGGATCTGGCTGCCGGCTATAGCTACACCCGCGCCACTGAGGCGAATGGCATCGAGGACGCCGCCAGCTATCAGCAGGTCAACCTGACCCAGCTGTATAACCTGTCCAAGCGTACCCGTATCTATGTGCTGGAAGCATTCCAGCGCGCTAACGGCCAGACGTTGAACGGCGGCAAGGTCGTCACTGCAACGGCGGCCATCGGCGAGCAGTCCGCTGCATCGTGCCGTAGCCAGTTCGCGGCAACCGTGGGTATCAACCACCAGTTCTGATGCGGTAGCGGGTGAGCGGTGGTGGCGCTAGATGCCGCCACCGCCATTTCACAAGCCCTACGGGTATGTCCTAGGCCGCAACTCAGCAAGATGTTTATACAATCCAGCTTGTCTTACAACATGGTCCGACATGACAAGTTGTAAATCCAGCAGGGGATTGGCCGTACCGACTGTGCACATTCGAGGGTAGAGCGGGTCGCTCAGCAGGCATGTCAGATGAGCCGCCGACTGCGCCGCAGAAGTTCCATGCCGGGAATCCGGGGAATGCGGGAAGGCGCGAATCGCCGCGAACACAGTCACCTAACGAATCATTCTTGAGGAGATCACACGATGAAAAGAAATTTCGCCCAGTCCGGTGTGCGGATGCTGGTTGCTGCTTCGTTCCTCGCGTTTGCTGCCAGCGCGGCGCAGGCGCACGTGTTCCGCGTTGCCGACGTGCATAGCGACACCTTCCCGACCGTCATGGCGCTGAAATTCATGGGCGACGAGATCTCCAAGGCGACCAACGGCCAGGATACCGTCAAGGTATTCAGCAATAGCGCGCTGGGTTCGGAAAACGACACGATTGACCAGGTTCGCGTTGGCGCGATTGACATGGTGCGTGCCAACGCCGCGGCGTTCAACGAAATCGTGCCTGAATCGATGATCCCCTCGCTGCCGTTCCTGTTTCGCGACGTCGACCAGTTCCGCAAGGTCATGTACGGACCGGAAGGGCAGAAGATTCTCAATGCCTTCGCTGCCAAGGGCATGATTGCGCTGACTTTCTACGAGAGCGGTGCGCGTTCGATTTATGCCAAGAAGGCCATTCATTCGCCCGCCGACATGAAGGGGCTCAAGGTGCGCGTGCAACCGTCGGATCTGATGGTTGACGAAATCAAGGCAATGGGCGGTACGCCGACGCCGATGCCGTTCGCGGAAGTCTATACCGGCCTGAAGACCGGTCTGGTCGACGCTGCTGAGAACAACATTCCGTCGTACGTCGAAACCAAGCATTACGAAGTGGCGAACCAGTTCTCCGAAACTGAGCATTCCATGACGCCGGAAGTGCTGGTGTTCTCGAAGAAGGTGTGGGACACGCTGACGCCGCAGGAGCAAACGGCCATCCGCAAGGCCGCGACTGACTCGGTGCCTTACTACGTCAAACTGTGGACCGCGCGCGAGGCTGAGGGCGTGCAGACCGTCACCAAGGCCGGCGTAACGATTACGCCGCCCGCACAGATCGATCGTGCAGCCTTCGTGAAGGCCATGCAGCCGGTGTGGGCAAAGTATGAGAAGACGCCAGAGATGAAGCAGATCGTCAACGAGATCCAGGCGACCCAATAAGCCATTCCATAGATCAGGCTGCCGGAAATCCTTGCGGAGCAATCGCGCGGGTTTCCGGCGCTTGTCATTGTTTGGCCGGTTGCTGGTCCGCTGTTTGTTCGCGGTGTATTCGCTGTGTATTCGTTGCTCGTGCGCGCTTGCGGCTGCACTGCAATGTACGAGGATGAGATAGATGAACTTCGTGGAACGCCCAGTCCGGGCGATTGCCCGTGTGGTGACAGTGCTGGCGTCGATTTGCCTGGCTGTATTGACGCTGCTCGTGATGTATAGCGTGGTGATGCGCTACATCTTCGATGACGCTCCCGACTTCGTCGAACCGATCGGCCTCTTGATGGTCCTCGTCATTGCCTTCTTCGGTGCTGCCCTGAAAGTGCGTGATGGCGGGCATATCGGACTCGATTCGCTGGTCAAGAAATTGCCGCCCAAAGGGCAGGTCGCCATGGCCGTGTTTCAGCAGCTCTGCGTGGTCGCCTTCTCGATCGCCGTGTGTTTCGGGGCGTGGACCATGGGAACCACCACGTTCGATGACCAGATTCCGATTCTGGGCTTGCCAGAAGCGGTCCGTTACGCGATTCCGTTCATCGCCAGTGCTTGCACCATCCTCTTTTCAATCGAACATCTATTGGGGCTCTTCGCGCGGAAGCCGGCGTGATCAATCATGGAACTTGCGATTCTAACTATCAGTTTTCTGGTCTTCCTCGTTCTCGGGGTTCCGGTTTCGTTCGCGTTAGGGCTGTCCTGCATCCTGACCTATCTGCATGAAGGTCTGCCGGTGGCGACCGCGATCCAGTCGATGGTCTCGGGCATCAACGCATTTTCGTTCCTCGCGGTGCCGTTCTTCATCCTGTCGGGCGAGCTGATGCTGCACGGCGGCATCGCCGACCGCATTCTGCGCTTTGCGCAGGCCACGGTTGGGCATTTCCGTGGCGGCCTCGGCATGGCCAATGTCGTCGCCTGTACGATGTTCGGCGGCGTGTCGGGATCGCCGACCGCCGATACCTCGGCGATGGGCGGCGTGGTCATTCCATTGATGAAGCGCGAAGGGTATAGCGCGGCCTATGCAGTGAATGTGACGACGCATGCCTCGCTCGCAGGCGCCCTGATGCCGACGTCCACCAATATGATCATCTACGCGCTTGCTGCGCAGGGTATTACGGGGATCGTGGCGGGGCAGTCGATAAGCGGCGTTTCGATTGGTGATTTGCTGTTTTCCGGCCTCATTCCGGTGCTGTGGGTGATGGGCTTCGTGCTGCTCGCCGCATACTGGCAAGCGGTTCGTTACAAGTTCCCGCGCCGCGCCGACGGCTCCACTGAACTGCCGAAATTTCCGGGCTGGCTGATGGTGGCGAAGACATTCGTGGGTGCAGTGCCGGGGCTGATGGTCATTCTCATCATTCTGACCTGTGTGGCCAAGGGGATTGCAACCGCGACCGAGGCCGCGGCGATTGCGGTGGCGTATTCGCTGGTGCTGACCTTCGTCGTGTACCGGACGATGACGCTCAAGAAGCTCGGTGTGGCGCTCGCGCGCGCCACCCGGACGACCGGCGTGGTCCTGCTGTTGATCGGCGTGTCGAACATGCTGCGTTTTCAGATGGCTTACCTGGAAATTCCCGATGCGATCCAG
This sequence comes from Paraburkholderia sp., assembly GCF_049581445.1. GTDB lineage: Bacteria > Pseudomonadota > Gammaproteobacteria > Burkholderiales > Burkholderiaceae > Paraburkholderia. The sequence goes on along the minus strand of NZ_JBAURZ010000164.1, from coordinate 26,826 downwards.
CATATGCTCGAACATGCGACGACCATCCCCTGGTTGATGCTGCTCTATATCAACGTGCTCCAGGTGTTTCTTGGCACCTTTGTCGATATGGCGGCGCACATCCTGATTACGACGCCGCTGTTCTTGCCAATGGCCATGCACTATGGTGTCGGCCCAGTGCAGTTCGGCATCATGATTCTGCTGAACTGCTCGCTGGGGCTGGTGCATCCTCCGATCGGATCCGTTCAGTTCATCGGTTGCGCGATCGGCGAGGTTTCGATTGGGGAAACGACGAAGATCGCGTGGCCGTATTACATGGCCATCTTCAGCGCGATCAATATCGTCACTTATGTCCCGATGTTTTCAACCTGGCTGCCGAGTGTGATCAACGGCCATCCGGTGTTTTGATTTTGCGGGAACACACTGAGTGAAATGAAGAGCCCGCTTGTGCGGGCTCTTTTTTGGCTAAGACACTGCGGAGACAGCATGCTCAACGTCACGCAGAATAACGTGGCGCTCGTCGAGGAAGCTGCTGCGGTTGCGAAGCGGCTTCAGGCAGCGGACTTGAAGCGCGCCGCCAATTGCTCCGCGCCGCGCCCGAGAATCCCTACATCCGAGCCAACCGCGGTGAACGTACAACCGAGCTGGATATAGCGGCGTGCCAGCGTTTCGTCACCGATCAGGATTCCTGCGGGTTTGCCGGTTGCGACGATGCGCTGGATCGCATTTTCGATGGCCGCCTGCACGTCAGGGTGTTTGATTTCGCCGGCATGGCCAAGCGCCGCGGACAGATCGCCGGGACCGACGAACACGCCATCTACGCCGTCAACCGCCGCGATTTTCTCAAGATTGTCGAGACCAAGCCGGCTCTCGATTTGCACCAGCAGGCACAACTCGTTCGCGCATTGCTTCGGATAGTCCGTGATGCGGCCGAATCCTGAGGCGCGGGCGGCTGAGGCATAACCGCGTACACCTTCGGGCGGATAGCGCGTATAGGCGACGGCGTTGCGTGCTTCTTCTGCTGATTCCACGTAGGGAATCAGCAGGGTCTGCGCGCCGACATCGAGTAGACGCTTGATCGTCACCATATCGTTCCATGGCGGCCGTACTACGGGATGCGTGTCCGAGCCCATCGCCGCCTGGAGCTGGCAGTGCACCATCGGCAACTCGTTGGGAGCGTGTTCCATATCGAGCAGCAGCCAGTCGAACCCTGCGCCTGCGAGGAGTTCAACCGCGCCGTGGCTCGCGAGGTTCGACCACAGGCCGATTTGTTGCTCGCCTGCGGCGAGCGCGCGTTTGAAGCGGTTTTCTGGCAACTTCATGGCGTCTCCCAACGTTGAGTGGAGCTGCGTGCTAGCGCCTCTGGTTTCTGCGCTCTGGCGGTGTGAAATCGAAGCTGGCGAAGCTGCCGCCTTGATATTGCTGGGCGGTGGTATTGAGCGGATTAGGTTTGGCAAGAATCTGCCCAGCGTAGTCTTCGGCGTTCTGACGAGGCTGATAACCGAGCCGCGCGGCGCCGGAGTTGTCCCAGTAGCTGCGGGCGTTGTTGGAGACACCCCAGACCACCTGATAGCCGATATCCGGCACGTTGATCGACTGATCGATCAAATGCAGCAGATCGGTGAATCCGAGCCACGTACTCAGGTGGCGGAATTCGGTGGGTTCCGCGACGCAACTGCCAATGCGGATACACACGCTCTCAACGCCGTGCTTGTCCCAGTACAGCCGGGCGAGCGCTTCGCCCCAGACCTTGCTGAGGCCATAGAAGCCGTCGGGACGGAAGTCGCAGTCGAGCGTCAGCTTGTCCTCGACAGGATGCATGCCGATCGCATGGTTGGAACTGGCGAAGATCACGCGGCGTACACCGTGGCGTCGTGCGCCTTCATAGACCTCGACGAGCCCACGCAGATTGTTCTCGATGATTTCGGGCAACGGACGCTCGACGCTCGTGCCCGCCATGTGAATGAGCACGTCGACACCAGTCAGCAGCCGGTCGACCACCGCAGGATCGCGCAGGTCGCCGTGCATGACATCTTCGCCGGCGACGATTGGCTCCAACGCGCGCGAGCCGGCCGCCGAACGCAGATTAGCGCCTTGCTCAAGCAAGGCTTGACGCAAGACACGGCCAAGCTGGCCTCCAGCGCCGCTCAGGGCAATTTTTTTCACGAGTTGTGTCCTTATGGGAAGGGGTTCGCAAGAGGGACTGTCAATCAGTCGCCTTGCTGTTCCGGGGAGAAATTCGCCATTACTTCGAGTGCACGGACAATCGCCGAATGGTCCCATGCACGGCCGCCCTGGGCGACGCACGCGCTGAACAGTTGTTGTGTGCTCGCCGTGTTGGGCAAAGCCATGCCGAGGGTGCGCGCGCAATCAAGCGCTAGATTCAGGTCCTTCTGATGCAGTTCGATGCGAAAGCCGGGTTCGAACGTGCGCTTGATCATGCGTTCGCCGTGCACGTCGAGCACGCGCGACGAAGCGAAACCGCCCATCAGCGCTTCACGAACCTTGGCGGGATCGGCGCCGGCCCGCGCGGCAAACAGCAATGCTTCGCCGACGGCTTCGATGTTTAGCGCGACGATGATCTGGTTCGCCACCTTGGCGGTCTGACCGTCGCCGTTGACGCCCACCAGCGTAATGTTGCGGCCCATCAGTTCGAATAGGGGTTTGGCGCGTTCGAACGCCGTTCGCGGGCCGCCTACCATGATCGTGAGCGTGGCAGCCTTCGCACCGACTTCGCCGCCCGACACCGGCGCGTCGAGATAGTCGCAGCCAAGTGCGTTGATTCGTTCGGCGAATACGCGGGTTTCAAGTGGCGAGATCGAACTCATGTCGATGACCAGCTTGCCAGGCGTCAGGCCTTCGGCGACGCCATTTTCGCCGAATAGCACTGCCGCCACATTGGGCGTGTCGGGCACCATCGTGACGATGATGTCCGCTGCCTGCGCTACGGCCTTCGCGTGTTCGCAAGCGGTCGCGCCGGCGGCTACGAGTTCGTCGGGCACCGTGCGACGGGTGGAGGCGAATACTTGATGGCCACCCTTTTGCAGGTTCAAGGCCATCGGTGTACCCATGATGCCCAGTCCGATAAAACCGATCTTGCTCATGCTGTGGATCCTTGTCTCGGGTTACGCCGTGGTTACGCTGACGGTTGAAGATAGCTCGCGGCCCACCCCAAGCCAGCGGTGGTAGTCGAGGCGGGCTTGTACTCGCAGCCCACCCAGCCGTCATAGCCGATCCGCTCCAGATGCGCGAACAGGAACGGATAGTTGATCTCGCCGGTGCCGGGTTCGTTGCGGCCGGGGTTGTCAGCAAGCTGGATGTGCGCGATGCGTGGCAGGTGCTTCTGGATCGTCGCGGCGAGTTCGCCTTCCATCCGCTGCATGTGATAGATGTCGTATTGCAGGTAGGCATTGTCGCTACCGCAGGCGTCGATCAACTCGAGCGTCTGCTGAGTGCCGGTGACATAGAAGCCGGGGATGTCATAAGTGTTGATGGGCTCGATCAGCAGACGGATACCAGCGGCGGCCAGTTGCGTGGCCGCGAATTTCAGATTGGCGACCAGCGTGCTGCGGACCTGGTCGGCCGCGACGTCGGAAGGCGCAATGCCCGCGAGCACGTTGAGTTGCTTGCAGCCGAGCGCGTGGGCATAGTCGATCGCCGTACCGACGCCTTCCTGGAACTCGCCGACCCGATCCGGCAGACAGGCAATGCCGCGCTCTCCCTTGGCCCAATCGCCCGCGGGAAGATTGTGCAACACCTGCGTCAAGCCATGTTTGCCTAGCAGGTCGGCAAGCTGCGCCTTTTCATAGGCGTAGGGGAAGAGGAATTCGATGGCCTTGAAGCCCGCGTTCGAGGCGGCCTCGAAACGGTCGAGAAAATCCAGTTCGCCGAACAGCATCGTGAGATTGGCACAGAGTTTCGTCATGGTGTGTCTCGTTGCAAGCGCGCAGCTACCGGCCTGGGCATAGGCCTCGCGGGCGCAATAGGCGGAAGGACGCGCCGATAAACGGGGTCCTGGCGGGGCTCAACTGAACTCGACAAACGTGTAAAGCATCATGTCGAGTGCCGCAAAAGTTGTCAAGCAAATAACCTTTAGGTTGGGATTTTCCCTGGCAATAATGGGTGCCCTCGCAGACCGGCTAGGCGCTGATTCAGCGGGATGAAATGACAAACCGTCTTGTTTTAAGCACTGCGTGTGAATTTGTCATGCTTTCAGTCGGCTTCGCAGCGGGACAGGTCGCGCTGCTAGTGGCCTCTTATATCGCTTGACATCTATTGCGTTGTATAACAACAATAATTCGGACCCTGCGGCGTTGGCGAGATGTTTGAGGTTCGAATGGCCATCCCCTTGACGACATCTCTCCCCCGACCGCCGGGCTTGAGCAACGCTCAGTACTACGAGAAAAACATCAGGAGGCATCGTGGAATCAGGCAAGAAAAAGACCGGTCAACGTAGGGAGCAGGGCGCGCATGACTACAGCGGACCGGGCTCACCCAGTCGCCGCGCGTTTATGGTGTTTGCGGGTGCGTCTGCAGGAGCGACACTCCTCGGCACCTTGCCGGGCTGCGGTGGCAACGTGGACAGCCCGCCAGGGGCCCTGGACCCAATCTGGGGGACAGTCGGCGCTGCCACCCAGATCATCAACTCGCTGGCAGGCATTACGCAGTCCATGTTTCCGGGCGTGGACTTCACCGTCACCAGTTACGGGGCCCAGCAATGCTCCGTGATTGCCGCAACGAATCCTTATACGGGCACAACATCTCCCACGAGCCCAGGCGCGAATCAGACCAACGCCGCAGGCGCGTTCGATTCGCGGCCGGCGTTCCTCGCCGCCATTCAGGCATGCAATGCGGCGGGCGGTGGCCGGGTGGTGGTGCCGTCGGGCAACTGGTATTGCGCGGGGCCTATCGTGCTCCTGAGCAACGTCAATTTTCACCTGAGCGCCAACTGCACGATCTACTTCAGCCCGAATCCAGCGGACTACGCCAAGGACGGGCCGGTCAACTGCGGAGCGAACGGCAACCTGTTTTATAGCCGCTGGCAGGCGAACGATTGTCTGAATTTCGGTGCGCCAGTTTATGCCCACAACCAGAACAAGATTGCGATCACGGGCGAAGACACGACCTCGGTGCTGAACGGCCAGGCAATGACGCCGTTCGCCGGCAGCGGCAACACGAGTACCTGCTGGTGGACCTACAAGGGCTCCAAGGGCGAGTATGGCTGCGCAGGGTCGTCGACGCCATCGCAGGCCTACGCGAATCCGAACAACGTGGATCTGAAGACCGTCGCGCCCGGTATCTCCGACTCGTTGTACGCGCTGCTGACCAGCCCGACGACGCCCTGGCAGCAGGACCAGAACTACTTGCCCGCGCTGTCCGAGGCGGGGGTGCCGGTTGCGAAGCGTATCTTTGGTCTTGGACACTACCTGCGACCCTGCATGGTCGAGTTCATTGGCTGCACCAACGTGTTGATGGAGAACTACCACACCAACAACACGCCGTTCTGGCAGCATCACCCGACCGATTGCACGAACGTGGTCATTCGAGGCGTGATGGCAGACAGCATCGGACCGAACAACGACGGTTTCGACCCCGACGCCTGCAGCAACGTGCTGTGCGATACCGTCACGTTTAACACGGGCGATGACTGCATTGCGATCAAGTCAGGCAAGGCACTCGATACGGAATACGGTCCTTCGCAGAACATCGTGGTCCAGAACTGCACAATGAATAGCGGACACGGTGGTATCACGCTCGGTAGCGAGATGAGCGGCGGCGTGCAGAACGTCTATGCGCGCAACTTGCAGATGCTTAACCAGAACTGGGCAACCAATCCGCTCAACATTGCGATTCGAATCAAAACGAATATGAATCGTGGTGGCTTCGTGAAGAACTTCTATGTCGATACAGTCACGTTGCCCAATGGCGTCAACCTCACAGGCGGGGGGTACGGCAGTTCGCTGCTTGCCGGCAGTCCAATCAACAGCACAGTGCCGCTGGGCGTCGCCTCGGCGAACGCGGGAAACCCGTCCGCTTCGCAGGGCGGACTGATAACCTTCGATTGCGACTATGATCCGGCCGGCGACGCGGTGCGCGAAAACCCACCGGTCGTGCAGAACGTGAATATCACCAACGTGCAGGTGACCGACGTGACGCTGGACGGCACGACCGCTTCGTGCTTCCAGGCCATCGTCGCGCAGGGGCCGGTGGGCTTCGATTACAACGGACCCGCACCGACACCGACGATTCCCGCAATCACGGGTGTCACGATCTCAAACTGCAACCTCGGCACGCCAGTCAACAATGGCACCGCAACATCCACCACGCCGGGGCCGATTTACGCGTACAACGTCAACGGCATTACGCTGAACAACGTCGTGATTGGCGGCAAGACCTACAACACGACGGTCGTCGACCAGCGGTAGCGCGTCAGTCGTCCTTTGATGTCAGCGAGATGAGACGAGATGGGCATACGGCGCATGACGGCGCTGTATGCCCGGTTCGTATTCCCGCTCTCAATGAGCGCGCGCCTCACCGTCACTCATTGAAAACCCTGATGGGAGATACTAAAGTTATCGGGTCACTTGCTGACGAGGTCGCCCGGCAGCGTGGTTCAGCACGGGCGAAGCAGGATATGCAAACCCGCGAAGCCCGGCAGGAGCCGAGGACGATCGAAGCGAAGCACGAGAAGTATCCGCGCCTGATCGCAAGCTGCCAGGAACTTGAGCCGATGCCATGCGCAGTGGTTCATCCGTGCGACGAGAGTTCGCTGCGTGGTGCCGTGGATGCGGCACGGCAGGGCTTGCTGATTCCGATCCTCGTTGGTCCCGAGCAGAAGATCCGCGCGGTGGCTGCGGCTTGCGAACTGGATATTTCGGGTTATTCAATCGTCGACGCATCGCATAGTCACGAGTCCGCCGAGACTGCGGTGGCCGCGCCCTTTGCGCACTGGAAGAAGGCCCGGCCCGGCAAGGCCCTCGTGTGACGCGCGATGGCGTGGCGCGGAATGCGACGCAACGGCCAACGCGAAACGCGGCCTAAGCAATAAATCCATCCGAGGGGGCATCATGGAGTTCGTCAAGACGTTGCTTGAGGAACAGCCCATGTTCGCGCTGTTCCTCACGATTGCGATCGGCTACGTGGTGGGGGAAATCAACCTCAAGGGATTTTCGCTCGGTGTCGGGGCCGTTCTGTTCGTTGCGCTGGCAACAGGCTGGTTTGCGCCGAAGTCGGCGCCCGCGCCGATGGTCGGCACTCTGGGCCTCTCGCTGTTTCTGTATGCGGTGGGTGCGCAGTACGGAAAGCAGTTCTTTCTTGGCTTTAGCAGTGCGTATGGTCGGCGCGCAAATCTCATCGCGCTCGTGCTTCCCGGCACGCACATCGCGGTGGTCGTGCATGTGCGACGCGGCGATGCCGATCTACTGGCACGTCCGGGTCTCATTCTCGAGTACGGCGATCGCGTCGGCCTGCTGGCCAATCCGGCAGATTTCGGCGCCTTGCGCACGTTCTTCGGCAACTCGATCAAGGGCACCGCCGAGTTCAGCTACATCTCCATTGGCCTCGGCATGGCGCTCGGCTTTTCTGCTCGGCGCGGTCAGTATCCCGCTGCCGGGTGTGGGCAAGATCGGCCTGGGGTTATCAGGTGTGCTGATCGTCGCGCTGATTTTCGGAAAACTGCGTCGCACCGGCGGTTTGAACTGGACCGTCCCGCTGTCGGCCAATCTTGTTCTGCGCAATCTCGGGCTGACGCTGTTTCTCGCCCAGGTCGGCATGGCATCCGGCCCGAGGTTTGCCGCGACGGTCGCAGACGGGCCTGGAAATGCTCGGCCTCGGCGCGGTGATCCTGCTCGCGCTGTCAGTGCCGATCATTCTGCTGGGGCTGTTCGTGTGCCGCATGTCGTTCGATCAGGTAGCGGGCATCGTGGCCGGGGCCTGCGACAATCCGGCCATTCTGGCGTATGCCAACAAACTCGCGCCCACTGACGAACCGCACATCGGCTACGCGATGATTTTCCCCGGCATGACGATCATCAAAATCATCTTCGTCGACATCGCTCCCGCGTTCCTTGGACGCTGATGGCGTGGCACGGGCATAAACTGTCCTGACCGGTGGCGCCTGAACTGTATCTGTCGGCAGGGCTTATGTGCCGGAAGAATAGCGATCGGCCGACCATCCCGTTCAACCTGACAAAGCGGACTGACAACAATGACCCGACTTCGCATCACTTCATGCGGCCACGAATTCATCGCCGAAACCCATCCCGATGCACCGCAAACGGTGGCCGCTTTCCTGAAGCTCCTGCCGTATCGCCAGAAGCTGATACATGTGCGCTGGAGCGGCGAGGGCTGCTGGGTGCCATTAGGCGAGTTCAAGCTGGAAAACGACGGCAAGGCCGTGGGCTTTGAAAACCATACGAGCCATCCATCGGTGGGGGACATTCTGTTCTATCCGGGCGGCTACAGCGAAACGGAGATCATCCTCGCCTACGGGTCGTGCTGCTTCGCGAGCAAGATGGGGCAACTGGCTGGCAATCACTTCCTGACCGTGGTGGAAGGCAAGGAACGGTTGCGCGAGCTCGGCGTCAAGGTACTGTGGGAAGGCGCACAAGACGTGCTGTTCGAGCAGATCTGATCCGCAAAGCCTCTTCAGCGGGAACCGCCTGAAGCGTGCCCGAATCATCTGAGGTAACGAATCTGTCGCGCGCGAGGTTGGGCGAACGCGGGGCCACCCGTGATACGCTGGCGGAGCAGATCCGCTAGCGCGCTCGTGCGGGTTCGGGCGCGTGTTCACTTATCACATTCGTGGCGGCAGGCCCCAACCACCCATGCCCGATACGCAAGCACGACCGCTGCGCGCCTTTGCCAATCACCTGCGGGGCAATCAGGTCACTTTGACCGAGCGCTGGATGAAGGCGGTGTTTCACGACGCCGAACTGACTGAAGCAGATCGGCTGACTTACGAGCAGCTGTCGGATCACGTTCCGAATATCCTCGAAGAGATCTGCAGTGCGCTCGAAGACCAGGATTTCGACTCGGTTGAGCCGGCCATCGAACGTAACGCGCGCAAGCACGGCAAGCTGCGCTGGCGGCAAGGCTACCGGATCGACGAACTGGTGCGCGAGCTCGACCTGTTCCGTCAGATGCTGGCTGGCCAGATCGTCGAGTTCAGCGAATCGCGCCCGTGGTTCTCGCGGCGTCATGAGGAGCGAGCGCGGCACTTTATCGACGAGGCCGTGAGTTTCGTGACGCTGACCTCGATTCGCGAAGTGGTCACCGAGCGCGACCGTAAAATTGACGACTACACGGGGCGTCTTGAGCGCGCGAATCACGAGTTGACGCTCAAGCAGCGCCTGGTCGGCGATCTGTACGAGTCACGCATGCAGATCACCCGCAGTGTCGTGCATGACCTGCGCAATTTTCTCAATGTCTTTGCGATGGCGCTGCAGTTGATGGCGCGTGCACCCGCCAAGGTCGAGACCGCGCTTGCGCTTGCCAACCGGCAGGCCTCCGACATGAAGGCGCTGGTGGACGAACTGGTCGAGTACTCGGTCGTGCTCGGCGACACCAATCAGGTGGTGCTTGAGCGCTTTGATCTGCGCGAGCTGTTCGACGAACTGGTGGCGTCTTGCACTCCCACTATCGAAGCGAAGGGCTTGCGGTTGTTACATACGCTCGATGCGGGTATCGGCACGGTCGTGTCGAACCGGCTCAAGCTCAAGCAGGTCGCACTGAATCTGCTGACCAATGCGGCGAAATACACCAAGGTCGGCGAAGTCGAACTGAGCATGACGAAGCGCGGCGACAGCGAGTGGCTCCTGCGCGTGTCGGATACCGGCGTGGGCATCGGGGCGTCGGATCGGGAGCGGGTGTTCAGGGAATTCGAGCGCGCGACCGAGGAGGACGTTCCGGGCGCGGGTCTCGGGCTCGCGATCGTCCGTGAGCTGACCCGGGTGCTGGACGGGCAGATTCGTTTCGATTCGCATGAAGGCGAGGGCACGACGTTCGAGATCACGTTTCCGCTGGAGTTGCGAGGCCCGGAGTAAACACACGGTTGCTTCAACGAACAAGGCCCCACGCTGGTTTCAGCGTGGGGCCTTGTTCGTTGGGCGGCTGGTCTTGGATAAGCCCCAGCCTTGCCCGTCAGCGGTTCTACGACGTGCCGTAGAACACGTCGCGATGCCTAGCTAAACAGCTTCATCGCCTGCATCAGGGTATTGACGACACCCCATGCAAGCGGAATCAGGACATACAGCCAGAACACCGCGAGTTTGGCGGGAGAGGTGGACCGCGCAGTTTGAGTCGTGCTCATGTTGGACTCCTTATTGACCGCTATTGAGTTGTGCAGCGGTCATGTGATGTTTGTCGTCCACACGTTTGACCAGAAGATTGCAGACGAAGCCGATAACCAGCAGGACCGTCATGATGTGCACGGTCATTGTGTACGCGTCGGCCTTGGCGACGCCGTGTGCGACCTCATAGGCGCGGATGTAGTTCACCAGCGCCGGGCCGGCTACACCGGCTGCCGCCCATGCGGTCAGCAGGCGCCCATGAATGCCCCCCACGAAGGCGGTGCCGAACATGTCCGCCAGATACGCCGGCACCGTAGAGAAGCCGCCGCCGTACATGGACAGGATCACGCAATAGGCCAGCACGAACAGGGCTATCTGGCCAGACGCGGCGAAGCCCGGCACCAGGTAGTACAGCACGGCGCCGAGCGTGAAGAAAATGAAGTAGGTGTTCTTCCGGCCGATCCAGTCCGATGCCGAGGCCCACACAAAGCGTCCGCCCATGTTGAAGAGCGACAGCAACCCGACAAAGCCGGCCGCGGTTGCCGCGGTAACGGTGTTCTTGAAGCTCTCCTGAATCATCACCGACGCCTGGCCGAGAATGCCGATGCCGGCCGTCACGTTCAGGAACAGGACAAGCCAGATCAGATAGAACTGCGGCGTTTTCAGCGCCTGATCGATGTGCACGTGATTGCGCGTGATCATCTTGTTCTGGCTGGTCTCGGGCGGCGTCCAGCCAGCGGGCTTCCAGTCAGGAGGCGGCACGCGAATCGCGAGCGCGCCGATCGACATTGAGATGAAGTAGGCGATGCCCAGCACCACGAAAGTTTCCGCCACGCCGTTGCTGGTCGCGCTGCGGAAGTGATTCATCAGTGCGACGGAGAGCGGTGCGGCAATCATTGCGCCGCCACCGAATCCCATGATCGCCATGCCGGTTGCCATGCCGCGACGGTCGGGGAACCAGCGGATTAGCGTAGAGACCGGCGACACATAGCCAAGCCCGAGGCCAATGCCGCCAATCACGCCATAGCCGAGGTAGAGCAATACGATCTGATGGGTCGCCACGCCGAGCGCGGAGATGAGAAAGCCGCCGCCGAAACAGCACGCAGCGGTGAACATGGTGCGGCGCGGACCGACGCGTTCGAGCCACTTGCCCGCAAACGCCGCCGACAGTCCGAGGCACACGATTGCCAGCGAGAAGATCCAGCCGAGCGTCGTGAGCGACCAGTCGTCCGGCGCCGATTGGGTGATGCCGATCACTTTCGTCAGCGGCCCGTTGAACACCGAGAATGCGTACGCCTGGCCGATACACAGATGCACGGCGAGCGCCGCCGGCGGTACCATCCAGCGTGAGAAACCCGGCCCTGCGACAGTGGCCTGTTTGGAAAAGAAGGGAGCGGCGGCAGTATTGCCGCGCGGCCCGGAGATACTGCTCATGATCGGTCTCCTATCAGGGTTCTTGTCTGTTATCGGCGCTGACATGCCACGGCTTGATCCCCGACCGTGCAATTCGGCATGCTGCTCCGCGTCACGCAATATATGTTTTTGGATTTCATAAGACATGAGATCCAACGTGACTAACATGGGGCCATTGAGACGATAGGGTGCATGGAATGCATTCGCAATATGAGATGCAAATGCATAAGGTGTTCACCTGATCTCCCGGCGCGGGCGCGTAGGAGGAAAAGTGGTCATGGGTACGGCGATTGCGATGTGGCGGAATCGGCGTCTACACGCCTAGGTAGCGGCCTTAAGGGCTTTAGCGATTACGTTGTTTTCGCAGCATCGCGGTCGTTAGAGGAAACGTACCAATGCGGTTCAAGCATGCGAATGAAAAAATGCCGCACAAAGGCGGCATTCGGGTTTTAGCTTAGCATCAGGTGTTTAGCGCTCTGTGCTGAGTGCGCCAGTTGCTAAGCGTTAAACTTTAAACGCAAACAGCAGTCACCTGGCGGCAACGTAGATCGTCATGATTCAACTCTTGCCGCCTGGCGAGTCCAGGCGCTTCATTACGCGAGGCAAGCACTGAAGGCAGTTCACGCCGCGCGTCCCGTCTTCATGCGGGCAGCCACGAGCAGCGAAATCAGACAGCCCACGCCGAGATAAGCAGCCACCGGATGCCACGAACCACCCGCGAGGCTCACCAGCCCAACCGCGATGAACGGCGTAAAGCCGCCACCCACCACGCTCGCCACCTGATAACCAACGCCTGCGCCGCTGTAACGGAACTCGGTGCCGAACAACTCGGTGAACATCGGCTGTTGCACGCTCACGATCATGTCGTGGGCGACGTTGGCTAGCATCACCGCGAAGAACACGATCCATACCGTCGAACGAGCATCCAGCGCAAGGAAGAAAGGCAACGCGCTCAACATGCCGATCACCGCACCGATCATGTACACGTTACGGCGCCCATAACGGTCAGCAAGCCAGGCGAAGCAGGGAATCGTCACGCAGCTCAGCACGCCGACCAGCAAGCCGATGTTAAGGAAGAACGAACGCGGCATGCCGAGATTCGCGGTCGAATAGTTGAGCGCGAAGGCGGTCACGATATACATGGTGAACAGTTCCGCGAGGCGCAAGGCGATGATCAGCAGAAACGCCTTAGGGTTTTGCAACAGGGCTTCGACGATCGGCAGCCGGGCGCGTCGCTCGCCTTTTTCGACGACCTTCTCGACGAACTCCTTCGACTCTTGCATGCTCGAGCGAATCCACAGTGCGATCAGCACAAGCACCACGCTAAACAGGAACGGCAACCGCCAGCCCCAGGCGAGGAAAGTGGCGTTATCCATCGAGTGGCTGATGATCGACACCAGGCCCGTGGAAAGAATCAGCCCGACGCCGTATCCGACCTGCACGCCGCTGCTATAGAAAGCCTTCTTTTTCTCGGGCGCGCTTTCGCAGGCCATCAAGGCTGCGCCGCCCCATTCGCCACCGACCGCGAAGCCCTGAATGGCGCGCAGCGTCACCAGTAGTACCGGCGCCCACCAGCCAATGCGTGCGAAGGCGGGCAGCAAGCCGATCGCCGCGGTGGACAGACCCATCATCATCACCGTCAGCACCAGCATGCGCTTACGGCCAAGCCGGTCGCCGTAGTGGCCGAAGATGAAGCCGCCGAGTGGACGAAACAGGAAGCCGACGCCAAAGGTCGCGAAGGCTGCGAGCGTACCCATCGACGCACTGACTTGCGGAAAAAACTGAGTATTGAAAACGAGCGCGGCGACGATGCCGTATAGCAGGAAGTCGTACCAGTCGACGACGGCGCCGACAAAGCTGCCCAAGGCGGCCTTACGTGCCCTGCTTGCGTTCGTTCCTGAGTTGATGTGCGCGGATGCCGAAACTGCGGTGGTCATAACGTGTCTCCTCTATCTCTGGATCGCAGACTTGCTTCGCGGTGACTGCCGGGGTCCAATGACCGCCTGGCGCGCGAGATCCGCTGCAACATGTCCGCAGAATAGTGAGGTGGAGGAGCTTTAACAATCCGCGTTTGATGCCAATTGCGCGATTGGCGCACGGAAGTGCGCGGATAGCGCGCGTTTTCAGCGTTTACACCAAGCGACAGCGACGCATAGCGAAGCGTGCCCCGCTTTCTTTACGTCCGATCTGGCGGCAGTCGATCTGCCAGTGATACGCTCTGGTTCTTAGTGCGTGATATGGCTATTTTTCCTTCGGACGAGCATGAAAGCGCGTCGAAAGCCATGCCGCAAGAACAATCTCAAGAGAAAAAGCACAGCTCTTGATATACCAAATACAAAATATTGATTTTTGCGGCAATGCAGCATATGATTGAGCTATCTGATACCTCGATCATTCGGAGCTTCAAATGGATTTTGCTTCTCTTGCCCTGCTCGCTGTGGCTGTCGTGGGTTTAGGTTCAGCCGCTACAGTCCTGTTGACTCGCTGGATTCCCCAGCCGGTTGCCGAACTGGCTGAACAACACGGCCGCTTTGCCGGGCTGGGCGAAGAGGGTGGCGGTCCGGCTGTCCCGGCGGCGCCTTACGGCGGTCGCATGGGTGCGAAGGTTCAACAAGAGGCGATGAATGTCGTCAGAACTTCAAACTGAAGCATGGCTACACCTTTGACATTGACGTTGCAACCGATCGGCGCGAGCGCGAGCTTGCGCGATCAGGCCTATGCGATGCTGCGCCAGGCCATCGCGGATGCGGATATTTACGAGTCGCGCGAAGAGATCCGTCTGGATGAGCGCGTGCTGAGCGAGTCGCTGGGCGTGAGCCGCACGCCCGTTCGCGAAGCCATGACGCTGCTCGAACAGGAAGGCTTTCTGCGCATGGTGCCGCGCCGCGGTATCTATATCGTGCGCAAGAGCAAGCGTGAGATTGTCGAGATGATCCAGATGTGGGCGGCGCTCGAAAGCATGGCGGCGCGCCTTGCCACGCTGCACGCCACGGATGAGGAAATCGCCCGGCTGCGTCATATGTTCGACAATTTCCAGGATTCGACGCCGGCGGAACACATCGCCGAATACTCCGACGCGAACATTGCGTTCCATCAGGCCATCGTCGAGTTGTCGAAGTCGCAGATCATCCTCGATACGATCAAGAACATCTTTATTCATGTGCGGGCCATCCGACGCATGACCATCTCGCAGAGCGACCGTGCATCGCGCTCGATCGTCGATCACTTGCGCATCATTGAGGCGCTCGAGCAGCGCGACACTGAACTGGCCGAACGGCTCACGCGGCAGCATTCGCTGGATCTGGCTGCGTTCGTCGAAGCCAATTGCGACTTTCTGGATTGAACGTGCGTTGATTGCGGCTTGAAGGGCCTCGTGTGCGCCCGATTGGCTGAATGAGGAAAACGGAAGGGCTCGTGGCGTCAACGCCACGAGCCCTTTTTGCATGGCGCGTTGCGCTAACCACATCACGCCGCCGCACTTCAACCGATGAGCGCTCGCGATGGTCGGTGTTTTCCCTTGTTCCATGAGCCCGCGTTGACGCAATTTGCCCGCGAAAGCCCCACCCGTTGTGGCTTTCGGGCCAAGTCAGCGGAGCTCAAGGAGATTAAATTCCGACTTGCCTGAATGTGATATATCACATACCGTATCGATCAGAGCTTTGCGCCAGGCGCCAGGTAAGCCATCCAAAACGAAGACACGCGGACTCAAGGAGACGTGACATGGGCAGGGCACTCGACGGTGTGCGCATCCTCGATTTCACGCACGTGCAATCGGGTCCGACTTGCACGCAATTGCTGGCGTGGTTCGGTGCGGACGTGATCAAGGTGGAGCGCGCGGGCGCCGGTGACGTGACGCGTGAGCAGTTGCGCGATGTCCCCGACGCCGACAGCCTTTACTTCACGATGCTCAATCACAACAAGCGCTCGCTCACGCTGGATGCGAAGCACCCTGAGGGCAAACTGGTCCTGGAAGCATTGATTCAGACCTGCGATGTGCTGGTGGAAAACTTCGCACCCGGCGCGCTTGACCGCATGGGTTTCACATGGGAGCGCATCCAGGAACTCAATCCGCGGATGATCGTGGCTTCGGTCAAGGGTTTCGGTCCCGGTCCCTATGAAGACTGCAAGGTCTACGAGAACGTCGCTCAATGTGTGGGCGGTGCGGCCTCGACGACGGGCTTCGACGACGGTCCGCCGGTGGTGACCGGCGCGCAGATTGGCGACAGTGGCACGGGCCTGCATCTCGCACTCGGCATCGTCACCGCGCTCTATCAGCGTACGCAAACCGGGCGTGGCCAAAAGGTGCTCGCAGCGATGCAGGACGGTGTGCTGAACCTGTGCCGGGTCAAGCTGCGTGATCAGCAGCGCCTTGAGCGCACTGGCGTGATGAAGGAATATCCGCAGTATCCAAACGGCACATTTGGCGAAGCCGTCCCGCGTGCGGGCAACGCATCTGGCGGCGGCCAGCCTGGCTGGATCCTGAAGTGCAAGGGCTGGGAGGCGGACCCCAATGCATACATCTACTTCATCGCCCAGGCGCCCGTGTGGAAGAAGATCTGCAATGTGGTCGGCAAGGAAGAATGGGCGACCCATCCGGACTACGCTACACCCGCTGCCCGACTGCCGCATTTGCAAGAGATCTTCGCTGAAATCGAACGCTGGACGATGACGCGTACCAAGTTTGAGGCAATGGAGACGTTTAACAAATACGATATTCCGTGCGGGCCGATTCTCTCGATGAAAGAAATCGCCGAGGAGCCGTCACTGCGCAAGACCGGCACCATTGTCGAAGTGGATCATCCGGTTCGTGGCAAATATCTGACGGTTGGCAATCCTATCAAACTGTCGGACAGCCCGACCGAGGTCAAGCGTTCGCCTCTGCTGGGTGAACATACCGACGAGGTCATGACGGAGCTCGGTTATTCGGAGCAGCAGATCAGCGCATTGCGCGCGGCCGGTGCGATCTGAGCGAATCTGTGAGCATGTAGGACTGCACTCGTGAAGGAGTGGAAATGCCGGACGTAGCAGGTGACGCCGTATGGTTAGGAGGAAGTTTTCTGCTTGCCGTGATGCTTGCGGCTGTACTGGTCGGCGTCGCCCAGTTGACGATGATGTCCCGGCCGCTGGATACCATGGGAAACGCGGTGGGCAACGCGGGCGGTAGCGGACCTTGGCGTGAGATGCTGGTCACTGCGACGCTCACGGCACTACTTGCAGCTGGCGCGGGTGCGGCGGCGCAGGTGATAGCGGCCGCGATCGCCGGCGCGGTGCTCGGCACGCGTCTCGTGCGCAGGCGCGACCTCACCCGTAGGCCGCGTCTCATGGCGCTGTTAGGCGGTGCAGTGGGATGCGCTGCCATATGCACGGGCTTTGCGCGGTTTCTGGCGTCCACGGTCTATGCGGACATTGAGCGCGTCGAGCTTTACGTCGCTGTGTTTATCGGCGCCTCGATTTTCGCCGCGTCGGCAGTTGCGTGGTTCAGGTTACGGGGTGTGCTGGACGTGCGGGCCGCCGTGCATCCGGGCGCTGGAGTAGTCAACCTGACGGCGTTCGTGCTCTGCATCTGGCTTGGTTATGGCTTCGTGACCGAGCACGCGCTGCGGTTCGGCGTGGCAGTGTTGCTAGCGATGAGCGTGCTTGCCGCCGCATTGGGGGCGCACGTCACGATGAACGCCGCAGGGAATCGTCCGCGTGCGGGATGCGGCGGACCACAAGGCCAACGCTCGCAAAGGCGCTGTGGCGTGCCGCCCGGCTGTGCTTTGCACGAATGTATCGAGTGGCCCGACGAGCAATTGCAGGCCTTGCTTGACGATGACTTCGCACAATTGTGGTCGCTGGCGGACGTTAAACAGGACCCTGCATTTGCCACTTGGTTCGACGCCTCGTTGACCGTTCGTCGCAGCGGTGCCTGGCGTCCGGGCCGCAGCATGCGCGAGGGTGTCGCGTGGCGCTATCGCGGCCGTGGCCGTGTGCTGCAAAGGGAGAGGATGGCGCGTCTGTCAGCGCGCGCCGCGCTTTGAGTCGAAGCGATCAAACGAAGAAGACCCGACAAGAAGCACTTTGCCGGGTCGTAAGGAGGGCATCAAGCTTCGCTGCCAGAAGCGCCTAACGGCGCGAATTCGCAGAAGTATTGAGTCTTCTTGTGCAGGATGAGCTGCGCAAGAAACTCGGCATCGTAAGCCCTGTGAAGGTGCGCGTGGTGGCGCTCGATGTAGGCAGTGATGCGCGCGACTTCGCTTTTGAATTCGTTAAGCGCGTCGAGCGTGTGACGGTCCCAGCGAAACCGCAGGCCAAGGTCGCTAAAGGCAGCATTGTAGGCGCTCAGATGAGCGTCGTCTGGAGTGGCCGGGGCAACGCGGACAGGGCGCGCGCTGACATGCGGGGCAAGCGAAGCGTGATTCATGATCGGACTCCTACGCAAATGAGTGAGTGGGCTCGACTCAAGAATAGGACCGGCGATCGATTAACAATAGTTAAAGTTTTATTGGAAATCCATAGATTAAAGCTTATGGACGCTCAACTCTCTGACGCGGGTGATTTTCTCGATCAGATCCGCGCCTTCCTCCATCAGGAAGCGCTTGAAGGCGACGGCAACCGGGGGAAGGCGCTTATTCTTGCGATGCACGACGTACCAGTTGAGCATCAGCGGAAAACCTTCGACGTCCAGTACGGCAAGGTTGCCTACCTGCAATTCCAGGCTGATGGTGTGTGCAGACAGGAAAGCGATACCCATCCCGGCAATCACAGCCTGCTTGATAGTTTCTGTGCTCTTGATCTCCATCGCGATCTTGAGGTTGGCGAGCCGCCCGGCGAAGCCTTCTTCCATCGAATTCCAGGTATCCGAGCCACGCTCGCGAACGATGAAGGCTTCGTTCGCCAGTTGGTTCATCTTGATGTTGCGCTTGCGGGCAAGCGGATGGTTCGGCGCCGCTACGATCACGTACGGATGCGGCGCAAACACCTCGTTGGTCGTGTCCATTTCGCTGGGCGGGCGCACCATCACCGCGAGATCGGTCTGGTTGCTGGTTAGCTGGTGCAACAGTTCCTCACGGTTGTGCACGGCGAGATTGAGTGTGACGCCCGAATAGCGCCGCGTGAATTCGGCGAGAACACGTGGAAAGAAATAGTCGCCGGCGCTAATCACCGCGACATTGAGCTTGCCGCCGGAGACGCCCTTGAGTTGACTCATCGCTTCGTCCACTTCGTGGAACTGCTGGATGATCGTGCGGCTGTAGTGAAGCATCTCGGTGCCGGCGGGTGTCAGATAGATTTTCTTGCCGAGTTGTTCGAAGAGGGGCAGGCCGGCGTGTTCTTCAAGCTGGCGCACCTGGGTGGAGACGGCGGGTTGTGTCAGATGCAGTTCTTCGGCCGCGCGCGAAAAACTCAGATGGCGCGCAACCGTCTCGAAGACTTTCAGTTGGCGAAGGGTCGCGTTTCTCATCGTCATGGCCGATGTATAAACGATCGTGAATCAAAATAATAACAAACTTTAATTATTCCTAATTCAGCAATCACCCTAGTATGCAATCTGTAAGAAGTGGATCGCGGACGGATCACGGCGCGGTAACGCGGCGCACATAAAAACGACGACAAGGGCGTTCAGGTCGCAACAAAAAGGCGGGACGCATACGGACGCGGCGTAAAGGCCGGCTGTTCAATACAAACGGCGGAGACGAGGCGCATGGACGAGATCACTCAGCAAGCATCGGCGCGTGCCGCTGGCGCGAATCGCTGGTGCCAGCTCATCATCGGTATGGTGTGCATGGCGCTGGTGGCAAACCTGCAATACGCGTGGACGCTGTTCGTGACGCCAATGAATACCAAACACCATTGGGGCGAAGCCTCCATCCAGCTCGCGTTTTCAATCTTCATACTGACTGAAACCTGGTTGGTGCCGATTGAAGGCTGGCTCGTCGACAAGTTTGGACCACGACCTGTTGTGGCGGGCGGCGCAATCTGCGCGGGTCTTGCGTGGGTGCTCGATTCCTATGCGACGTCCTTGTCGCAACTCTATATCGCGGCGGTCATCGCGGGCGTCGGCGCGGGTTGCGTATATGGCACTTGCGTGGGCAATGCGCTGAAGTGGTTCCCCGACCGGCGTGGCCTCGCGGCAGGACTCACCGCCGCCGGCTTCGGCGCGGGTGCGGCGGTCACGGTCATTCCAATTGCCGGCATGATTGTACGTTCGGGTTATGAGCAAGCCTTCTTCGTGTTCGGCATCGTGCAGGGTGTAGGCATGCTTGGACTGGCGATGTTCCTGAAGAAGCCCGCTCCGCGTCCGGCGGCGATCCCGAACCGGAAGTTAGCCATGACCAAGGTCGATTACACACCAGCGCAAATGATCAAGACGCCTGTGTTCTGGGTGATCTATGTCTGTTTCGTGGCGGTGGCCGCAGGCGGTCTGATGGCGACCGCGCAGATCGGCCCGATTGCAAAAGACTGGGGGCTTGCGCGCATTCCCATGACCATCTTCGGCATGACCTTGCCGCTATTGACGGCGACCCTGTCGATCGACAATATCTGCAACGGCTTTACCCGCCCGCTATGCGGTTTCGTCTCCGACAAGATCGGCCGCGAAAACACGATGTTCATCATCTTTATCGGCGAGGGGCTGGCGTTACTTGGACTGATGCAATACGGTAGCAACCCGTATGCGTTCATGACCTTCGCCGCGTTGATCTTCCTGTTCTGGGGCGAGATCTTCTCGATCTTCCCCGCGATTTGCGCCGACACGTTCGGCAGCAAATATGCTGCCGCCAACGCTGGCACGCTGTACACCGCAAAGGGCACAGCTTCGTTACTGGTGCCGCTTGCCTCGGTGCTGTCTGCCACGGGCGGCTGGAATCTGGTGTTTATCGTCTCGGCGGTCGTGACCATCGCCGCTGCCGTCTCCGCGAAGTTTATTCTCGCGCCGATGCGCTCGCGCTGGATCGGCGCACACAATCAGCCCGCGGCGATCAACGCGAACGGTCCCTCGCGGATCAGTCACTGGCCGGAGCAGACAGGTGAATAGAGGGCGCAGGATCTGGCGATGAATGTCTCGTTGCATCAACTCAAGGTGTTCGTTGCTGTCGCGCGCGAGCGCAGTTTTACGCGTGCCGCGCGCGAGTTCGATCTGACGCAGTCGGCGGTAAGCCGCTGCGTGCGCGAGCTCGAAGATGCACTCGAACTGAAACTGTTCGATCGCACCACACGCCAGGTAGAACTGACAACCGCCGGGACGAGTCTCGAGCGCCGCATTACCCGGCTTCTCGACGAAATCGATCTGACCTTGCGTGAAGAGCGCGTCGCCTATGAGGGGCATACCGGTATGGTCGTGTTGGCGAGCACGCCGGTGCTGTCATCCAGTTGGGTGCCGGGTGGGCTTGCACGTTGCGACGCTGCCTTTCCCGATCTGAATGTCTCCGTTCGGGATCAGCCGCACGCTGCGGTGTTGGCGAGCATCGAGCATGGTGAAGTCGATTTCGGTGTGGTGCTGGACGCACACGTCCCTTTGACCGATTCGTTGCACGCGCAAGTGGTTTTCACCACTGCGTTGCGTGCTGTGCTGCCCGTGGATCATCCGCTGGCGGCTGTTCCCGTCTTACGCTGGGAAGCCCTCAACGATCAGCCGCTCGTGATCCTCAATGCGGAGGCGGGTGGTCGCGCAGCGGTCGAACGTGCATTGAGTGCGCATGGCGTGCGCTCGCGCGCCGTGCAGGAGTTGAGTCATCCAGCCGCTGTGCTGCGGATGGTTGAGTTAGGACTTGGAGTGGGCGTCTTGCCAGGAGATATTCACGGGATGTCGGCTTCGGCACGGCTCGTTGCGCGGCCGTTGTTGCCTGAGGTGAAGCTCATGGCCATGCTGGTGCGACGCCGTCAACGTTCGCTCAGGCCAAACGCCGCTGCGGCTTGGGCACAATTCGCGGCGACAGAGGCGGCGCTGGAGATGACGACCGGGCCGACACGGCCCGATCTCCACGTTGCTCAGTCGTAGCGAAGCCAGCAAACCACCGCCGAGCTCATGCGCCTTGGAGCGCCATGCGTTCGCGCAGTTTCACCAGCGCGAGCACCACATCGATGGCTGGCGTTGGTTCGCCCACCAGACGCCCCATTTCCTGGACTACGGTCAGCAAGGGATCGATTTCCATCGGACGGCGGTTTTCCAGGTCGACGAGGGTCGAAGTCTTGTGCGCGCCGACTGCGCCGGCGCCATCGATACGCTTCTCGACATCGACGCGAAAATGGACACCGAACTGATCGGCAATACGCTTCGCTTCAAGCATCATCGTGCGCGAGACGCCACGCGTTCCCGGATCGCTGGTCAGCACGTCGAGCGTTGCATGCGTCAGGGCGCTAATCGGGTTGAAGCATAAGTTACCCCACAGCTTGAGCCAGATTTCGTCGCGGATATTGTCGCGCACCGGTGCTTCGAAACCCGCTGCCTGCATGATCTCGTGAAGTTGCTGGATGCGCGGCGTGCGCTCACCGCTCGGCTCGCCGATGGGAAATTTTTTGCCGTACACGTGTTTGATCACGCCCGGCTCGACAATCTCCGCAGCGGGGTAGAGCACGCATCCTATGGCCCGTTCGGGACCGAAGCGGGTCCACTGCGAGCCATCGGGATCGATGCTCGACAGGCGCGTGCCCGCGAATTTGCCGCCGTGCTGATAGAAGTACCAGTAGGGAATGCCGTTGACGCCCGTCACGATGGCGGTGTGTCTGCCAAGCAGGGGCTGCATCGAATCGACGACGCCTGGCAGCGAGTGCGCCTTGAGCGTCACGATCACATAATCCTGCACGCCGAGTTCGCGTGGGTCCGAGGTACAGCGCACTGGTGCGCTGTACGATTCGCCGTCCATCAGCAAACGCGCGCCGTGTTCGCGCATTGCGGCCAGATGCGCGCCGCGCGCGACGAAACTCACGTCGGCGCCCGCTCGCGCGAGCTGTACGCCCAACAGGCCGCCAATCGCGCCCGCTCCGAAGATACAGATCTTCATGGTGCTCACCCTATAACAATGAAAACCGCTTGCCCGGCGACACAGACTCAGGGCCACGGTTTTGAGGATAGGGGGTGGGTACGATTGAGGATAGTTAAAGTTTATGCCATAAAGCATTCAGGATTGTTTATGGTCGGACGGCGATCAGATCGCAGGATCAGGTGTGCAGGGCACGAACAGCACGTCAAAGTTAGAACTTGTCCTATATATGTGTCATGTCACCGTCAGTACACTAAGGTCTCCTGTTGCCGGGCTACGCGGTTAGATGCCTTGATCTTTCAACAAGATCGCAAGTGCATCTGCTCCGTTTCGCTGCCAAGCGTCCAAGTACCATCGTTGATGCCCCGCAGCCTTCTGTTTCGACTGCGAGATCTATACGTGATGTGGCTATTTCTACGTACTATCCTCGCGCATGAACAGGCCACTTTCACTGATACGAGCCGTCAGGCTCCGTTAAAACGCAAATCCCAGATGCGCGTTGCCGCTAGCGCGTTGGCGCTGGGCAGCGTGTTCGTCGTGCTGGCCGGACCGGCCGCGTCGGGTGCCGCGTCGAGGACGTTGAACGGGACGACTACGGCTGTCCCCAGCGGCTTTGCAGTGAAGCGGACCCTGATCAACGCGCAACCTTTTTCCCTGCACACACCGGAGCAGTTGCATGCTGTCGACCCGTCGCTGGTCTCTGTGATGCATGCCGTTTCGGATCCAGGTACAAGCGGCTCCATTCTGCGCAGCGAGTTGCAGACTCGACCGCCAGTAGTACTGTCTATCGCGGAGCCGGTCCTCGTGTCGATGTGCCGCGTCGACCCTTCCATTTGCGTCCCGCCTGCGGCGGCGAGCGAGTCTTCGAGCGCTCACAGCTCAATGAGTGAGTGGGCAGGACGGGTCACGGGCGTCGGAGCCAGTGCGTCTGCGCGGCGTGTGATAGCGGCTGGCGGTTCGCTGGCCGATGCAGCGCCGCTCGTTTTGCCAGGCACGTTGGCCGATACCCACGGCGGATCCTATGCAGGACAGATCAAAGGCAGCTTGCGCAATGCATTGGCCGCTGCAGGATTGCCAGCGGATCTGGCTGCGCAGGTGAACCGTATCTTCGCTAGTCGGCTGGACGCGACGACGCCTGCCCGGACGGGCGACAGCTACCGCGTGATCTACGAACTGGACGGGCGAGATCAATCCGGGGCACCGCGGCGCCGCGTGAGCTCGGTCGAGATCCGGTTGGCGGGTCAGACTTACCGTGCGGTCTGGTTTGTCGCACCGGGACGTTCGACGGGCGATTACTACTCGTTCGACGGCTCGCGTCTGAGGGCCGAACCTTTTGCCATGCCTTTGAACTTTGCCCGCATCAGCTCGCCGTTTGGTTATCGTATCCATCCTGTGACTGGCGTTCGTATATTGCACACCGGCGTGGACCTCACGGCCGCTGTGGGTACGCCGGTTGTCGCCGCGTCGGACGGCGTCGTGCAGTTCGTCGGCGTCGATAGCGGTTACGGCAAGCACGTGGTGTTGCGGCACGCGCAGGGCTACACGAGCTACTATGCGCATCTGTCAAGCTTCGCCAACGGGCTGCGGGTCGGGGCGCATGTGAGTCAGGGGCAGCGTGTGGGCGCGGTTGGGCAGACGGGCGTCACGACCGGCCCGCACCTGCACTTCGAAGTGCGCCTGAACAACCGGCCCACCGATCCGCTCCCGCTGACAAACCGCAACGTCGCAACGTTGCTGGCCGCTCCGCAGCGAGCGGTGTTCGATCGCATCGCGGGCGAGGCGCGCGAGCAACTGGCCGCACTGCCGGTCGAGAGGTGCACCGCGTCGAACTCACCACCGGCGCGGTTTTGACCGCTCACCGAATGGACAACGTGATAAGCGCATGACGAGGTTCATCAACTGGCAATCCTGATGGTTAGGGCTCGCGTCCAATGTTGACCAACCGGCTCTATGTAATCGATATCAGCACGGTCGCGGAGCTCGGACAGCCAGCACGGCGATCTTCTACCCCGGCGCCTGGCGCAGTGTCTTTGCGGGTATGCGTTACGGGTTTCGAGGCCCGAGCGCACTTGCGCAGGCGTGCGCCGCACGATTTAATACGGCATCGCGATGGCGCTCGCCAGCGTGGCAGTAAGGCGGTCTTCGAAGAACATAACAAACAGCGCAGCGCCGGCGGGATCGGCGCGTCCGTCCGGTGCCTGCACCCGCCGGCTAGCGTGTCACCATAACGGAGAAGAGCATGAAAGCCAGCACCATCGCGGAACGGGAAGCCAGAGGCCGGGCGGCGCGTGAGCATTCGAAGCGGTCCAGTCATCGCGTGCTGGGTGAATTGCACCGTAACGCGGTCGATCTGCTCAAGCAAAGCAGCGAAGGGCGGGTCGAGAAGCTAGTGCCGCTGCGCTATGGCCGCATGGCTGTATCGCCGTTTACGTTTTTTCGCGGCGGCGCGATCCTCCAGGCTCACGATCTGGGCCGCATACCTGACACTGGCCTTGTGATGCCGATCTGCGGCGACGGTCATCTGATGAACTTCGGCGGCTTCGCCACGCCTGAACGGCAACTCGTGTTCGACCTGAACGATTTCGACGAAGTGGCGCTTGGCCCGTTCGAATGGGATCTCAAGCGCCTCACCGCGAGCCTGGTGGTCGCCGCGCGGCACATGCGCCTGAGCCGCGGCGTCGCCAGCGATCTCGTGATGACCGCCGTGACCGAATACCGTGACCGCATGCTGCAGTATGCACAATCCAGTGCGCTGGAGCTCTGGTACGAGCGCATCACGTTCGAACGAATGGCCGAAACAGCGCTCACGCCCGAACGCCGTCGAACCGTCCGACGTGCCATGGAGAAAGCCGCCAGCCGGACGCACGAAAGCATGCTCGAGAAGATGTGTGAGCACGTCGGCGATCATCTGGTCATGCGCGACCAGCCGCCAGGGCTCTTTCACGTGCATGGCGCCAACAGCTTGTTCGAGGCCGAGGACGACTGGTTCAGGATGGGTGACTGGCGCAAGCTCATCGGCCCGATGTACGGCGAATTCCTGAAGACGCTCTCGCATGACCGGCGCGAACTGCTCAGCCATTTTTCGGCGCAGGATCTGGTGTTCAAGGTCGTGGGTGTCGGCAGCGTGGGCACCCGTTGCCTCGTACTGCTGATGACCGATCACATGGGTAAGCCGCTGTTTCTGCAGATCAAGGAGGCGCGCCAGTCAGTGATTGCCCAGTATTTCAAGGCGCCGATCTTGCATCACGACGGCGAACGCGTGGTGCGCGGGCAGCGCGTGCTGCAGGCCGCGAGCGACATTTTCCTCGGCTGGGCGACGGGACCGTCCGGCCGTCATTTCTATTTCCGGCAATTGCGCGACATGAAGCTGTCGGCGAATATTGAACTGTTCGATAACGACCTGCTGCTGGGCTACGCGAAGCTGTGCGGCTGGGTAATGGCGCGGGCGCACGCCAAAGCAAGCGGCCAGGCTATCGAGATTGGCGCCTATATTGGCCGTGGCGACCAGTTTGCCGAAGCGCTGACCGAGTACGCGTTCGCTTGCGCTGATCAGGTGGAGCGCGACTACGATGCGTTTCTGAAAGCTTGTCGCAGTGGCGAGCTCGAGGCGCGCACGGACGAGGACATGGCTGCGGATTTTCGGGTCTAGTCTTTAGTGAAGCGTCCTCCCGGTGGTGATCGCTTGTGAGTGTACGTGTGCGTGCATCAGTTCACCGGCGGCCTTGCTGGTCAGCTTACCGAGAAGTGCACGCGCACGTCCTGGTCGCTGTCCACGGGACGGCCGTTTTCCATGGCCGGGAAGAAGCGCCAGCGGTGCAGCGTCTCCAGCAGGATCTGGTTGAGCCGTGGATTTTGTGTGGGCTTGACCAGTTCGACTTCAACGCTGCCGTCAGCATGAATCCTGAAGTGCGCGATGGCCGTGAGCTGATAGCCCTGTTCGCGCAGATCGTCGGGTAGCACGGGCATGGGTTGCGAGAGCAAGCGTGCTTGTGTGTTGCCTGATGTGGGCGAAGGCGGCGCGTTGGACGATGTTGAGGTTGAAGGCTTGCTGGAGGTGTCAGGCGTGGCGAGCGCTGCCGCGGTTTGTGATGACGGCGCGGCCGGTTCCTCGTGCTGATCGGGTGTTGCCGGTGCGGCGAGATGTTGCTGGACGGCCTCGCGGAGAGGGGACGCGGGCGGTGCTTGAC
>NZ_JBAURZ010000163.1:0-11357 GCF_049581445.1 Paraburkholderia sp. | reverse complement strand
GTTCAAGCGTCAGATGCCGGGCCGTCTGGTTGGCGTCACCGTCGACGCGCAAGGCAAGCCCGCGCTGCGTCTCGCGCTGCAAACGCGCGAACAGCATATCCGCCGCGAAAAGGCGACGTCGAACGTGTGTACCGCCCAGGCGCTGCTCGCGATCATGGCCAGCATGTACGCGGTCTATCACGGCCCGCAAGGTCTGAAGACGATTGCCTTGCGCGTGAACCGCATCGCCGCGTTGCTCGCAGCGGGCGCGAAAAAGCTCGGCTACACGCTGGTCAACGAGACTTTCTTCGACACGCTGACGTTCGAAACCGGCGCGCGCACTCAGGCGTTGCACGACGCCGCAACCGCGAAGCGCATCAACCTGCGCCGCGTGAGCGACACGCGCGTTGGCCTCTCGATTGACGAAACCACCACGCGTCACGATCTGGCTGATCTGCTCGCCGCATTCGCGCAAGCCGCGTTTGTGAACGACGTGCCGCAAATCGACGCACTCGACGCTGAACTGCCTGCGCAAAGCACCGTGCCGGAGGCGCTCGAACGCACCAGCGCCTACCTCACGCATCACGTGTTCAACCGCCATCACTCGGAAACGGAAATGTTGCGCTACCTGCGCAGCCTCTCCGACAAGGATCTGGCGCTCGACCGCTCAATGATCCCGCTCGGCTCCTGCACGATGAAGCTGAACGCGACCTCGGAAATGCTGCCGGTTACGTGGCCAGAGTTCGGGCAGATTCACCCGTTCGCACCGGCCGAGCAAACGGTCGGCTACCGCGAAATGATCGACCAGCTCGAACAGATGCTGGTGGCCGCCACCGGCTATGCCGCCGTGTCGCTGCAGCCGAACGCCGGCTCGCAAGGCGAATATGCCGGTCTCTTGATCATCCATGCTTACCACGCGTCGCGCGGCGAAGGGCATCGCAACGTCTGCCTGATTCCCGCCTCGGCACACGGCACAAACCCGGCGTCTGCGCAGATGGCCGGCATGCAGGTCGTCGTCGTGGCTTGCGATACGCAAGGCAACGTAGACCTTGAAGATCTGAAGGCGAAGGCCGCGCAACACGCGGACAAGCTCGCCGCCATCATGATCACGTACCCGTCGACGCACGGCGTGTTCGAAGCGAACGTGCGCGAGATCTGCGAAATCGTGCATGCGCACGGCGGACAGGTTTATGTGGACGGCGCCAATATGAACGCCATGGTCGGCCTCACCGCGCCGGGCCAGTTTGGCGGCGACGTGTCGCACCTGAATCTGCACAAGACCTTCTGCATTCCGCACGGCGGTGGCGGACCGGGCGTCGGTCCGGTGGCGGTCGGCGCGCACCTCGCGCAGTTCCTGCCCAATCAGACGTCGTCCGGTTATGAGCGTTCACCGCACGGTATTGGCGCCGTGTCGGGCGCACCTTACGGTTCGGCTTCGATCCTCCCCATTTCGTGGATGTACATCGCGATGATGGGCGCGAAAAACCTCACTGCCGCCACCGAAGTCGCGATTCTCAACGCCAACTACGTCGCCAACAAGCTCGCGCCGCACTATCCGGTGCTGTACTCGGGCCCGGGCGGACTGGTGGCGCACGAATGCATTCTCGACCTGCGTCCGATCAAGGAAACCAGCGGCATCACCGTCGACGACGTCGCCAAGCGCCTCGCCGACTACGGCTTCCACGCGCCGACCATGAGCTTCCCGGTGCCGGGCACGCTGATGGTCGAGCCGACCGAATCGGAATCGAAGGAAGAACTTGATCGCTTCATCGAAGCGATGATTGCGATTCGCGAGGAAATCCGCGCTGTCGAAGAAGGCCGCTCGGACCGTGAAGACAATCCGCTGAAGCATGCGCCGCACACCGCTGCGGTGGTGATTGCGAATGACTGGAAACATGCTTACCCGCGCGAAACCGCGGCGTATCCGCTGCCGTCGTTGATCGCGAAAAAGTACTGGCCGCCGGTCGGCCGTGCCGACAACGTGTATGGCGACCGCAATCTGTTCTGCTCTTGCGTGCCGATCGCGGATTACGCGTAACGGCGCCGCGGCTTCAGGACTGAACCGCGTACCACCTTACGGGGGTGCGCGGTCCTGTCGTTCGCGCCCGGGAACGGCTAACATCACACACCGAATCAGCCTAACGAAGGAGTTTCGCATGGCGCGAAAGGTGCTAATGATGCAAAGCCGGAGCCACTCGAGGCCCATGTTGTCCTGGCAGGCGGCGGGCACCCCGCTGGCCGTGCTGCTGGTATGTGGCGCCGCCATGCTGCCGGCGCGACAAGCCCGCGCAGCAATGAATTTTTGTGCAGCGCCCGCGCTGCAAACCAGTGAGCGCACCAATGCCGATCCTGGCGTAAAGGCGTTGGTCAGCAACGTGGCAGCGCATCTGAACGACCCCGCGCACGCCGTGGCGAAGCTCCATACCGAGGGCACGCTGCCGCACGAGGGCATCTACGATCAAAGCGTTCAGGCAGAGCAGGATCTCGATCTGATGCGCGACGCCGCACTCGCCTGGCGCGCTACTAGCGACGATCGCTACCTCAAGCTGGTCGACCGTCTGCTCTATGCGTGGGTGACCACCTATCAGCCGAGCTTCAACCCAATCGACGAAACCCGTTTCGAAGGTCTGATCCTCGCCTACGACATGACGGCTAGCGCGCTGCCCGTGAAAACACGCAACGCATCGATGGCGTTTCTGACGAAATTCGCTAATGGCTACATCGCGCAGATCGACGCTCAACCGCGTCCGCTGACCGGGACCTTTCGGAACAACTGGCAAAGTCATCGGATCAAGCTGATTGCGATGGCGGCTTTCACGCTCGACAATCGCAAGATGATCCTCGCGGCACAGCGTCTGTTCGTCGAGCACATTGGCGACAACATCGCGCCAGATGGTTCGACGGTGGATTTCAAGGAACGCGACGCGCTGCATTACGTGACCTACGATCTGCAGCCCCTCGTGACGGCTGCACTCGCAGCGCGCCGTCATAACCGCAACTGGCTGGTGGAGAAGGCGAGCAACGGAGCGACGCTCGCGGCGGCGCTCAACTGGCTGATGCCCTACGCGTTGGGCACCAGGACGCATGAAGAATTCGTGCATTCGGACGTGCCGTTCGATGCCAAACGTCGCGAAGCGGGCCTGCCCGGTTATACCGGGCAGTGGGATCCGAAGAACGCGACGGAACTGTTTCACCTGGCCGCCCGGCTCGATGGCCGCTACACGCCCATCGCGTTGGGTCTGGCGCCCACTCCGCCCGCTTGGCTCGCCGTGTGCCTGCCATTGCCGGCACGTTAAATTCGCTTTTCTTATTTGCAGGAGCAGTAATGGCAGTCAGCGTGTTTGATCTCTTCAAAATCGGCATTGGTCCGTCCAGTTCGCATACGGTCGGGCCGATGCGCGCGGCGCTGATGTTCGCCCAAGGGCTCGAACGCGATGCGCTGCTGCCTGCCACGGCTTCGGTCAAGGTGGATCTGTGCGGCTCGCTCGGCGCAACCGGTAAAGGTCACGGCACCGATCGCGGCGTAATGCTCGGCCTGATGGGCGACGCGCCTGATACCGTCGACCCCGACACGATCACAGAGCGTCTGGATGCGGTACGCACCTCGCGCTCATTGGCGTTGCTGGGTACGCATCCGGTGCCGTTCGTGCAGAAGGATCACATTTCGTTTTATCGCCAGGCGCTTGCCGAGCATCCGAACGGCCTTACGCTGCGCGCGTTCGACGCCCAAGGCGCGGTGTTGCGCGAAGCGACCTATCTGTCGGTGGGCGGCGGCTTTGTCGTGACGGCTGGAGCGCCGAACACGAAAGTGCTGAGCGCCGTCGATCAACTGCCGCATCCGTTTCGCAGCGGGAATGAGTTGCTGGCGTTATGCAAATCCACCGGCAAGAGCATCGCGCAACTGATGTGGGAAAACGAGCGCGTCTGGCACACCGAAGAAGAAACGCGCGCCGGCTTGCTGAAAATCTGGGCCGTGATGCAATCGTGCGTCGCACGCGGGTGCGGCATCGGCAATCCGGATGCAGATGGCACGTTGCCGGGGCCATTCCAGGTGAAGCGCCGCGCGCCGCAGTTGTATCGCTCGCTGTCGGGCAACCCTGAGCTGGCGTTGCGCGATCCACTGTCGATGGTCGACTGGATCAATCTGTATGCGATCGCCGTCAACGAAGAGAACGCGGCTGGTGCCCGCGTCGTCACCGCGCCAACCAACGGCGCAGCGGGCATTATTCCGGCCGTGCTGCATTACTACACGCGTTTTATGTCCGGTTCGAACGAGCAGGGGGTGATCGACTTTCTGATGACTGCTGCGGCAATCGGCATCCTCTACAAGCTGAATGCGTCAATTTCCGGCGCGGAAGTGGGCTGCCAGGGCGAGGTGGGCGTGGCCTGCTCGATGGCGGCTGGCGCGCTCGCGGCAGTGATGGGCGGCACGCCTGCACAGGTCGAGAATGCCGCCGAGATCGGCATGGAGCACAACCTTGGCCTTACCTGCGATCCGGTGGGCGGTATGGTGCAGATTCCCTGCATCGAGCGCAATGCGATGGCGTCGGTGAAAGCGGTCAACGCGGCACGCATGGCGTTGCGCGGCGACGGTAGCCACTACGTATCGCTGGACTCGGTGATCAAGACGATGCGTGAAACCGGCGCGGATATGAAGACCAAGTACAAGGAAACGTCGCGCGGCGGCCTGGCCGTAAATATCGTTGAATGTTGATGTTGTTGAGGCACGTTGCATACGTTTAGCACGGGTCTCGCAGCGCCGTTGATGTAGCGCGAGACTGCTCTGCCTCGGTGACATCTGCGGTGGAGTCAGCGTAAGCTGTCGAGGCCCATTTGCATGACCGATCTGTTTGGAGGTTTTACCGCAATGCCGTCATCCACCGTTCCTGCATCCGCCACCACCACTGGTGCGCGTCTTCTGGTCGATGCCCTGCTGACGCACGGCGTCGAACGCGTTTTCTCCGTACCGGGCGAGAGTTTTCTTGCCATACTCGACTCGTTGCATGACGAGACCGAACGCATTCAAACCATCGTCTGCCGGCACGAAGCCGCTGCCGCCAACATGGCGGAAGCTGTCGGCAAACTCACTGGTCGCCCCGGCATCGCGCTTGTGACGCGCGGGCCCGGCGCGACGCATGCCTCGATCGGCGTGCACACGGCGTTCCAGGATTCGACGCCGATGATCCTGCTGATCGGACAATGCGCGCGTGAACATCTTGACCGCGAGGCTTTCCAGGAAATCGACTATCGGCGCATGTTCGGCCAGATGGCCAAATGGGTCGCGCAGATCGACGACCCGCGCCGTATTCCCGAATACATGAGTCACGCGTTTCACATCGCGACTTCGGGGCGCCCCGGTCCGGTGGTGCTGTCACTGCCGGAAGATGTGCTGAGCGAGGCGTGTCCTGTTGTGCCAGGCGTGCCCGCTTACCACCGCGTCGCGGCGTCACCGTCGGCGGCACAGATCGAGCAACTCCGTCAGTTGCTCGAAGGCGCCAAACGTCCGATGGTGATCGCTGGCGGTAGCGGTTGGACACCGGCGGCTTGTGCTGATCTGCAGCGCTTCGTCGAGAACTGGAAACTGCCGATTGGTCTCGCGTTCCGCTTTCAGGACACACTGGATAACGATCACCCCAACTATGCAGGCGACGTGGGCCTCGGCATCAATCCTGCGCTTGCTGAGCGCATCCGCGATGCGGATCTGCTGCTTGCGCTGGGGCCGCGTTTAGGCGAATCCACAACCGGCGGCTACACACTACTCGACATCCCTAAGACCAAGCAGACGCTGGTGCACGTGCATCAAGGCGCAGAGGAACTGGGCCGCGTGTATGCGGCGGACTTGCCGATTGTGTCCGGTATGCCCGAACTCGCGGCGATGTTGGCTGCACTGCAACCTGCCGGTCAACCCGCATGGGCAGGTGCGGCGGACGCGGCACACCGCGCCTATCTCGAATGGCGCACGCCACGACCGATTCCCGGTGACGTGCAGATGGGCGAGGTGATCCAGCAGCTACGCGCACACCTGCCTGCCGACGCGATCGTAACCAATGGCGCGGGCAACTACGCCACCTGGCTGCATCGGCATTTTTCGTATCGACACTTCCGCTCGCAAGTTGCCCCGACCAGCGGCGCGATGGGCTATGGCGTGCCGGCCGCGATTGCGGCGAAGTCGCTCTATCCGCAGCGTGCGGTCGTTGCGCTGGCGGGCGACGGTTGCTTCATGATGGCCGCGCAGGAACTGGCGACCGCGATGCATTACGACTTGCACGTGCTGTTTATCGTCGTGAACAACAGCCAGTTCGGCACGATCCGCATGCATCAGGAGCGGCACTATCCGAACCGCGTGCATGGTACGGGCGTCACCAATCCGGACTTCGCGGCGTTCGCGCGATCATTCGGCGCGCATGGCGAAGTCGTTGAGCGTACCGAGGATTTCCTGCCAGCACTGGAGCGAGCCACTGCCGCGAAGCGTGCAGCGTTGATCGAGATTCGCATGACGCAGGAAGCGAGCACACCGGGCGCAACGTTGGAGCAGATCCGCGAGCAAGGTCGCAAGTTGCGCGCGGCGCAGTAATACGTCGTTGACGGTCGTGCGGGTGGTGTTGTTAGGCGCGCTTGCCATGCCGCGTTGTCACCGTGGCAGGCTCACCACCCGGCGCGTCTACGCGGCAACCACCGCCAGGGCGCCGAGCTCCTTCATCAATGCAGGTTTGCGGGCCTCGATCACGTCCGCCTGAATCTGATAGATCACCGCCTTGATGAGTTCAGTCTGGCTCAACGTCGTGTCCTGAATGAGCACTGTGATGTCTTCAGCAATACGAGGCGTCACCTTCATGGAGAGACGTCGGCGTGCCACGCCGCGTTGCTCCTTGAAGCGCTCCACGGTGAGACGATGTGCCTTCAGCAATCGTTCCCTAGGGTACTCGCCTGAGGCAAAACGATGCAGATAAAGGGTCATCAGGACCTTGCGAAAATCTGTGGAGCTCGCGCTGTCCACGGTGTATGCGGCGAGGTCGAGCATGTCGAGGTATATGGCTGGCAGTTGCGCCTCGATGGCCTTCACCTCCCGCTGACGCGCTTCACGAATCGCGGGCGTGGACTGCGCCGGGATGGCTACCACCTCCTCGCAGTGATCGCAGACTGCGGCGAGGATATTCCGCGCCTCGCCCTTACCGTCGCTAAACGGCACATTGCGCCGCACGAAGGTGGTACTCACGAGCCGCTGGCAGCACTCGCAAATCGCCTTGCTCTTCTCACCTTCTTCATACAGTTTTGTGTTCATGGCCCCGCTCACTGGTGAACGCTAATAAACATGGTGTCTGGGTCGCCAACAAAGTAGAACTTGACGTACCCCCCCCCAGACGCAATGACATGCACATCGACCGATGCAACCTTGTAATGCGGCGACGACGTGTGCTGCGTCCCATCGCTGTTGACGACGAGACGCTCGACAAACTCTGACGTCACCTCTCCCATTGCCAGCAGGTTTTTGACATTGATGTCGTGGCGCGACTCATGCTGAAACCTGCCGGACCGAAGCGCGGCAATCACCGCTCGCCTCACCAACCTATAGTTAACTGGACCTGTCAAAAGCACCCCCGAATTATACGACGTTTGTCGTACGATATGTCAAGCAACATGATTCACACATCGCCATAATTGTTGAGGACTTTTGATTGATGGAGCAGTCGTCCAAATGGCCAATGGCACGACGGCATGCATTGGGAACTGGACGAACCCAAGCAAACGCGGGAGAAGTTATGCCGTCCGGCGGGGCGCGCAGCGTGACGCTGGAGCGGATGAGTGCTTTGTCACTGAGGTGGGTATCGCGAGGGGCGATCTCGTCTCGGACCGCTCCGACTGGGGTGCAGAGGTGGACACCTACAAGCTGGCGGTGTGAGCCCGCTTTCTTTACTTACTTTCTTTGCGGCCGCAAAGAAAGTGAGTGCCGCCCCGCACAGGGGCAACGCAAATAGACCGATAACAATGCAAGGAAAGGCCAACGCCCGTGGGCATACAACAAAAGATCCGACTCCGACAGACCATCAGAAATCTCGACAAGGCCAAAACTGCAACGCAACTGAGAACCTAAACCGATGATGAGAAATCGAGAATAGCCCAAAGCAAAAAGAACAAAGCCCCACGAGCCAAAACAGACCCGCGGGGCAATGCATACAACGCACTAAAGCAAACGCCTGGAGCACAACAACTAAAAACACAGCCTCTCAAGCGCCGCCAGGCAAAACCAAATTACTTACCACCGACGCTCTGCAGCGTAGTCCACTTCCCATCGACAACCTTATACAGCGTGATACCACCGTTCTTCAGATCACCCTTCGTGTCGTACTCGAGGTGAGTGGTAGTCACAGCCGGGATATCGGTCTTAGCCAGCAAAGGCAGATACTTGGCCGGATCCGTCGAATTAGCCTTCTTCATCGCGTCAAACATAGCCATCGCGCCGTCATATGCGTACGGCGAATACGTCTGCACGTCTTCGTTAAAGCGCTTCTTGTACTTGGCAACATAATCAGCACCGCCAGGCATCTGATCCAGCGGCAGACCCGCCAGCGATGCCACCGTACCATTAGCCGCGTCACCTGCGAGTTGCAGGAAGGTCGGCGTATGAACCATCTCACCGCCCATCAACGGAGCCTTGATACCTAACGTCTTCATCTGCTTGACCATCGGTGCGGCTTGCGAATCTGCGCCACCGTAGTAGATCAGATCCGGGTTGACCGACTTCAGCTTGGTCAGGATCGACTTGAAGTCGACAGCCTTGTCGTTCGTAAACTCACGGTCAATGATCGTGCCGCCTGACGCCTTCGCTGCCTTCTCGAACTGATCGGCAAGACCCTGGCCGTATGCCGTGCGGTCGTCAACGATCGCGATCTTCTTCATGCCAAGATTCTTCACCGCGAACGCGCCGGCCACCGAGCCCTGCTGCGTGTCGGACGTCATCATCCGGAACGTTGTCTTGAAGCCTTGCTGCGTGTATTCCGGCGCCGTCGCCATGGCGATTTCGGGGATGCCCGCGTTCGCGTAGATGCGCGAAGCCGGGATCGTCGTACCCGAATTGAAGTGACCGAGCATGCCCTTGATGCCGTCGTCCACCAGTTTCTGCGCAACCGTCGTACCGGTGCGCGGGTCAGCCTGGTCGTCTGCCGAATCCAGCACGAAGTGCACTGGCTTGCCGCCGATCACCGGCTTCGAGGCATTCATTTCTTCGACAGCCAACGTGATGCCGTTCTGGAAGTCTTTACCATAGTGAGCTTGTGCGCCCGTCATCGGACCAGCAAAACCAACCTTTACGTCTTCGGCCTGCTGAGCCTGTGCGGTCCCCGCCAGCGACATGGCTGCGACGAGCGCGGCGCCTGCCAGCTGGTTCATCTTGTGTTGCATAGCTTCTCCTTGGTACCAGGTGTAGTGGAGCGGTTCCGTGGTCGTCGTGCCGCTTCCGTTTTATTGAATCGATCGTTAAAGATTCGCTCAACCGATCGTCATCAAATTCGCATTGCCGCCTGCAGCAGCCGTGTTCACACTGACCGAACGCTCCGTCAGCAGACGTTCGAGCGCGTAGTCCTCGTCGCCGCTTTCCAGTGCGCGTGCCGCCACGCCCTGCACCGAAACAATCGGCCCGGAGCGCTTCGCGACTTCCTTCACCAGCGCGAGCAGTTCGTCGCTATCGCCTTCGAACAGCACCGCGCCAAACGGTGTATCGGGGCTCTTCTTCACGCTCGCAAACGGCTTGAGCGCAGCGGGCAGCGTCGACACCAGCTGCTCGCCGGCTGCGCCTTCAAACAGCGCGCGATTGCCAGTAGCCAGCGCAGCCGCGAATTGTACGCGTGCGCCGCTTGCCGTCGACGCCACGCACAGCACCGTGCCGCGCGCTCCGAGGGTGTAGGTGTTGCGCTCGCCTGTTGGCCCCGGCAACACCGCCGTCGCTCCCGCGAGCCCTTGCGACAGGTACCCGTCACAACGTGCAGCCAACTGAGGCTGGCGTTCGGCAATGAGCCAGTCACGCAACGTGGTCAGCGCCGAGGTCGGATTGTCGCTGTTTTCAGCCACCTGCGGCGTATCGGCGATCAATGCCTGCATCAACGTCTTCGGCAATCCAGCCGGACGCGTGGCCAACAGACGCTGCAGATACAACGCGCCACCCGCCTTCGGACCCGTGCCCGACAACCCTTCGCCACCGAACGGCTGCACGCCGACCACGGCGCCCACCACGTTACGGTTCACGTAGATGTTGCCGACGTGCGCGCGGCTGATCACGTGCGCAATCGTCTCGTCGATGCGCGTGTGGATGCCGAGCGTGAGGCCGTAGCCGGTCGCACGGATCTGCTCGAGCAGTTTGTCCAGCGCGTTGCGGCGGTAGCGCACCACGTGCAGCACCGGGCCGAACACTTCGCGCTTCAGTTCATCGATACTGTCGAGTTCGATCAGTGTCGGCGGCACAAATGTGCCTTGTGCGCAGCCATCCGGCATTGGCAACTGCTCGACCTTGCGACCCTTCTCACGCATCGCCGCGACGTGCGCGTCAATGCCGCGCTTGGCTTCCAGGTCGATCACCGGACCAACGTCGATCGACAGGCGATCCGGATTGCCCACCCCCAGTTCTCGCATCGCGCCCGTCAGCATCTCGAGCGTGCGGTCCGCAACGTCGTCCTGCAAACAAAGAACGCGCAACGCGGAGCACCGTTGACCGGCGGAGTCAAATGCGGAGTTCAGCACGTCCGCCACCACCTGCTCTGCGAGCGCCGAGGAATCGACAATCATCGCGTTCTGGCCACCGGTTTCGGCGATCAGTGGAATCGGCTTGCCGTCGGCGTCCAGACGTGCAGAGAGCGTCTTGTTGATGATGCGAGCCACCTCGGTCGAACCGGTGAACATCACCGCCCGCGTGCGGGCATCGGCCACCAGCGCCGCACCAACTGTCTCGCCATTGCCCGGCAGTAGTTGCACCGCGCCCGCCGGCACCCCAGCTTCACGCAGAATCCGCACGGCCTGCGCCGCGATCAGCGGGGTTTGTTCCGCCGGCTTCGCGAGCACGGTGTTGCCCGCAGCCAGCGCGGCCGCTACCTGTCCCATGAAAATCGCCAGCGGGAAATTCCACGGGCTGATACACACCACCGGACCGAGCGGACGGTGCGTGTCGTTGGAGAATTCGGTGCGAATCTGCGCCGAGTAGTAGCGCAGGAAATCGATCGCCTCACGGATTTCCGATACGGCGTTCGGCAGCGACTTGCCTGCTTCCCGTACCACGAGGCCCATCAGCGTGTGCATCTGCGCTTCGAGCAGATCGGCTGCGCGTGCGAGGCAATCGGCGCGGGCTTCGACCGGCGTCGCCTGCCAGATCGGCGCGGCGGCGACCGCATGCG
>NZ_JBAURZ010000162.1:0-25195 GCF_049581445.1 Paraburkholderia sp. | reverse complement strand
CCGCCTACGAGCCCGAGGCCGCGCGCTGGCGCGCGGCGGCGCTCGCGGGACTGGCGCTGCTGATCGTGCAGATTGCGCTAGGCGGCTGGGTCAGCACTAACTACGCGGTGCTTGCCTGTACCGACTTCCCCACCTGCAACGGCCAATGGATCCCGCCGATGAACTTCGCGCAGGGCTTCCACCTGTGGCGAGCGCTCGGCATGACCGGCGATGGCGAAATGATCACCCAGGACGCGCTGGTTGCGATCCACTGGACCCACCGGACCTTCGCGATCTTCGTGGTCGCCTATCTGCTCTGGTTCGCACTGAAGGTGCGCCGCTTCGAATCACTGCGCCGTCCCGCTGATGGCGTATTGCTGGTGGTGGCGATCCAGTTCATCACCGGCTTGTCGAACATTGTCCTGCAATGGCCGTTGTCCATTGCAGTCGCCCATAACGGCGGGGCCGCGATCCTGCTGCTCCTGCTCGTTATGCTAAACTTTCGAATCGCTTATAGCCGTCCCGGCCGCGCCGCGTTGCCAGCGCGCGGGGCCGCGCCAGCGTGACCCTCATGGACAGCACAACTCTTTCCCAGACCCCGGGTAGCCGGATCTCCCAATACATCGCGCTCACCAAGCCGCGTGTCACGCAGCTTGCCGTGTTTTGCGCGGTCATCGGTATGTTTCTCTCCACGCCCGGTATGGTGCCGTGGACGGTCCTGATCGGCGGCACGATTGGCATCTGGCTGCTGGCTGGCGCCGCGTTTGCCATCAATTGCCTCGTCGAGCAGAAGATCGACGCGAAGATGCGGCGCACCTCGTGGCGTCCGTCCGCGCGCGGCGAAATCACCAGTACCCAGATCCTGCTGTTCTCCGCGGTCCTCGGCGGCCTTGGCGTGTGGACGCTCTGTACGTTCGCCAATGCGTTGACCATGTGGCTCACCCTCGCCACCTTCGTCGGCTATGCAGTGATCTATACCCTGCTGCTCAAGCCCGCTACGCCGCAGAACATTGTGATCGGCGGCGCGTCGGGCGCGATGCCGCCGGCCCTCGGCTGGGCGGCGGTGACCGGTCATGTGCCGGGCGATGCGTGGATTCTGGTCCTCATCATCTTCGTGTGGACGCCACCGCATTTCTGGGCGCTTGCACTCTATCGCCGCAAAGACTACGAAAACGCCGGCCTGCCGATGCTGCCAAACACGCACGGCGAGCAATACACGCGACTGCATATTTTCCTGTACACCGTGATCCTGTTCGCGGTCTCGATGATGCCGTTCATCTCTGGCATGAGCGGGGTCGTGTACCTGGCCGCGGCGGTGCTGCTCGGCGCCGTTTTTCTCGGCTATGCGTGGAAGATCTATCGCGAGTATTCCGACGCGCTAGCCCGCAAGACTTTCCGATACTCGATCATTTATCTGTCGCTGCTGTTCGCCGCGCTGTTGATCGATCACTATGCACGTGTCCTGATCGGCGCGTAATCCCATGCTCAACAACCGGCTAGCGCGCGCCGCGCGCGTCGCCCTGATGGCCTGTGCGCTCGGCGCGGCGGTATTGGCTGCAGGCTGTGGCAAGCAGGCACCCTCGTTCCAGAATCTCGATATCACCGGCAATACGCAGTTCGGTAGCGACTTTGCGCTGCCCGATACCAGCGGCAAGATGCGCACGCTCGCCGATTACAAGGGCAAGGTGGTGGTGCTGTTCTTCGGCTATACACATTGCCCAGACGTGTGTCCAACGACGATGGCTGAACTGTCCCAGGCGCTTCAGCAACTTGGGCCGAAGGACGCCAAGCGCGTGCAGGTGTTGTTCGTGACGGTCGATCCCGAGCGCGACACCGCCGCATTGATGGCGCAGTATGTGCCCGCCTTCAATCCCGCGTTTGTCGGCTTGCGTCCTGCGGATCAGGCGCAACTCACCAAGGTGACCAAGGATTTTCGCGTCTACTACGCGAAGGTGCCGGGCAAGACGCCCGACAGCTATACGATGGATCACACGGCCGCCAGTTACGTCTTCGATCCCGACGGCAAGCTGCGCCTTTTTGCCCGCGATGGCCAAGGGGCGGCACCGTGGGTGCATGACATCAAGCTGCTGCTTGATTGAGCGTTAAGCTCCGCGCGAGCACGCAGCGGGTACCGGGTAATCTCAACCGTCGCCACGGCCCTGGCTAGAGCGCCACCTCAGCACGCCCCGCCTCAAGTTGTCCCTTTCCCTTGCCGTTATAGCAAAAGCAATCGTTTGCGCGCAGATCACGTGCGTCGGACACGGCAATAAAAACCACACGAAAGAGACCAACACAATGAGCAGGATGAGTTTGAACCGCAAGCTGTGGATGTCGCTCGCGCTGGTATGGCTCGGGTTGCTGGGCGTTGGCCTGTGGAGCGCGGTTCAGACGCGCGGCACGATGCTCGACGAGCGCAAAGCCGGTATGGTGAACCTCGTGGATGCGGCGCAAGGGGTGGTGAACGACTATTACGCCCAGTCACAGGCCGGCAAGATGAGTGCCGCGGACGCTCAGCGCGAAGCGCTCGCCCGTCTTGCCGCCATGCGTTACGGCGAGTCCGGCTATCTGTTCGTGATGGATTCAAAGCCGGTCGTGCTGATGCATCCCACCTTGCCGCAAATGATCGGCAAGCCGGTCGGCGATTTCAGGGATCCAGACGGCAAATTGCTTTACGCGGCGATTGTCGACACCGCCAAGGCCACCGGCCAGGGGTTCGTGCAATACCGTGGACGCCTGCCGCACAGCGAAACCACGGCACAGAAAGTCAGCTACGTCGTCCACTTCGCACCGTGGGACTGGAACATCGTCAGCGGTGTGTTCGTCAAGGACATCGACACTGCTTACTACGAGACCCTGCTCGGTCATTTGCTGGTCGTCGGCGTGGTTGGCGTGCTGATCTCGCTGGCGATGATCGTGATCATCCGCAACGTGCGCTCGAGTCTCGGCGGTGAGCCGGAACATGCAGCCAGTCTCGCGGCCAGTATCGCGAAGGGCGACCTGACGCACGTCGTCGAAGTCCGCGCCGACGATTCGTCCAGCATGATGGCAGCGATGCGAGCGATGCAAGACCGCCTGCAGCGCACGCTTGGGGAAATTCGCCGTTCCTCGGACTCGATCGCTTCAGCAACGCAGCAGATTGCTGCAGGCAACGGCGATCTGTCGCAACGGACTGAACAGCAAGCCGCCTCCCTGCAGGAAACTGCCGCGAGCATGGAGCAGCTCACCGCGACCGTGAAGCAGAACGCCGACAACGCCCGCCAGGCAAGTGGCCTTGCGCACACCGCATCGGATATCGCGACCAAAGGCAACGACGTCGTCAGCCGCGTGATCGGCACGATGGGCGAGATCAATGAAAGCTCGCGGCAGATAGGCGACATCATTGGTGTGATCGAGGGAATCGCGTTTCAGACCAACATCCTCGCGCTGAATGCGGCGGTCGAAGCCGCGCGCGCCGGTGAACAGGGCCGTGGCTTCGCCGTGGTTGCGGGCGAGGTGCGCAGCCTCGCGCAACGCTCGGCAACGGCGGCCAAGGAGATCAAGCAACTGATCGGCGCTTCAGTGGAGCGGGTCCACAACGGCTCGACGCTGGTCGAGCAGGCCGGCTCGACGATGGGCGAGATCGTGCAGGCGGTGCAACGCGTGACCGACATCATGGGTGAGATCGCCGCCGCTTCCGAAGAACAAAGCAGCGGCATTGCCCAAGTGGGCCTTGCAGTGACGCAGATGGATGAGGTGACCCAGCAGAATGCGGCACTGGTCGAGCAGGCTGCCGCCTCAGCGGCTTCGTTGCAGGATCAGGCGGCGCGTCTGCGCGAGACGGTGAATGTGTTCCGGATCGGTTCTCATGAACCTGCGGATGAAGCGGCCGGGGCGCGGGCAGTGCAACCGCTCAAACCGGCGCGACCGACGGCCGCTGCCTCAGCGCCGACAGCCAAGGTGGCCGCAAAGCCATCCAGCAACTCCGGAAGCAGCGCAGCACCTAAAATTGTGGCCGCGCGCCCGAGAGCAACCGCTGCTTCAACCGCGTCTGCGGCGCGTCAGCCCGTTCCGACGACCAAAGCCTCGGACGATGATTGGACTGCGTTTTGATGCACGGCTACGGAAGGTATACCGATATGAGATGGTGATATTTCACTTCTCGCTGTGGGTATGAGACCATTTGCGGTCCAGTTGACGGTGCGTGCAACGCGCCGTCAACTTTTCACCCGAATCTGACATCGATCAGAAAAAGCGAGATTTACATGCAGCGCAGAAACATCCTGAAAGCCCTCTCCGCAGTTGCCGCCAGCGCGGTCCTCGTCACCAGCTTCGGCGCACACGCCGACGACAAGGTCATCAAACTTGGCACGATCAGCGGCCCCGACGCGCAAATCTGGGCGGTCGCCCAGAAAGTGGCGCAGCGTAACGGCCTGAACGTGAAGATCGTCGAATTCAACGACTACGTGCAGCCGAACGCCGCGCTCGACGCCGGCGATCTCGACGCCAACAGCTTTCAGCATCAGCCCTATCTCGACAGCCAGGTGAAGCAACGCGGCTACAAGATCATCAGCGTGGGTCTCACCTATATCTCGCCGCTCGGCATCTACTCGAAGAAATTCAAGTCGCTCAAGGATCTGCCGCAGGGCGCGAAGGTCGCCGTGCCGAACGATCCGTCCAATGAAAACCGTGCGTTACTGCTGTTGCAGGCGCAAGGTGTCATCAAGTTGAAAGCGGGTGCGGGCACGAACGGCAATAGCGCGACGCCGCTCGACGTTGCTGAGAACCCGAAGAAAGTGAAGCTGATCGAACTGGACGCTGCGCAATTGCCGCGCTCGCTGTCCGATGTCGACGCGGCCGCGATCAACACCAACTACGCGCTCGCCGGTGGCTTGCAACCTACTAAAGACGCGATTGCGCTCGAAGACATCCATAGCCCGTACGCGAATGTGATCGCGGTGCGCGCTCAGGACAAGGACAAGCCCTGGGTGAAGAAGCTGGTCGCCGCGTACCAGTCGGAAGACGTGCGCCAGTTCATCAAGACGCAGTTCAAGGGCTCGGTGGTGCCGTCGTTCTAAGTGAACGGTTAGCCGCGTCACTGTCGAGTGAGGCCTAAACGCGAAGCGCCAAGGGATCCCTTGGCGCTTTTTTTATTGCTGCCGCTTAATGGCGTGAATCCACACGCTACAGGTCCCGCTCCCAGCGTTCGATGGTCAGATCGTGGCCGAAGCGGACTTCGGGTGCGGCCCCGGCGCAGACAAAACCGGCGCGCTGGCAGAGGCGCCGCGACTGTTCGAGCGTCGTCGCGGTCGACAGCGTGAGCTTCGTATATCCTGCCCGCCTCGCAAAGCGCACACACTCATCGACGAGTTGCGTGCCGATGCCCAGCCGCCGCATGTCGGGCTCGATATAGAGCAGCCTGATCCGCGCAACCGTGGTGGATACGCCAATCAGCAAAGCCGAACCGACGATCGTGCCGTCCTGCTCAGCCACCCAGCACGTTTCGCGCAACGGATCGTGATGTTGGGTGAAATCGGCGATCACGCGTGCGAGGAGCCCTTCGAACGATTGGTCCCAGTCGTGCTCGCAGGCAAATAGCAACGCCTGACGATGCACGAGCCAGCCATATTCCCCGGGGCGCGGCGCTCGCAGCGTGATGATGCCGTGCTGTGGCTGGTCGCTGAGCAGGCGCTCGACCACCCTCATTGCCCCAATCAACTCTTCCTGGGAACTGGATTGAAGCCGCTCGAGCACAGCCAGCACTTCGGCGACGGCCGCGGCGTCAAGCGGCTCATACGCTGCATGGCCCTGTTCGGTCAGCGCGATGAGCGACAGGCGCGCGTCGGTCTCGGATGGGCGGCGCGTGATCAGCGCGCGGCGCTCGAAGCTGGTTAGCAGGCGGCTCAGATATCCGCTGTCCAGCCCCAGATTGCGCGCGAGCGCGGACGCGGTTTGAGCTTGGCCTCGGGTCAGCTCGTGCAGCACCCGGACTTCGGTTAGCGAATACGGGCTCTTTTGCAGACGCTCGTGCAGCGCACCGATGTGCTGGGTGTAGAA
This sequence comes from Paraburkholderia sp., assembly GCF_049581445.1. Taxonomy (GTDB): domain Bacteria; phylum Pseudomonadota; class Gammaproteobacteria; order Burkholderiales; family Burkholderiaceae; genus Paraburkholderia. The sequence continues at coordinate 19,183 of NZ_JBAURZ010000162.1, read as the reverse complement.
GCGGTTGAAGTGACGAACGGCCTCAGCCCGCCGAATCGCTGTGGAATCGGTCAACGGTTGCTCTCAGGAATATTGTGGGTTTAATAACCGGTATTGTTGAATGCCATCGTATATAAAAATTGCCGATCTCGCCCGCAAGATGCATTCGTCATATTGGTATGACAAAGGTACTGCGGACACCAAAGCAGCTACGTGCGCTAGCGAACCAGTGGTCCGCTTAAGAGCTTGAAATGGTCGCGAATACGGGTAAATACCGAGGATCGAAAGCCGCTACAACATCCCCGAATTTTGGCCGAAACTCCTTACTTATCAACGCTTTGTAAGCCCCCAGCCCAGCATGAGACCAATCAGTTGACTGGTATTATGTTGGTTATATAATGGGCTCTCATTTCGTTGCCCCAGTGCTCTTCTTTTGATCCACTTTTGAGCCCATGGAAACACGCTGGTCCGCCTTGATGCCTGACGCTCGCAACGTCACGCCCCTATACCTCCAACTCGCGCGTAACCTGGCCACCGCCATTCACTGCGGCGTCTGGTCGGCGGGCGAAGCGCTGCCGTCTGAACGCACGCTGTCGGACGCGATTGGCGTGTCGCGCATTACAGCGCGTAAGGCGATCGAACTGCTGGTGGAGCAAGGCCTGATCCGGCGTGCCCGCGGAGCAGGCAGTTTCATTACGCCGCGCGTGGAAGATCCGCTGTCACGGCTCACCGGCTTCACGAAGAAGATGCAGCAGCGGGGTTTTCGTCCTGATTCGGTGTGGCTGGAACGTGGCATCCGCGTAGCGAATCGCGACGAACTGGTTCATCTCGGTTTGTCGCCCGGTGCAGCGGTGGCGAGTCTGCGTCGCTTGCGGCGTGCGGACGGTATCGTGATGGCCGTCGAACACTCCGCGTTGCCGGCGGCGATCGTGCCGGACCCACAGGCGATCGGCGTCTCGCTGTACAGCTATCTTGAGCAGCGCGGTATGGCAGTGGTGCGCGCGCTGCAGCATTTTCGGGCCGTCAACGCCACTAGCGAGATCGCTGGGTTGATGGATATCGAACCACGTTCTGCGCTGCTGGTGATCACGCGCATCGGCTATAGCGCCGACCAGCGCGCGATCGAATTGACGGACACCTTCTGCCGGGACGATTACTACGATTTTGTCGCTGAACTGCGTCAGTAATGACGCCGTTTTCACGCCACGCTGAACGGCGTGAATCAGTTACGTATCGCACTACGTATTACCAGAGAGACTCATGCTGACCGGAAACATACTCACCACCGATGGGTGGATTTACGGCACGCTCGAATACGAAAACGGCCGCATCACCGCGCTCACAGGCGAGCGTGCCGATCCGTCGACCAACGAGGCGCCCTACATCCTGCCGGGCTTCATTGATCTGCACGTGCATGGTGGCGGCGGTTCCGACGTCATGGAAGCGGGCGACGCCATTGAAACCATCACGCGCACGCATGCCCGCTTCGGCACCACGAGTCTGCTGGCCACCACCATGACCGCGCCGCGCGACGAGTTGATGAACGTCGTGGCGAATCTGGGTGACGTCGCGCGAGTCCGCACGCCTGGCGGCGCGCGAGTGCTCGGCGTGCACCTCGAAGGTCCGTATATCAACCCGGGCAAGCTCGGCGCCCAGCCGGATGCGGCGGTCTCCGCCGTGCTCGACGAGGTGCTGAAGTACCTGTCGATCGCACCGATTCGCGTGGTCACCATTGCGCCGGAAATCTCCGGCCACATGGACATCATCTCGGAGATTGCGGCGCGTGGTGTGCGCGTGCAACTGGGCCACTCGCTCGGCACGTACGACGACGCGGTTGCCGCGCTCAAGCACGGCGCCTGCGGCTTTACGCACCTGTTCAATGCGATGTCGCCGCTGCATCATCGCAACCCTGGCATGGTCGGCGCGGCGCTCGCTCACGCTGAATTTGCGGAGATCATTCCTGATCTGCTGCACGTCCACCCGGGTGCGATTCGCGCCGCGATGCGCGCGATTCCGCGTTTGTATGTGGTGACCGACAGCACCTCGGCCACCGGCATGCCGGACGGCGAATACCGCCTCGGCAGCCAGCATGTCACGAAGTGTCTCGGCGGCGTGCGTCTTGCCGACGGCACGCTCGCCGGCAGCACCCTGACGATGGATCAGGCGCTGCGCAATCTCGTCTCGCTTGGCCTGCCCATGGCCGATGTTTCAAATCGTCTGTCGCGCTACGCCGCTGACTATCTCGGCATCGAAGACCGCGGCCGTCTCGCGCGCGGCGCGTGGGCCGATGTCGTCGTGTTCGATCGTGAACTGGCGTTGACCGCGACTTACGTCGAAGGAGAATCAATTGTCGAATATGCTTAATGAAGCGTTGGCGTCCGCTGAGGTGGTCGCCGCGCAACTCACCGATACGTCCGCCGTTCAGGCACTAGCTCAAAAGCTCGCCGACCAGCCGCGTCATGTCGCGCTGACGGTGGCGCGCGGTAGTTCGGACCACGCAGCAAGTTACTTTGCCAGCTTGACGATGAGCCGCATCGGCGTGCCGGTCGCTTCGTTGCCGATGTCCGTGGCAACGTTGCAGCAGGCGCCGCTGAAGGTGCGTGATCAGCTCGCGCTGGCGTTCTCGCAATCGGGCAAGAGCCCGGATCTGGTGGGAACGATGAGCGCGCTGCGCGATGCGGGTGCGCTGACCGTGGCGGCAGTCAACGCGCCGCAGTCGCCGCTCACTGATGCCTGCGAATGGCATCTGCCGCTTGTGGCGGGTCCTGAACTGAGCGTCGCGGCTACCAAAAGCTACATTGCGATGCTGTCGATTGGCGCGCAACTGGTCGCGCACTGGCAGCGCGACGACGCGTTGCTCGGCGCATTGTCCAGCCTGCCTGACGCGCTGCAAAAAGCCGGTGCGCTCGACTGGTCGAAGGCGGTTGAAGAACTGCGTGGCATTGAGCGCATGATCGTGATCGGCCGCGGCCTGGGTCTCGCCATCGCACAGGAAGCAGCGTTGAAGCTGAAGGAAACCTCCGGCATCCAGGCTGAAGCGTTTTCGAGCGCGGAAGTGCGTCATGGTCCGATGGAACTGATCGACCGCGATTACCCGTTGCTCGTTTTCGCCCCGCGTGGCCCGGAACAGGCTGGCCTGATCCAGCTAGCGCGCGATATGCAGGCGCGCGGCGCCCGCGTGCTGCTCGCCGCGCCCGACGACGTATCTGAAGCAACGCTGCCGCTCGTCACGACGGCCCATGCAGCGCTCGATCCGATCGCCGCCATTCTTTCCTTCTATGTGATGGCTGACGGTCTTGCTGCCGCACGCGGACGCAATCCGGACGCGCCGCGCCATCTGAACAAAGTCACAGAAACTCACTGATCGAGAATGCAAATGCGACGTGTTGAGGAGTCCCGCTTGATGAGCCATTCCCAAAGCCAGATTGTTTTGCTCGCACCTATGACCGGGCCGGTCGTGCTGCTCGCGAACGTGCCCGACCCTGTGTTTTCGGGCGGCATGTTTGGCGACGGCATTGGTGTGGATCCGCTGGTCGGTAAACTGGTCGCGCCGTGCGACGGGGTTATCACGCATCTGGCGCGCACCGGTCATGCGTTGACTATTGCGACGGCTGAAGGCGCCGAGATTCTGCTGCACATCGGTATCGATACGGTCGAACTGAACGGCCGAGGCTTTACACCGAAAGTCGCACAGGGCGCACAAGTGAAAACGGGCGACCTGCTGATCGAATTCGATCAGGATCTGGTGGCTTGCAACGCGCCGAGTCTGGTATCGGTGATTGCGATTGCCAACTCGGATGCGTTCGAAATCGTCGAACGTGCTGAAGGCGGCATGCTGAAGACTGGCGAAACGCAACTGCTGGTGTTGCGCCCCCGCGCTGGTGCTGCCGCAGAAGCGTCGCGTCATGCAACCAACGTTACGGAAGAAGCGCGTCAGACGGTCACGCTCGCTCACGCGGGCGGTCTGCATGCGCGGCCGGCGGCGCGCGCCCGTGAGTCCGTGCGCGGTCTCGATGCGCGTGTGGAAGTGCGTTTCGAAGGACGCAAGGCGCCAATCGAAAGCGTGGTTGGACTGCTTGGCCTCGGTGCGGGTCAGGGCGCGACCGTCGAAATTCTTGGCGTGGGTGCGCAGGCTGCGGCGGCGGTCGACGCTGTTGCTCGCGAGTTGCTGCGCGAAGCCCATGGTGAAGTTGAAGAGAAGCCGGCGCGGCAGACGTCGCCGGCTCCGCAACCGGTCGCGCAAGCCGCTGGTATGACACTCGCGCCGAATACGCTGGCGGGCGTGTGCGCCGCGCCTGGCGTCGCCGTGGGCAAGCTGGTGCGCTGGGATGATGCAGATATCGAACCGCCGGAAACGGCAAGCGGCACGTCGGCGGCAGAAAGCCGTTTGCTCGACCGCGCGCTGGCCGAAGTCGACGCTGAACTGAACAAGACGGTGCATGATGCGTCGCAACGCGGGGCGCATGGCGAGGCGGGTATCTTCGCGGTGCACCGTGTATTGCTGGAAGATCCGACGCTACTCGATGCGGCGCGCGATCTGATCAGCCTTGGCAAGAGCGCCGGTTTTGCCTGGCGCGAGTCAATTCGCGCACAAATCGCTGTCCTGACGAAAGTCGACGATGCGTTGCTGGCTGAACGCGCGGCCGATCTGCGCGATCTGGAAAAGCGCGTGCTGCGCACGCTCGGTTATTCGAACGCAGCGTCGCGCACGTTGCCGGATGAAGCGGTACTGGTGGCAAACGAGTTCACGCCGTCCGATCTGTCGTCGCTCGACCGTACGCGTGTCACTGCACTCTTGATGGCACGCGGCGGCGCCACTTCCCACGCGGCGATTCTCGCGCGCCAAGGCGGTATTCCGGCGCTGGTCGCGGTGGGCGATGCGTTGCTCGCGATCCCCGAAGGCACTCAACTGGTGGTCGATGCGACCGCAGGGCGAATCGAATTTGCCCCGACCGAACTGGACGTCGAACGCGCCCGTCACGAACGCACGCGCCTGGCCGATGTGCGCGAGGCGAATCGCCGTACGTCGCAAAAGGCTGCGTCGACCTCAGATGGCCGCGCGATCGAAGTGGCTGCCAACATCGCGACGCTTGAAGACGCGAAGACCGCTGTCGAGAACGGCGCCGATGCAGTCGGCCTGCTGCGCACTGAGTTGCTGTTCATCCACCGCGCTTCGGCGCCGACCGTCGATGAGCATCGTCAAAGCTACCAGTCGATCGTCGAGGCACTGAGTGGCCGTACCGCGATCATCCGCACGCTGGATGTCGGCGCTGACAAGGAAGTGGATTACCTGACGCTGCCGCCGGAGCCGAACCCCGCGCTCGGCCTGCGCGGCATCCGCCTCGCGCAGGTGCGTCCGGATCTGCTCGATGACCAGTTGCGTGGTCTGCTGGCGGTGCAGCCGCTGGGCGCGGTGCGCATCCTGCTGCCGATGGTGACGGACGTGGCTGAACTCATCAACTTGCGCAAGCGCATCGATGAATTTTCCCGTGAACTGGGCCGCACTGAGCCGATTGAAGTGGGCGTGATGATCGAAGTGCCGTCGGCTGCGTTGCTGGCCGATCAACTTGCAAAGCACGCGGACTTTCTGTCGATCGGCACCAACGATCTGACCCAGTACACGCTCGCCATGGACCGCTGCCAGGCCGACCTCGCTGCGCAGGCGGATGGCCTGCACCCAGCAGTGCTTCGTCTGGTCGCGGCCACCGTGCAGGGCGCCAGCAAGCACGGCAAATGGGTGGGCGTATGTGGCGCGCTGGCGGGTGATCCGCTGGCGGTGCCGCTACTCGTCGGCCTTGGCGTCACCGAACTCTCGGTGGACCCCGTCTCCGTGCCGGGCATCAAGGCCCGTGTGCGTAACCTCGATTATCAACTGTGCCGTCAACGCGCCCAGGACACCTTGGCGCTCGAATCGGCGCAGGCGGTAAGAGCAGTAAGTCGCGAAACCTGGCCTCTGGACTGAACGCTACGCAGTCTACGGGATTTCGCTTAATAACCACGTAAAGCAACGACTCGACCACGAGACAAAGGATTGGAGATATCAATGGATGGAAACCCGTTTTTGAAGGTGCAACGCCTTGGCCGCGCGCTTATGCTGCCGATCGCGGTGCTACCGGTCGCAGGGCTTCTGCTGCGACTAGGCCAGCCCGATGTGTTCAACATCAAGATGATCGCCGATGCAGGCGGCGCGATTTTCGACAACCTGCCGCTGCTGTTTGCAATCGGTATTGCGGTCGGCTTTGCGAAGGACAACAACGGCGTTGCGGCGCTGGCGGGTGCGATCGGTTACCTGGTCGAAATCGCGGTGATGAAGGACATCAACGACAAGCTCAATATGGGCGTGTTGTCGGGGATCGTGGCCGGTATCGTGGCCGGGATGCTGTACAACAAGTACAAGGACATCAAGCTACCTGAGTACCTCGCGTTCTTCGGAGGGAAACGCTTCGTGCCGATTGCCACGGGGGTGACCTGTCTCGCGATCGGTATTGTGCTCGGCTACGTGTGGCAACCGGTGCAATCGGCGATCGATATGGCCGGCCACTGGCTGACCACCGCCGGCGCGATTGGCGCATTCGTATTCGGGGTGTTGAACCGCTTGCTGCTGGTCACGGGTCTGCATCACATCCTGAATTCGCTGACATGGTTTGTGTTCGGCAGCTTCACGCCGCCGGGCGGCGGTGCTGCGGTAACGGGCGATCTGCACCGCTTCTTCGCGGGCGACCCGACCGCAGGAACATTCATGACGGGCTTCTTCCCGGTCATGATGTTCGGTCTGCCAGCAGCGTGTCTGGCAATGTTCCACGAGGCACCGAAGGAACGCCGTGCGATGGTAGGCGGCCTGCTGTTCTCGATGGCGCTGACCTCGTTCCTGACGGGCGTGACTGAGCCGATCGAATTCAGCTTCATGTTCCTCGCACCAGCGCTGTATGCGATCCACGCCGTGCTGACCGGGATCTCGCTTGCCGTTTGCTCGGCGCTGGGGATTCATCTCGGCTTCACGTTTTCGGCTGGCGCGATCGACTATGTGCTGAACTATGGTCTGTCGACGAAGGGCTGGTTGGCGCTGGTGGTCGGTGCCGTGTATGCGGTCGTGTACTACGGTCTGTTCCGCTTCTTTATCCGCAAGTTCAACATGGCAACACCGGGTCGCGAACCCGCTGCTGCTGAAGAACAGGTCGAGTCGTTCGATAAGGGTGGCTTTGTTTCACCGGCTGCTGCGGCGAGCGTGCCGCGTGCCGTGCGTTATATCGCGGCTCTGGGCGGCGCGTCGAATCTGTCCATCGTTGATGCCTGCACGACGCGTCTGCGTCTGTCGGTGGTGGATCCCAACAAGGTGTCGGAAACGGAGTTGAAGACGATCGGTGCGCGTGGCGTGCTCAAGCGCGGTGCAACCAGCGTGCAGGTGATCATCGGACCGGAGGCGGATATCATCGCTGATGAAATCCGTACTACGATCGCTCAAGGCGTTGGCGTTGCTGTCGCACCTGCTGCGGCAGCAACTGCGGTCGCTGCGGCACCGGCCGCAGCGGTTGGCGGTGGGCAATCGGGCCCGCTTGATCCTGATCCGGCTCGCTGGATTGCTGTTTTCGGCGGCGCCACGAACATCGTTTCGCTGGATGCGGTGGCTTCGACGCGCCTGCGCGTCGTGGTGACCGATCCTGCAGCGGTGGATCGTCAGCGTCTCGCGGCGCTTGATGTGGCTTGGGTGTCTGCGGATACGTTCCACATCGTTGTGGGTGATGCGGCTCAGCGTTATGCGCAGGTGTTGTCGGCACGGTTGCCGGCAGCGGGCGCGGCGGGTGGCGTGGCACCGCAACCGGCTTGAAAACGGTTAAGTACACGGAAGTGGGTGACTGGTTCCGTGGCTGACTGACGTGGTGTAAAAAAGAACGGCGCATTTCGGGCGCCGTCGAAGCCTGAAGGGATGTTGGACGACGTGTTGCGCTTTATGGCGTGCGCATGTCCTTCAGGCTGCGAGTGACTTACTCCCAAGGCCCGCTCGCATGCGGGCTATTTCTTCTTCGATGCGGTCCTTGGTTGCTAGGCACGCATCTCCATTTCCACAATTCGACATCGCGGCCTGACGCGCCGAGGTCGGCCGTCGCGCCCAGTGCGACGTGCGAATCGCGCACTGATCCACATATACATTTCTGTCAGGTCGTGCGGCAGCAAGCGGCTATGTAGATTGGTGAAACAGCAATGGAATAAGATTTTTCGGAATACTCGGATTTTATCGCCTTTCAGTCTCCTTAAGAATGGTTACGCCTATCTGGGCGAAACCAACAATAGAGGAGCGAAATGAAAGAGTGGAATTTACCGGGTATCCCCGCCGGAATGATGCGCCGCTTGCTAGTCGCCTTCACATTGCTGCTGACCGCTTGCGGAGCAAACGCGGAAAGCGGCGACGGCATCTGTGCGGGATTCTACGTGAAGTCGGGTGCTATACAGGGAACCTCGACCTGCTACGCCACCGCGTGGGGCAACACCCCGATCAATCTGAGCAACCACTACTGCGTCAACGAACCGACGAGAATAAAAAGATGGTGCGGAACGCCGCCAGACAGTCCGCCAGAAAAAACTTGTCCAGTTGCTGACCCGATTCACGCGGGCTCTGGCTCAACCACTCTTAGCGAAACGGATTTCGCCAGTGGGGATGACGTGCCGATGTTCTTTAAACGCATTTATAGAGCTAGGCCACTTGCGAGACCAGATGCCGGTTTCGGCTCATTGTGGTTTCATGACTGGCAGCGGCAGTTGAACGTTTCTAATGCCAACACCGGAGTTCCACAGGTCGTCGCTTACCGTGAAAATGGAGACCCGGTCACATTCAACAAACTGAATGGTACATGGCGCGTGGCGGGGGGCGAACCGCTAACGCTAGTGCAGGGGGCATCTTCGTGGACGCTTACCGATTTGCTCAGCAACCTTGCTGAATCATATTCCCCCACAGGATCGCTGCTTTCTGTCAGCGCCCATGACGGTGTAGTAACGACACTCACCTATAGCGATTCAAATACGGCCCGTGACATCGCCCCGTCTCCAGGATTGTTGATTTCGATAAATCGGCACGCTGCCAATACCAACCCGCACGTCGATCTCACGATCAGCCTAAGCTACGATTCGCAATGGCGAATCACTCGGATGGTCGATCCCACCGGTGGCGTCACGCGGTATGGCTACGACACCAATGACAACCTGATTTCCCTAATATGGCCGGACGAGAGTGAACGGAGATATGTCTATGACGATCCCCGCTTCACGGGTGCCTTGACCGGCGTGATCGACGAAATGGGCTCGCGGATCACAACGTGGGCTTATGACTCCAGCGGTCGCGCGACCGCAGTTTCCCATCCCGATACCAACCGCAACGTGCAGATGGCGTACGGCGTTGACTCGACGACCATCAGCAATAGCGCGCGAACTACGACGCTAAATTTCTCTTCAATTGCCGGACAGAGGCAGCCGGTCAGCACTAGCGCTGGTTCGGCGAAAACATGGGATGCTGCTGGGAACCTGCTCGCCAGTAAGGCTGCTAACGGCAGCGCGACGGAATACGCGTACGACGATGTTGGCCGCCCAGCGACAGTCATTCAGCGGGGTTCATTTGGAACAGCCAAAATTTCGATCCGGTATACCGATGCTGCGACCATGCGTCCGTCGATGGTCGCATCGGCAGGATGGATGCGCGCTTATGCTTACGACGGAAACGGCAACTTAACCGGGCTGAGCGAAGGGCCAACAGATGACGCGACCGGTGCGAATGGTTTTGACGCGCATCTAGCTGGTCAGTTGCATACGGTGGGGATGGTGTACGACGACTCCAACCAGGTTAATTTCGTTCAACAGAAGGATGGCGGCGTTCTAACTGGTGAATGGGGTGTAACGCAAGACGGGACCGGTAATCTCCGCTCGATCATTAACCGACTGGGAGGCAATTCGTATTTGGTTAGCGCTCGCGACAAAGCGCACAGGGCGATTTTGATCCAAGGGCCCGGATTTCTGGTTAGCGCTGTGTACGATCCGAGAGGGCGACTAAGTACCTTCTGGTACAACGAAAGCGCTAGTCCGTCCAACGGCAATGTCACGCGATTGTTAAAGGTGACGTACAACTATTCACCGGACGGCAGGATAACCTCCCGAGTTGGGACGGTCTCCACAAACCTGGGCGCGGACGCGGCCATTGGCAGTGATGAGATTGATCAATGGTTAGATAACTTCGAAAACAGGATTACCCCGGCTGGGCCGCCGGTCAATCTTGCGGGCTGGGTGACGGCGTTGAAGTTTTTGCAGGAACCGGGTCTTGAGCCTGTGTGCGTTGAATGCTGGGTTCCACCTGTCCGGTGGAGCATCACGGGGATCGAGCTTATCAAGCCGTATTTCGTGAAAGACACGAAAAGCTGCGACGCCGAGCCATCACTAGTCCAGACTCTCATTGAGAGCAAGATTGCAAGGCAAATGAAAAAACGAGGGTGGCCGGAAAAGGATGTCGAGAACACAATCGAAAATCCTTCCCGGACGACGAAAACGCGCGACATGAGGAACCTTGAGGACGGCAGCGGCCGGCGCGACGAGCCCGCAACCGCATATGTGCGTGACGACGGCTCGTACGTCGTACGCAACGACGTCGATGGCACAGTCGTTCAGGTATCGGACCGGAATAATCCGAACTGGTAAAATCCATTTTGAGTGAGCAGAGATGACAAAGGAAGGCGAACTCTACGCAAAGTTCCTCGAACGTGCTGAGGTGCAACCTAGTGGTGAAATATTTCTGACCGGTGGCGCTGCACAGCAGTTCGTCATGGTCTGCCAGAGTGCCGGAATGGCCGTGCTCGGAATCGAGGGTGTTCGTATTGATTCGGATGGCGTAGCGCCATATTTGGACGTCATCGCAGACTATTCCCCGCGGACGCTTGTTCCATGGGAGGCGTATCAGGAGCGATGCAATCGGTTCGCTCACGACTTTCTTCGCAACGCGATTGATGAAAAGGGTGTGGGCATCTATTTTTGTTTCGAAACCTTGGGGCCGGATGAGTACGTCGAGTGTCTGAGGAAGCTCACTTCCGGTACATAGAAGTGCCGGGAAAAGAGGCGCAACGGATTGCGCCCGATGACTGCTAACCACCCCACGTCTTTATCGACGTGGGGTTTTGTTTGTGCAGCGGGCGTGCACACCAGCTTAGGATTCAGGCTTCTTCACAGCGTGATGGAGCGAATGGCTGGCGAGACGTAATTGTTGGGCGGGGTCCTAGGGAAGCGCGGACGAACGCACGCGCTTGCAACCCCAATCAATCCATCTTCTGTTTCACCACCTGCGCCGACCGTTGCGACTCAAGCCACATCACATTGATGATGCCAAACGCAAGCGCCGCGCCAATGCCAAGAATCCAGCTGAAGTACCACATCATCTGCTCCTGCCAATCAGGCTTCAATCAGGTTCAAGTGACGTCCACGAGGTTCAACGCGCCACGCCTCAATACATCGTATGGTGATGCTCTTCCATCGCGACGGCGGTGACTTTGCCGCGCATCACGCGATATACCCAGCTCGTGTAGATCAGCACGATAGGCAAGAAGATGATCACCGCCCCCAGCATGATCTCCAGCGTCATCTGGCTCGAAGTCGAATCCCAGACCGTCAGACTGCTACGCCCATCGAGCGACGACGGCATGATGAACGGGAACATCGAAAAGCCCGCGGTGAGAATCACACCGACGATCATCAGCCCCGTGGCGATAAAGGCGCTCTTTTCAAAGCGTGAACTGGCAAGCACCAGCGCCACCAGACCGCCGACCACGCCGATTACAGGCGCCGCGATCATCCATGGGTAAGTGGAGTAGTTGGTGAGCCACAAGCCTGGTGCACCGATCACGCTTTTCAGCAGCGGATTGGCGACAGTGTCGAGCGGTGCGGCATCGACAATCTGATAACCGCCGATCAACGTAGCGATCAGCGCACCGGCGGCCAGGAACAGCGCCACGGCCGCGAGCGATGCGAAGCGCAGCGCCGTCGACGCGCGCTGGGCGATCACACCATCCGTCTTCATTTTGACGAAGGCAGCGCCGTGTGCGACAAGCATCGACACACTGACGAGCCCGCACAACACCGCGAACGGATTCAGGAGTTCGAAGAAACTGCCGTGATAGGTCACGCGTAAGTCCGTGTCGAATGAGAACGGCACACCTTGCAGCAGATTGCCGAACGCGACGCCGAACACCAGCGCCGGTACGAAGCCACCGATGAACAAGGCCCAGTCCCAGGCACTGCGCCAGCGCGGGTCATCGCGCTTGCCGCGATAGTCGAAGCCCACCGGCCGGAAGAACAGCGCGAACAGCACCAGCAGCATGGCGAAGTAAAAGCCCGAGAACGACGCTGCGTAGACGAGCGGCCAGGCCGCGAACATCGCACCGCCGGCGGTGACGAGCCAGACCTGGTTGCCTTCCCACGTTGCGCCGACCGTATTGATCACAATGCGTCGTTCCGCGTCGTTTTTGCCGATAAACGGCAGCAGAATAGCGGTGCCCATATCGAACCCATCGGTGAGCGAAAAGCCGATTAGCAGGATGCCGATCAATACCCACCAGATCAGTTTGAGGGTTGCGTAATCCATGATGATTTTCCCCTTGGTTCACCTGATGCAGCGTGGTGGCGGATCACGCAGCCGTGTTGCTAGCCAGCGGTGACGCGCCCGATTTTTCCTCGTGGTAGTAGCGTCCTGTATGCAATGACGATGGGCCGAGGCGCGCGTACTTGAACATCAGCGTGATTTCAATCACGAACAGCGCCGTGTAGAACACCACGAATCCGCCGATGCTCAGATACAGATCGGTTGGCGTCAGGCTCGAGGCGGACAGCGCGGTGGGCAGGATGCCGGCAATGGTCCATGGCTGGCGACCCACCTCAGCGACAATCCAGCCGAACTCGGCCGCGAGCCACGGAAGGGGAATGGCCCATACCGCCCAACGCAGAAACCAGCGGCGCTTGTCGAGCAGCAAGGTACGCTGCGCGCAAAACCAGAACGCCACCACAAAGGTGGCAAGGAATAGCAGGCCAAGACCCACCATCAACCGGAAGGAGAAGAACACCGGCGCGACGGGCGGAATGGTCTTCTTCGCAGCCTGAGTGATCTGGTCCGGCGTCGCATCGGTCACGTTGGCCGTGAATTGTTTGAGCATCAGGCCGTAGCCAAGATCTTCCTTATGCGCGTCGAAGGTGGCCTTGGCTTCGTCGGTGGCGTCGCCCTGCTTGATCTGCTGCAACGCACCGTACGCGAGCATGCCGCTCTTGATGCGCGTTTCGTTGTGGGCGATCAGATCCTTTAGCCCCAGCACGCGTTCATCGATTGAGCGCGTTGCAATGATGCCGAGGGCGTATGGAACACGGATGGCATAGTCAGTGCGTTCCTCCTGCTGATTCGGAATGCCAATGATCGTGAACGGTGCCGGCGCGGGCGCGGTATCCCATTCGGATTCGATGGCGGCGAGTTTCACCTGCTGGACTTCGCCCGTGGTATAGCCCGACTCGTCGCCGAGCACGATCACGCAGACGGTTGATGCGAGACCGAAGCCCGCGGCAATCGCGAACGAGCGCAACGCGAATTCAGTATCGCGGCGCTTGAGCAGATACCACGACGACACACCCAGCACGAACATGGACGCCGTCACATAGCCGGCCGAAACGGTATGGACGAACTTCACCTGGGCAACCGGATTAAAGATTACCGCGAAGAGGCTCGACAGTTCCATGCGCATCGTCTCGTAGTTGAACTCGGCGCCGACCGGATTGTTCATCCATCCGTTGGCCACCAGAATCCACAATGCGGACAAGTTCGAGCCAAGCGCAACGAGGAAGGTCACCATTAAATGCTGCACTCTGGAAAGACGGTTCCAGCCGAAGAAAAACAGGCCAACGAAAGTCGATTCAAGGAAGAACGCCATCAATCCTTCGACGGCGAGTGGTACGCCAAAGATGTCGCCTACGTAGTGCGAGTAGTAGGACCAGTTAGTGCCGAACTGGAACTCGAGTGTGAGGCCGGTCGTCACGCCCATGGCAAAGTTGATGCCGAACAGCTTGCCCCAGAACTGGGTCATGTCCTTGTAGATCTGCTTGCCGGTCATCACGTAGACGGACTCCATGATGACAAGCAGCCATGTCATGCCAAGCGTAAGTGGTACGAACAGAAAGTGATAAAGCGCCGTTACGGCAAACTGCAGGCGCGACAGATCGACGACATCGCTAACGGGCATGTTGATCACCTTGAGACGAATGCGATACAGGCACTGAGAGCAGTGCTTGCGCGACGAGTGCAGGCGGCATGGACATGTTGTCCGCCTGAGGATGATTGAAGAGGGTGTACTTGAGCACCATCAGCAGTGCAAATTTGATGACGAGGACGATGGCGATATCTCTGCCGAACGTCGGGCCGCGTACCCAGCCAGCCAGTCGCGCGCGCAAGGCGGGACGCGGAGGGTTCCTGTCATGCAGCGTTATGGTCATGATCGGTCGATGGACGACTTCACGCCGGGGTTGCCGGCCGGGATCAGGCAACCTGCGTCGCCTGGCCAGTAGTACATAACGAATACTAGGATAGGGGCTGGCAGTGGAGGCGTTCGCGACTGTGGCAATGGGTCGCGCATGCGTGCCGTCGATCCCAGTATTGCAATCTAAATTGCTCTACGTCAAGGAAACGGGGCGCGAATCTGAAGGACGAAGACAAAAAAGCCCTGCCGTCTTAAGAGGGCAGGGCTTCTTTAAGACAAAGACCGGGCTGGCCGGTATGTCTTACGCGTACTCGTTCAATGCGCCGCGCATCTTCTTCATGGCGCTTGCCTCGATCTGGCGAATCCGCTCGGCCGATACGCCGAATTCATCAGCCAGGTCGTGCAGCGTCGAACCACCGGAACCGTCATCTTCGACGTGCAGCCAACGTGCTTCGATGATACGGCGGCTACGCGCGTCCAATGCTTCGAGCGCGCTGGCGATGCCGTCGCTTTGCAGCTTGTCGCGTTGACGTGCCGCCAGAACCGCCGTCGGTTCGCTGTGCGAGTCGGCGAGGTAGGCGATCGGCGCGAACGCTTCTTCACCGTCCTCGACCTGGCCTTCCAGTGCGATGTCGCCACCGGACAGGCGCGTTTCCATCTCGGCCACTTCTTCGCGCTTGACGTTCAGTTCCTTCGCGAGACCTTCGATCTCTTCGGGCGTGAACGCCTGCAAGCCCTGCTTGTGACTACGCAGATTGAAGAACAGCTTGCGCTGCGCTTTGGTCGTGGCGACCTTCACCATGCGCCAGTTGCGCAGGATGTATTCATGGATCTCCGCTTTGATCCAGTGCATGGCGTACGACACGAGACGTACGTTCTGCTCCGGGTCGAAGCGCTTGACGGCCTTCATCAGGCCGATGTTGCCTTCCTGGATCAGGTCGGCATGCGGCAGGCCATAGCCCAGATAGTTACGGGCGATTGACACCACCAACCGTAGGTGCGACAGCACCAGGCGGCGAGCAGAGCCCAAATTGTCTTGATCGCGGAATTCGGTGGCGAACTGGCGCTCTTCCTGCGGCGTCAGCATCGGGATCCGGTTTACGGCCTGGATGTAGGCGTCAATATTGCCCAGTTGACCGGGCAGCAGCGAAGCGTGCGAGAGCGTCAGTGCACCTGCCGAACCGGCCTTAGCCGACGACGGGCTCAGAGTACTCGGAAGGGTCATTGCATTGCTCACGTAGGAAACTCCTTTGGAATCAGGCAAAAGCTTAGTCAGAAATCGACTCCAGCGTGGATGTTAGCACTCTGAATTAGTGAGTGCTAATACTTAGAGTATGTGGGGGTATCCTGGTTCCCGGCTACCTATTGAAATTTAGCTTTCAATAGCATGATACGCCTTTCGGGGAGGTGTCGTGGAGCGTCGGGATCGCTGCCGAGTGAGAGGCCTGGTGGTTAAAAATGCATCGCTTTTGACATTTTGTCCAAGGACTAGCGCACTTTATGGATTGCAGTGCGATTTTCCACTTTGCCTGCTGGTCGTATAAAGGGGCGAATCGACGGGAAACTGGGAGCGGCGCCCGGTTTAGAGCGCATTCTCAGTCCTGGGAAACTGTCGGGCCGGGACCGAGTGGGACGTTTCTCAGCGCCTCGACGGCATCCGGTTGGGACCTTTTTCGACCGGCATCGAACGGCGGTATCAAAGAGCCGAATCCTGGTATAAATTTCAGCCAGCTATCTATGCAACATAACTCTGACGACCGTGGCCTCTGTCGGGCCGTCGACGCAAAGGGGCTGAGCAATGCCGGCAAAAGTGATCGAAGCGATTCGTGGACTGGAGCGTGACCGCTTCCGCGCGATGGTCGACGGCAATGGGCCGTTGCTCGACGAACTGCTCTCCGAAAGCGTGAGCTATGTCCATACGAACGGCAAACGGGAAACAAAGCAGCAGTTCATTGACGGCATCACTGGCGGGCGTCGCCGTTACCGCCAAATTGAAATCCAGTCGCAGGACGTGCTGCCGGTCGGCCGCGAAACCTGTGTGGTTACTGGGCGGGCGCTGATCGAGATGGAGGCCAATAACGGCGCATTGCTTTTCCCGATTGCCTACACCGCCATCCATGCGCAGGAGGGCGGGCAGTGGCGGCTGGTTGCGTGGCAGGCGACGCGTTGTGCGATCGAGTAGGGCTGGATGGGCCAGGTTCGTTTGAACCTCGTCGCCGGGCCGCCTCGTGAGCGGCCTTTCTACGCAGGCGGCATGTTGCGCCGCCCTTGCTCAAGTTGTCGCCTGCCGTTGCAAGCCGTTGAACTGCGCTGTTGCTACTGTTGTTGCTTCATGTTGCTGCCGCGTCGTCGCCCTGTTGCTGCCTTGTGATTACCCGTAGGGCCGTCAGGCCGCCGCTCTGCGGTCCGTTTCCTGCCACCCGGCGCGATTGACTGAACTGACGACAGCATCAACGACCGCTGCCGCCGCATCTTCACTGACCCCGACTCCGTAGCGAACACCTTGCTCGCCCACGCGGCAGCCCACGAACACGGCCGTGCGCCCGTCTACCGCGCATACGAATTCTACGGACGCGATCTCGACCGCAATCCCTGCCGCCGCGGACACGGCGCGCGCGGTCTGCTGAGCGTGCCGCTCGCATTGACCCTGCTGATCGTTCGGGGCGTGCTGCGCTGACTTGACCGCAACCACATTCACATCGCGGTTTTGCCAGCGCACCGTCGAGGCATTGACTCGGCGCGCGGGGCCCCTGGTTTCAAAGTATTCACGGGCGAACAACGCGCAGATGGCCTCACCGGTCATTTCTGCGCCGCTGCGATCCGCCACGTCTTGCACCGCGTGGCTGAATTCGATCTGCACACGACGCGGCGGCGTGAAGCCCATGCCGCGCTCGAGCAGGTAGGTCGAGCCGCCCTTGCCAGACTGGCTGTTCACGCGGATGACAGCGTCGTAGCTGCGGCCTACGTCAGCCGGGTCGATTGGCAGATACGGCACGTCCCACATGGCATCCTCCGCCTGCTGCGCGAAGCCCTTGCGGATCGCATCCTGATGCGACCCGGAAAACGCCGTGTAGACCAGGTCGCCCACATACGGATGACGCGGGTGAACCGGAAGCTGGTTGCAGCGTTCGACCACGCGGCGCACGGCGTCGATATCGGAGAAATCGAGGCCCGGATCGATGCCTTGCGAGTAGAGATTCATCGCCAGCGTGACGAGGTCGACGTTGCCGGTGCGCTCGCCATTGCCGAACAGGCAGCCTTCGACGCGGTCGGCGCCCGCCAGCAAGGCGAGTTCGGCGGCCGCGACCGCGGTGCCCCGGTCGTTATGCGTATGCACCGACAGCACGATGCTGTCACGGTAGCCGAGATTGCGGTCCATCCATTCGATCTGGTCAGCGTACACGTTGGGCATCGCCGCTTCGACCGTAGCGGGCAGGTTGACGATCATCTTGTGATCACGCGTCGGGCGCCAGACCTGTGCAACGGCGTCGCACACTTCGCGGGCAAAGGGCAGTTCGGTCGTGCTGAAGGTTTCGGGCGAGTACTGGAGGGTCCAGTGGGTCTGAGGGCGTTCCTGCGCGTATTGCTTGATGAGGCGCGTGCCTTCCACCGCGAGCGCCTTTACTTCGTCCTTCGACTGGTTGAACACGATCTTGCGGAACGAAGGCGACACGGCGTTGTACAGATGCACGATGGCGCGCGGCACGCCCTCGAGCGCGTCGAAGGTGCGGGCTATCAGTTCCTCGCGCGCTTGCACGATCACTTCGATCGTCACGTCGTCCGGAATGCGTTTTTCGTCGATCAGCTTGCGCACGAAATCGAAGTCGGTCTGCGAGGCCGACGGAAAGCCGACTTCGATTTCCTTGAAACCGATCGCGACCAGCATCTCGAAGAATTCGAGCTTCTGCGCGATGTTCATCGGCTCGCTCAGCGACTGGTTGCCGTCGCGCAGATCGGTGCTCATCCAGACCGGCGCCTGCTGGATGGTGCGGCTGGGCCATTTTCGGCCGGTCAAACGGACGGCGGGGAAGGGACGGTATTTTTCAGCGGGGTTGCGCAACATGGTGAGCCTCGTTCGTTTCGTCGTATGCAAAGGGGTGTGGCGTCGGGCGGCTGGCGGGCTGCCACAGGTGCACGGCCCGCCAGCCGGTCGCTAGCGGGAAGGAAGAACGGGCGTGTGTCAGGAACGTCATGGCGATGATGACGCCGGGAACGAACGTGGATGATGCCCATGCAACGTGCATTTGACCCTCGCGATTCGTCCGAACGGTAAACGGACGAATACAGACGACTTACAGGTTGTAAAAGGAACTACGGTTGGGGTGAAACAGGAACTGCGGGACTGCTTTGAGGACCGCTTGCAAACCGCGTGGGGCGGTCGACGTGCGGCGCTACGCCTGGCTTACGCTAGACGTAGCGATAGGGGCCGCGCTAGGCGGCCGAAGGTAATTCGGAGGGTGTTCGGAAGGGAACGCATGGGTCGAATGTATGCGAGCGGGCGGGGGCGTGTCAACCGCCAATCTGTTTGCGCTGACGTTGTGAGGCGCCTTTCCGGGCTGGAGGAGCGCCTCGCGAGGCCCGTCACACCGGCGTTCTGGCGATATTCACGATAACCTCGATCTGCCGCTCGATTGCCCCCGGCACCGGCGCTTCGCCGCGCAGCACGGCGTCGATCCATGCGGCGGTGGTAGCGGCGTCGCGCGCTTCCGGCAGGTCGACTTCGGGCG
>NZ_JBAURZ010000161.1:0-27953 GCF_049581445.1 Paraburkholderia sp. | reverse complement strand
GTTCGGTGGGCAGTGGCGGTGGTGCTGGCGCTGCGGCAGGTGGCTCCTTGGGAAATGCGCGCGGCGGGTTGGGCGGCGCAGAGGCAGTAGCATCAGGCGCGTCTGCGCAAGGCAGGCCCACGCGGGGACAAGGCGGTGTGCCTGTGCCGCAGACTTCGTCGCAGGAAGGGACCGGGACCACTGCGCTCTACGAGAAGCTGACGACGTGGAATTTCGGCAAGCTGCCGGAGTTACTGGAAATCCGCCGTGGCGGGCAGACGCTGTTTGGTTACCCTGCGCTCGTCGATCGTGGCACGCATTGCGACGTCGAGGTTTTCGATTCGCCTGACGAAGCCACGCGCATTCATCGTGCCGGGCTGCGGCGGCTCTTTGCGTTGCAATTGAAGGAGCCGATCAAATATCTGGAGAAGAACCTGCCGGGTCTGCGCGAAATGGCGATGCAGTTCATGCCGCGCGGCACTCAGGAGGAGTTGCGTGACCAGTTGATCGATACAGCGCTCGATCGCGCATGTTTGCAAGACCCGCTGCCCGCCGATGACGTGAGCTTCCATACCCGTCGCGACGAAGGGCGCAGCCGTTTGACGCTGCTTGCTCAGGAAATCGCACGGCTGGTGGGGCAGATTCTCACGGAGTACGCGAGCGTGACCAAAAAGCTCGTGCAGGCGAAGCCGTTTGCGGCAGCGTATGCGGACATGCAGAACCAACTCGACGGGTTGATCGGCAAACGCTTTTTGATTGACACACCGTATGCGCAACTTGCGCACTTTCCGCGCTACCTGAAGGGAATGGCCTTACGAATCGACAAGCTGAAGGCCGACGCGACCCGCGATGCCCGACAATTCGCAGAGTTTCAGCCTTTGCTGCAAAACTATCAGCGAGCGCTCGCGCAGCGAGGCGGTGTGATGGACGCGCGGCTGTTGGAGTTCCGCTGGTTGCTGGAGGAACTGCGTATCTCCCTCTTTGCCCAGGAATTGCGGACGCCGATGCCGGTATCGGTGAAACGCCTGTACAAGGTGTGGGAGTCGATGCAGCGGTAAGAACGCGCGCGAAAAAAAAGCGCGACATCGATGTTTGAGTTCGATGTCGCGCAAACGATGCAGGCCCGCCCGGACCCGCATCCACTCGCTGCTTTCGTGTGTCGACCGGAGTTCGCGCGTTAGCGCTTATTCCGGTCCCATGCAAAACGGTTGTTCTGCATGGCATGATTGCTCTGGATGGTGCGAACCAGACCGCACCAATATTGCTGTTTACCAGTGCATCCCGGCGCCGACCGACGCGCCAAACTGGCCGCGTGAGTCGCTCGTGCCTTGCACCTTGTAGACCCACTTGCCGGTCTCCGACAGTTGCGACACGCCCAAGGCGACAGCCGACTGACCTGCATACGTGCCACCTGCGATCGCTACCATGCCGCGACCCGGCAACACAGCTTGCGGCAGTCCCGCAGCAGCCAACGCCGAGGCGGTGCCACCGTACGAATCGCGGCGTGCCGAGCGGACCTGATCGTCGGTGTAACTATTCGACTGGCCGACCGCGCTGCTCATACCGGAGTTCAACTGGTTGACGTTGACAGCGTCGGTGCCTTGCACGCCGGCGGCGACATTGGTGATCTGGCGTTCGCTGCCAGCCGCACCGACCGATACCGTGTTGGCGCGGTCTGCCACCGAGCCTTGGCCCAATGCGACTGCGTTGTCGGCGCTGACGTGTGCGCCCGTGCCGATTGCCGTTGCGTTGTTGCCGCTGGCCACCGAGTTCGCGCCGATTGCGGTCGCGTTCGTACCGGAGGCCAGTGCGTTTGCGCCGGCGGCTGTCGCGTAGGTGCCGGACGCCTGCGCCGCTTCCGTTGTCGCATTGCCGTTCGCGCTGAAGAACGTCGAGCCGGCGGTGGGTTGCAGATTGCTGACTGCGCTGCCGATTGCCGCGTCCAGTTGGCCGAGGTTCACCGCGTCGGTTGCGAGCACGCCGTCCGCCAGGTTGTGGATCACCGTGCCACCGTCTCCACCGAGCGTGACACTCCCCTTGTTGCCGGAACCGTCCGCGTTCGTGTCGTACATCACCGCGCCGTCGACCTTGGTGGCGGTAGAAGCTGCCTGGCTCGCGACAGCGTTCAACTGGTTGACGTTGACCGCGTCAGTGCCTTCAACGCCAGCAGCGACATTGGTGATCTGACGCTCCTTGCCCACAGAGCCGACCGCGACCGTGTTAGCGCGGTTGGCTACCGAGCCTTGGCCAAGGGCGACGGATCCGTCGGCGCTGGCAACGGCCTGGTTACCGATGGCCGTAGCGTTTTGAGCGGTGGCCTGGGCGTAGGAGCCGACTGCAGTAGCGGCGGTGACTGCCGGCGCGCTCGGGCCGGCCGGATTGGCGCCGGCGAGCGCGTTGGCGCCGAGGGCGATGGAATCGTCACCTGACGACACGGATTGTGTGCCGACAGCGATGCTGTTCGCTCCCATTGCCGACGACGACGCACCTGTTGCCACGGAGTTGGCGCCAGACGCTGAAGCGGAGCTGCCCATAGCAACGGAGTATGGGCCGCTGGCGCTTGCGACGTCAGTGCCGTCTCCCGCGCCCGTAGCCTTGAAGTATTTCACTCCTGCGGCGGCGTCAGCAGTCGCGGCAGTCAACTGACTCACGTTGACCGCATCGGTGGGATCGGCGCCCGCTGCGACGTTCGTGATCCGTCGTTCGCTGCCTGCCGATCCGACCGAAACGGTATTGTCTTCGGTAGCGATTGAACCTTGGCCCAATGCAACCGAGTTAGTGCCGGAGGCAGTAGCCAAAGCGCCGATCGCGGTGCTAAAGGTACCGCTCGCGAAGGAAGATGCACCTAGGGCAACAGACCCGTCGCCTGAGGCGTTGGCGTTAAATCCGAACGCAGAAGACATCAGGCCGGTAGCGTTTGCCAATGGGCCAATTGCGACCGAACCTTCGTTGCTAGCTTGTGCTCCGTAGCCGAATGCCGACGAATAGATGCCGCTAGCTTGCGAGGCGAAGCCGACTGCCGAAGAGTAGTCGCCGGTAGCTGCTGCGTAGGCGCCGACCGCTGAACTGCCCACGCCTGTTGACAGCGTGTCGGAGCCGACCGCAGTGGAGCTCTGAGCCGTTGCTGAGGCGTTTGCACCCAGCGCGGAGGCGCCTGGCTCGCTTGCTGACGAATACGCGCCCAGGGCAACCGACGCGACACCCTCAGCTTGAGCATTCGATCCGGCCGCAACGGCCAGATCGCCAGCGTTCGTCCACGCACCGACGGCGACCGAGCGCACGCCTGTGGCCTGTGCGTCATACCCGAGTGCCGACGAGCCGAAACCGCCGGCATGGGAATCATCGGGCGCGAGGCCAGTGTCGTTGGTGCGGACGTACTTGACGCCGGTGCCATTGTTAGCGGTGTAGGTGGCGTTGGTGTCGCCAGTGACGCTGTAAAGCTGCGCGCCGTTCACGGCATCCGTGCTCGTGGCGGATACGGCGCCCTGATGCACGTTAGTGAGCGTGGTGCCGCCTGCGACGCCGCCATCAGTCGACGTCGATCCGGCGAGCGTGACGCTGCTGCCGTCAGAACTGGCATCGTACTGAATCGTGTTTTGAGCAAGCGTGGCGACCTTGTTGTCGACCGCGCTCAACTGACTGACATTCACTGCGTCAGTGGGAGCGAAACCGGCGGCGACGTTGGTCAGGCGCCGTTCGTTGCCGCTGGAGCCAAGCGAAACTTCTCCTGCGGCTGTGCTGCCCGCGATCGTCACGGGGTCTGCGCCAAAGCTTTGGCCTTGTTGAGTCAGATCGGCCGTCGTGGTGGAGTTGGCGCCCAGTGCGACGCTGTTGTCGGCGGTAGCGACCGAGCCGTGGCCCAACGCAATGGACTTAACGCCGGAGGCGGTTGCCGAAACGCCAATCGCGGTGCTCAAGTCGCCGTTCGCGGAGGAGAACCCACCTAGGGCAGCCGAGCCGTCGCCCGCGGCGGCGGCGCCGAATCCGATTGCGGAAGACGCATTTCCGGTGGCGCTTGCCTGCGAGCCTATTGCAACCGCTCCTGAGTTACTCGCTTGCGCCAAGGTGCCGAATGCCGATGAGTAGTCGCCGCTAGCTTGCGAACTGAGGCCGAATGTAGAAGAGTAGACGCCGCTAGCAGCCGCAGATGCACCGACCGCCGTTGCGCCAATCTCCGGTGTGGACGCGAGCGCACCGATTGCGGTTGAATAGTCTGCGAATGCTCTTGCCTGCGCGCCGCTCGCAAACGAGTTCGTGCCGGCCGAGACCGTATTGTTGCCGATAGCAGTCGAATTCTGACCGGTGGCAGCCGCTCCGACGCCAGCTGCTACGGCTTGTGCATTCGGGGCTGCGAAGGCGGCCAATCCCGTGCCGCTTGCGTCGAAATAATTGGCCGCGGCAGCCGCGCTCGCATGCGCCACTTCACCGCCCAACATCGCGGCCCCAGCAAGAACAGCCTGCGCCATCACCAGCCTGCGCGATACGCCGCGCTTCGTTTTCGAGCGCGCCGTCTCCGACGTCGCAACCCACGCGCCCGTCGCTTCATTCCAGACCGATTTATAAATCCTGTTCATGTTTTAAAAAAATCCTCGGTATTGCTGGCGTGACCGGCGTGAAAACGCATGCAAATCAGGAGAACGCCATCGCCCTTTTTGTTCACGCGAGAAATTTGATATACCGGCTGCGGTTTATCCGCCTGTCGATGTTCTGCTGAGTTTCCCGCGCGTCCTGATCGAATATTTCACGCCCTTGTCTCCGCCTTGGTTAAAAGCATGGGCGATGAGTGCAATGATTCTCAGGCGGGGTGGGGGAGTGACGGTATAAGTCAATTCCTAAAAAATAGGCGCCAGATCAATTTTATTATTTTGATTGTAAATAATCGTTTTAAAATAAGTTGAATAGAGAAAAGTCTTGTTAATTCTTATTGGTATGGCTGTATTATGAGAATGTAGTGATGTATGAATCCGATACTCATACGTCACGTGCTTTGATTTATATGGGATGAAAATCAGTAAGAGTCGCGTTTGTTAGCCGGAAGCAATGTGACGTAGGTCGTGGGAATCACCTGGAGCGTGCGTGCCGACATCGCAATGCGCATTGCGGGCGTCGTGCGCCGCTGCCTTTTCGATGTCAATACCCCATCTGGATCAACCGTTTACGCTAACAAACGCTTTACAATGCCTGCTGTTCTCTGAAGTGAGTTTTCATGCGTAAATTTCTTCTCCCCGGCTTGGCGTCTACGTTCGCCGCCGGCGCGGCCCTCATTGCCGCCGCAGCGTTTTTTTCTCCCGCCGCGTTTGCCAACAATGTCATCGTGCTCAACTCCGGCGAGGCGACCCTCAGCCTGATCGACGAGGCCACGCACCAGGTGGTTGGCACGGTGCCGACAGGCAAGGAACCGCATCACCTGATGGCGACGCCGGACAATTCGTCGTTAATCGTCGCTAATTCGGTCTCGAACAATCTGATGTTCGTCGACCCCAAGACCGGCAAGGTGCAGCGTTGGGTCGAGAACATCGAAGATCCTTACCAGATCGGCTTTTCGCCTGACCGAAAGTGGCTCGTCACAACCGGGCTGCGGATGGACCGCCTCGACATCTATCACTACGACAGCCAGCAGAACAGCATGACGCTCGCCTCGCGTCTGCCGCTAGCCGTCATGCCGAGCCACATGGCATTCACGAACGACAGCAAGACGGTGTTCGTCACGCTGCAAGTCTCGGGCGAACTGGCGGCCGTCGATCTGGCCACCCAGCAGATCAAGTGGAAGATGAAGGTAGGCAAGGTGCCGGCAGGCCTGTGGATGACACCGGGCGACAAATATCTGCTGATCGGCATGACCGGTGCGGATTACGTGGCGGTAGTGGATTGGCGTGATCAGAAGATCGTCAAGACCATCCATACGGGGAATGGCGCGCATAATTTCCGTTCGCTCGCGGACGGCAAACATGTTGCCGTGTCCAACCGAGTCGCGAGTACCATTAGCATCATCGACGAAGATTCGCTCACGAACGTCGGCGACATCACCGGTCTGATGTCAGGGCCGGATGACATGGAACTGTCGGCGGACAAACGCTATCTGTGGGTGACATTCCGCTTCGCGAAGCATATCGGTATCATCGACCTGACCACGCGCAAGCTGATCCAGACAATCGCGGTCGGCCGTTCGCCGCACGGCATCTATTTTTACGATCGCGCGCCGGTCACGGCACCGAACGGCGCATAGGGCAGATAAGGCGCATTGCACGACGGGCACCATGTTCCAGCAGATCCTCTTTTCGCTCGATAGCCTGGTCACAGCGGCGCAGACGTTGCTGTACGTCGATGTCGTACAGCCGTTGCTGTTCCGCTTCGGCTTGATGGGTTACGACGAAGACACTTACGACGCCCTGTATTGGGTAATCGTCGGCGTCTTCGAAGTGCTGGCCATGTACGCGGTGTTGCGGCCGCTGGAAGCGTTGCGCCCGGCCGAGAAGTGGGAGAACCGCAAGGCCGTGCGCGTCGACGTGATCTACACGTGGATCGTCAAGCTCGGCATCCTCAACCTGTTGTTCTTCTTTGCGTTGCAGCCTCTGTTCGACACCGTGCAGGGCTGGCTGCGCCTGCACAACATCGCCGGTTTCGAGTTCGACAATATATGGCCCGGCGTCACGACCCGGCCCGTCGTCACGTTCGTGATGTATCTGCTGGTACTGGATTTCGCCGGCTACTGGTATCACCGTTGGGAACATCGCTTCGGCGTCTGGTGGGAACTGCATGCCGTGCATCACAGCCAGCGGCAGATGTCGCTGTGGTCCGACGACCGCAACCATCTGCTCGACGATCTGCTGCAGGCTTCGTTTTTTGCCGCCATCGCGCTCGTGACAGGGGTGCCGCCTTCGCAATTCGTGGTGCTGGTTGCCATCACCAATCTGGCGCAGAGCGTCCAGCACGCGAATATCCGGCTCTATTTCGGCTGGCTCGGTGAGCGTCTGCTCGTCAGCCCGACGTTTCATCGTCGCCATCATGCAATCGGCTACGGTCATGAAGGCCTGAAGTACGGTTGCAACTTCGGCGTGCTGTTTCCGTGGTGGGACATGCTGTTCGGCAGCGCGTCGTGGAGGCGCGAGATGGAGCCGACTGGCGTGCGCGATCAACTCGCCGGCCGTCACTATGGCGAAGGCTTCTGGGCCCAGCATTGGCTCGCCTTCGTGCGCATCGGGGCTCGCCTGTCACAGAAGAAGCGGGGCGCTTCGGGCAACGACACCGCGGCCATTTGACCAGCCGTGCCGCCAATGCTACCGGCGGCGCGTCTCGTGGTTTATCCTGTCCACGTTCGCCGCCGGTTTGACTGTGGCTGGCGGTCGTTGTATTCCCTTTGTCCCATCGTTTCGCTCACTCGCACTGGCTCGCATGAATGATCTGTTGCGCTCGTTTGGGCGTGCGCTCGCAAGCGCGCTCCACCCGCGCATGCTCTGGCTGACCTTTGTGCCATTCATGGCAGCAACGGTCGTTTGGGGCGTGATTCTCTGGTTTTCCTGGCAGGCGCTCACTGGCGCGACGCGCGCATGGCTCGAGAGCTGGTCGTTCACCACCACGCTTTATCATCTGTTCGACTGGCTGGGCTTCTCCGCGCTACATGCCGTGGTGGCGCCGTTCATCGTGATCGCCGTGGCGATTCCGCTGATCGTCGTGACCATTTTGCTGCTGATCGCCACGCTGTCGATGCCAGGTGTGATCCGCCATCTGTCTGCGAAGCAATTCGCCAGCCTGGAGATGCGCCGCGGCGGAACGTGGTACGGTAGCCTCGTACAAGCGCTGTGGACGACGTTCGTCTGTCTTGTGCTGCTGGTGGTGACCCTGCCGCTCTGGCTGATTCCGCCGTTTTTCGCGCTGATTCCGCCATTGCTGTGGGGATGGCTCACCTACCGCGTAATGACCTACGACGCGCTCGCACTGCATGCGAGCCGGGACGAGCGGCGCGCGCTGGTGCGGCGCTACCGTCTGCCTTTGCTGATGATCGGTGTGGCGAGCGGTTTGCTGGGTTCGCTGCCAACGCTAATATGGGCCTCGTCGGTCTGGCTGATTGTGCTGTTCCCCGTGATCACAGCGGTGACGATCTGGATCTACGCATTCATTCTCGTCTTTTCCGCGCTGTGGTTTGGCTATTACTGTCTGCGCGCCTTGCAACGCATGCGCGCGGAAGAACACGGCGGGCGTCATGGCGTGCCGGTGGTGTCCAACTGAATCTATCTGAGAGGCCGCAATGGCATTTGGCGTCATCATCATAGGCGACGAAATCCTGTCAGGCCGGCGTGTCGACAAGCATCTGCCGAAGGTCATCGAACTGTTGACCGCGCGTGGCCTGTCGCTTGGCTGGGCCGAGTACATCGGCGACGAACCGGAGCGCATCACGGCGACCCTACGCCGTACCTTTGCCACGGGTGACATTGTGTTTTCGACCGGTGGCATCGGCGCGACTCCGGACGATCACACGCGCCAGTGCGCCGCTGCCGCGCTTGGCGTGCCGCTTGAATTACATCCCGAAGCGGCGGAATTGATCCGTGAGCGGATTCGCGAAACGCATCCGGCCAGTTCTCCGAACCCAGTCGACCTGGAGTCGCCGGATAACCGTCACCGGCTGAATATGGGCACGTACCCACGCGGCGCGTCGATCATTCCGAACGGCTACAACAAGATTCCAGGGTTCTCGGTGGCGGATCACCACTTCGTGCCCGGCTTCCCGGTGATGGCCTGGCCGATGATCGAATGGGTGCTGGATACGAAGTATGCGCATCTGCACCACGCCATGCCGCATGCGGAAAAGTCGTTGCTGGTGTTCGAGTTACCGGAGTCGACGCTGACGCCGCTGATGGAAAAAATCGAGCACGATTTCCCGAGCGTGCGTGTCTTCAGTTTGCCGAGCGTCGGGGATGCGGCGCGCGGCGGCATCTATGCGCGGCGCCATATCGATCTGGGCGTAAAGGGCGAGCCGGAAGCGGTCGCCGCGGCGTTCGTGAAGTTGCGCGAAGGGGTGCATCTACTGGGCGGCGATATCGTGGAACCCGAAGCGGCGGCGGTCGCTAAACCGCGCAGCTAGTCGAAGGATGATGCGGCCACGCCCGCATCATCCTCTTGTCACATCCAGCGCCGACGATTCGATCCATACGGCATTGGCTCTTGCATCGCCAGGCATGTCCTGCGATCACAGCGTCTGCGTCACCTGAATCTCAAGCGCCGATCCACGGCAGACCGCGAAAACACCACCCCGAGACCGTCTTACGATGCCCTTGGCCATCCTTGTCGCCTTCAAAACCTTCGAGCAGATCGTACGCTTTGGTGTAACCAGCCTGCGTCGCGGCGATGGCGGCGAGTTTGGAGCGCGCGGCGCTGCGGCACAGGAACAGGACCGGCGTATCGGGCGTAGCGGCCTGGCTCAGTTGCTGAAGGAATTCCTGATTCGGCACGGCGCCTGGATAGCGGGTCCATTCGACGTGCGCGTACTGGCCGTCGCCGATAACCGGGCGGCCAACCCAGTCGAGTTCCGCGCGGGTGCGTACATCGACCAGACGCGTACGCGGGTCGAGTTGAAGGAGCTCGAAGGCCTCGGCGGGGGACACCGCGCCCGCATAGGGCAACTGGTTGTCAAGCCGGCGCTTTTCGGCTTGGGCGTACAACTGTTCGAGCGTACTCATGAGAGCAAATCTCCTTCGGACCAAATAATCATTCTAGCGCGCCGGCCCCGTCATGCGTGCTATCCAGCCCGCTCGCGGATTCCCGTACAAGCGCGGGCGGAGTGCTCCAAAACGGTGCGCGACGACCCGTTCGCCCCAAAATGGGGATTCTCGATTCGGGCCATTTTGCGATTGCACTATGATGGTGCCTGTGCGCCAGGAAAGAGGGCTCGTTCACGTCTGCCAGTGTGCGTCGATTCCCAGCAAATGCGCGCGGCGAGGCGCTTTGCGCCGCCTTGGCGCATACATGGCACAGAAGCTGCTTATTTGGTGCCGATCGATTCCACGCCCGGCATGTCAGGCGTATCCGTGAGCATCAACCTGTAACAGGGGGAGCTTGAGGTAGACGTGCAGGGACGGGTCAGCTAGATTTGGGCGGCGGCTAAATCCGCCGAATTCGTTAATCAGGAGATAGGTTATGAGTAAATCCGTGGCCGACGTCATGCAAATCGTCAAAGACGAGGACGTCAAGTTTGTCGACTTCCGTTTCACCGACACGCGCGGTAAAGAGCAACACGTTTCGGTGCCGGTGTCGGCATTCGACGAAGACAAGTTCGAGAGCGGCCATGCGTTTGACGGTTCTTCGATTGCCGGCTGGAAAGGCATCGAAGCGTCGGACATGCTGCTCGTGCCGGACGCAGACACGGCCTTTATCGACCCGTTCTATGAAGAGTCGACCCTCGTACTGACCTGTGACGTCGTCGAGCCGGCGGACGGCAAGGGCTACGAACGCGATCCGCGCTCGCTGGCAAAGCGCGCTGAAGCCTATCTGAAGAGCACAGGTCTGGGCGATACGGCTTTCTTCGGTCCGGAACCTGAATTCTTCATTTTCGATTCGGTCCAGTGGAACACGGACATGTCGGGCTGCTTCGTGAAGATCGGCTCGGAAGAAGCACCGTGGTCCTCGGGCAAGGAATTCGAAGGCGGCAATATCGGTCACCGTCCGGGCGTCAAGGGCGGCTACTTCCCGGTCGCACCGGTTGATTCGTTCCAGGACATCCGTTCGGAAATGTGCCTGCTGCTCGAACAGATCGGCATTCCGGTTGAAGTGCACCACCACGAAGTGGGTGGCATGGGCCAGAATGAAATCGGTACGAAGTTCTCGACGCTGGTGCAGCGCGCCGACTGGACGCAGCAACTGAAGTACATCGTCCACAACGTCGCTCACACGTATGGCAAGACGGCGACGTTCATGCCGAAGCCGGTGGTCGGCGACAACGGTTCGGGCATGCACGTTCACCAGTCGATCTGGAAAGACGGCCAGAACCTGTTCGCAGGCAATGGTTACGCGGGCCTGTCTGAATTCGCGCTGTTCTACATCGGCGGCATCATCAAGCACGCTCGCGCGCTGAACGCCATCACGAACCCGACGACGAACTCGTACAAGCGTCTCGTGCCGCATTTCGAAGCACCGGTCAAGCTCGCTTACTCGGCGCGTAACCGTTCGGCTTCGATCCGGATTCCGCACGTGTCGAACCCGAAGGGCCGTCGTATCGAGACGCGTTTCCCGGACCCGATGGCAAATCCGTACCTGTTGTTCTCGGCTTTGATGATGGCAGGCCTCGACGGCGTGCAGAACAAGATCCATCCGGGCGAAGCCGCCGACAAGAACCTGTACGATCTGCCGCCGGAAGAGGATGCAAAGATCCCGACCGTGTGTGCCGGTCTCGACCAGGCGCTGGAAGCACTCGACAAGGACCGCGAGTTCCTGACGCGTGGTGGCGTGTTCACGGACGCAATGCTGGATGCTTACCTGGAACTGAAGGAAGGCGAACTGCAACGCGTGCGTATGGCCACGCACCCGCTTGAATTCGAACTGTACTACTCGCTGTAACTGGCGATGGCGCTTCGCCCGGCAGCTTCGGCGAAGCGCGCTTGCCCCACACTCGTGACTGGTCGAACGCGGGTCACAAAGGGACGGCGGCGCCGTCCCTTTTTTATTCGATTCTGAGGGCCCCCAAACCTGACGCTTCGCGCCAGGCCCCCCGCGGGGGGACGGAAAACTTGGGGCTGCCCTGCGTTTTCCTGAGGCAACGTTTGCGCCTGCGGTTGGCATAGCGTGGACGGTTTGTTGTATCACCATCTCTCATCGGCCTGACTGCAAGATGGTTCTGAAGAATCTGATTAAAGCAAGAAAGGGGCATGCCGAGCCGCTGTCGGAAATCGCGCAGCTGGTTGACTCAGGCTTGTTGCCGGGGTTCGAGGCGTTGCCCACGGTGGTTCTGGTGCTCGAAAAGCGCACCTTGAAAGTAGCGTTCGCGAATCCGTCCGCGGAATCGATGCTGGATCTTTCGCGCCGGCAACTGCGGCAGATGGCGTGGCCAGACATTTTCGCCAATGCGGATGAACTGGTTGCCACGATCGCGTCGATTGCGGAACACCGTTTTCACGCGACGCATCTCGACGCGGTGCTCGAGCGTCCGGGCCACGAGCCGCTGCATGTGCATGCAATCGTCGGCTTCCTCGAAGGCGCGCCGGACTATGTGCTGCTGGAACTGTTCGAAAACGAACGCCACTTGCGCACCGACCGCGAAGAGCGCATCAATGACCTCACGGCGGTCAACAAACAACTGATCCGCAATCTCGCGCACGAGATCAAGAATCCGCTTGGCGGGATTCGGGGTGCCGCGCAGTTGCTGGAGTTCGAACTGGGCGTGCGCGAGCGTGACGAGTTGCGCGAGTACACCCAGGTCATCATCAAGGAATCGGACCGGCTGCAAACGCTGGTGGACCGGTTGCTCGAACCGCATCGTCATCCGCATATCGTCGGTGACGTGAACATTCACGAGGTTTGCGAACGCGTGCGCGCGGT
Organism: Paraburkholderia sp.; assembly: GCF_049581445.1. GTDB lineage: Bacteria > Pseudomonadota > Gammaproteobacteria > Burkholderiales > Burkholderiaceae > Paraburkholderia. The sequence goes on along the minus strand of NZ_JBAURZ010000161.1, from coordinate 15,449 downwards.
GATTCTCGCGGAGTTTCCGCGCGGGCTTACCATCGAGCGTGACTACGACGTCAGCGTGCCTGATCTGCGCGGCGACAAGGAGCAATTGATCCAGGCGGTTCTCAACATTGTGCGCAACGCGGCCGAAGCATTGCGCGAACGGATCTCGCAGGGCGATGCGCGAATTGAATTGCGCACACGCGTGGCGCGCAAGATCACGGTTTCAAAACGCTTGTGCAAGCTGGCATTGGACTTGCATATCATCGACAACGGACCTGGCATTCCGGAAGAGATCCGCGATCGCATCTTCTATCCGCTCGTTTCGGGGCGCGACGATGGAAGCGGTCTGGGTCTCACGCTCGCGCAGACTTTCGTGCAACAGCACGATGGCCTGATCGAAGTGGAAAGCCGGCCAGGGCATACCGAGTTTCAGATTCTGCTGCCGCTCGACTGCTAAAACCACAAGCACCTAAAGACTTCTGACCGACCTTATGAAGCCGATCTGGATAGTAGACGACGATCAATCGATACGATGGGTGCTCGAAAAGGCCCTGGCTCGTGAGAATTTCGCGACGCGTAGCTTCGCGAATGTACGCGATGCAGCAGCCGCGCTCGATCACGACAGCCCACAGGTGCTGGTATCCGACATCCGCATGCCCGGCGGTTCCGGCCTTGAATTGCTGCAAACGGTGCGTGACAAGGTGCCGGGCTTGCCGGTCATCATCATGACCGCGTTCTCGGATCTCGACAGCGCCGTGGCGGCATTCCAGGGTGGCGCGTTCGAATACCTCGCGAAACCGTTCGACGTCGACAAGGCAGTCGAACTGATTCGCCGCGCCGTCGACGAAAGCATGCGCGGCGAACAGACGTGGGATGACCGCGTTGCCGATGCACCAGAAATGCTCGGCCAGGCGCCGGCCATGCAGGATATGTTTCGCGCTATCGGCCGCTTGTCCCATTCTGCGGCAACCGTGCTCATTACCGGCGAATCAGGCACCGGGAAGGAACTTGTCGCACGCGCTTTGCACCGACATAGCCCACGCGCGAACGGTCCGTTCATTGCGTTGAACACAGCGGCGATTCCGAAAGATCTATTGGAGTCCGAATTATTTGGTCACGAGCGTGGCGCGTTCACGGGCGCGCAGGCAATGCGTCAGGGGCGCTTCGAGCAGGCTGAGAACGGCACCCTGTTTCTTGACGAAATCGGCGACATGCCGTTCGATCTGCAAACGCGCTTGCTGCGCGTGCTGTCGGATGGGCAGTTCTACCGGGTGGGTGGTCACAATCCGTTGCGAGCTAATGTGCGCGTGATTGCGGCCACGCACCAGAATCTCGAATCGCGGGTACGTCAGGGGCTGTTCCGCGAGGACTTGTATCACCGCCTCAACGTGATCCGACTGCGTTTACCGGCCTTGCGCGAGCGCAGCGAAGACATTCCGCTGCTCACGCGGCACTTTCTGCAAAAGAGCGCGCGTGATCTCGGCGTCGAGCCCAAACGCGTGTCGGAGGAGGCACTTGCGTATCTCGCTACGTTGCCGTTTCAAGGCAACGTGCGGCAACTCGAGAATCTCGCCAACTGGCTGACGGTGATGGCGCCGGCGCAGACCATCGAGATCAAGGATCTGCCGCCCGATCTGGTGCCGGCGCAGGCCGGCGCTGCTGAAATGATCGCAGGTGGACCGCTCAGTGCGGACCCGACCAGCAGTGCGGCGGGGCAATTGGCGAGCAATGGAACGACTCTGTCGACGCATGTGCCAGCCATCGCGGGCATGCCGGTGACGACTGCCGTCAGCGCCTGGGAAAGCGGTCTGCGCACTGAGGTCGCGCGCATGCTGCGCGAGAACTCGGCTGATGTGATGGATGAGCTTGCGCGGCGTTTCGAGGCGGCCGTGATTCGCGAAGCGCTCGATTTCACGCGTGGTCGCAAGGTCGAAGCGGCCGAACGCCTCGGCATTGGCCGCAACACCATCACGCGCAAGATTCAGGAACTCAATCTCGAGCCCTGAAGTGGAATAGCGGTGAGGGACGCGGCGTGTTTGATTAATACTGCACGCCGCGTCCGCAAACGCATTCCTGAGCACAAGGCATAATCGTCGTTGTTCAGTTACGACGCCCCCACATGCCTGCTTCCGCTTCGACTAGTTTTTCCTGGCCTCGCACGCCCGATCCGTATCTGTCGCTTGAAGCGCTCGACGACGCCGCCGCAATGGCGTGGGTCGAGCAGCAGAACGCACGCACCCGTGCTGCATGGTGCGGCGGCCCTCGTTACGAGGCACTGGCGAAACGCCTTTCCGCAGCCTATCTGCCGCACGAGCGGCCGGTGATTCCCGACCGCTGGCAGGACTGGGCCTACGATCTCTGGCAGGACGAACACAATCCCAAAGGCATCTGGCGCCGCACTTCGTGGGCAAGCTGGCGCAATGGCACGCCCGATTGGCAGAACCTGCTGGATTTCGATGCGCTTGGCGCAGCTGAGAACATGCCTTGGGTCTGCGTGGATCTCGACATTCTCTATCCCGATGGCGACCGTGCGCTCGTGACGCTTTCGCCTGGCGGCTCGGACGCGGTGGTGGTGCGCGAATTCGATATCGATGCGCAGCGTTTTCTTGACGACGGTTTCATCATTGCGGAGACGGGCAAGCACACAGCATCGTGGATCGATCGCGACACGCTTTATGTCGGCTGGGATAAAGGCGGCGGTAAAAGTGGTGGTAAAAGCAGCAAGACGTTGACGCGTTCGGGCTACCCGCGCGAAGTGCGTCGCTGGACGCGTGGCACAGCGCTCGCCGATGCACCGGTAGTGTTTCGCGGCGAATTCGACGACATCAGTGTGGATGCCATCTACGATCCGATCGACCTGCGTCATACGGTCGTGCGCAGCGTCGACTTTTTCGATTCGCACACGTACTACCTCGACGCAGCCGGGACATGGCAGCGCTATGACGTACCTTCGCATGTGGCAGTGGGCGGCTGGGAAGGCTGGTTGCTGTTCGAGCCGCGTCTCGATTGGACTTGCGACGGTACACCCTATTTGGGGGGCGCGTTGCTTGCTGCGAGGGAGAGTGAGTTTCTCGCCGGGCGGCGCCACTTTGTATCGCTCTTCGCACCGGGATCACAAACTTCGGCCTGCGAATGGACGCATACGCGGCATCATCTGATCGTGTCGTATCTGGATGATGTGCAGAGCAAGACCGTCCTATGGCAGCCGCAGCAAGCGGACGAACAAAACTGGCAGTGGAACTCACGGGCGTTTCCGGCTCGCGAGCGTGCGCAGGTCGAGGTCTCGCCCATCGAGCCTACGCTCAACGATGAGGTGTTCGTCGACGTCGACGATTACCTGCAGCCGCCGGAGTATTGGCTCGCCGATCTCGCCCACGAAGAACTGGCCGAGTGGACCTTGCTCGACCGCTGGCCGACCCAGTTCGACGCGGCGCCGTACACGGTGCAGCGCGGCCACGCACAATCCGCCGACGGCACGCGTGTGCCGTACACGATCATCGGTCCGCGCGAATTGCTCAACGCGCCCGCGATTGGCGGCGTGTCCGGAACTGCAGGAGCCGCCGCGCCAAGACCGTGTCTCTTAACTGGCTATGGCGGCTTCGCGATTCCGCTCACCCCGAGTTATCTGACGGGGCCGGCGATCGGCTGGCTGGAGCAGGGCGGCGTATTCGTCGTGGCGCACATTCGTGGCGGTGGCGAGTTTGGCACTGAGTGGCATCTGGCCGCACAAGGCGAGCATCGGCAACGTTCCTTCGACGACTTCATCGCGGTGGCACAGGCGCTGGTCGACGGCGGCGTGACCACGCCCGCGCAACTCGGCATCAAGGGCGGCAGCAATGGCGGCCTGCTCGTGGGTGCGTGCATGGTGCAGCGGCCTGAGCTGTTCGGTGCCGTGGTGTGCGAAGTGCCATTGCTCGACATGAGCCGCTATCACCTGCTGCATGCGGGCGCATCGTGGATCGACGAGTATGGCGATCCGGATGATCCCGATGAGGGGCGCGTCCTCGCCGCCTATTCCCCCTACCACCACGTCAGTGCTGACGTGTCGTATCCGCCGGTGCTGTTCACGACATCAACCAGCGATGATCGCGTGCATCCGGGACACGCGCGCAAAATGGTGGCGCGGATGCAAGCGCTCGGCGCTGAGCATGTGTGGTATCGGGAGAATACAGACGGCGGTCATGGCGGCGGCTCCGACGAACTGGAGCAGGCCGCTCACGACGCTATGGTGTACACGTTCCTGTGGTCCTGCCTCGGCGGTGCGGGCGCAGTGGATGCGGTGTAAGCGGTGAGCGCAGGGCCCACGACGCAGCTAGGCGATCTGTGCGAATACCGGTGCGTGGTCCGACGGCTGTTCCCACTTGCGCGGGACCTTGTCGACTTCGCATGATGTGCAGGCTTCAGCAAGCGGCTTCGAGAGCAGGATGTGGTCGATGCGCAGCCCCGCGTTGCGGCGAAACCCGAGCATCCGGTAGTCCCACCACGAGAAGATCTTCTCTGGCTGATCAAACAGGCGAAACGCATCCACGAGGCCTAGCTTGGTCAGCCGAACGAATTCAGCCCGTTCTTCGGGCGAGACGAGGTTCTGACCTTCCCACGCTTTCGGATCGTGGACGTCGCGATCTTCCGGGGCGATGTTGTAGTCGCCGAGCAGTGCGAGCTTCTCGTATCGCGTGAGTTCGGTCGCAACCCAGTCGTGCAGTACGTCGAGCCAGCGCAGCTTGTAGGCGAACTTCTCGCTGCCCGGTGCCTGGCCATTCGGGAAGTAGGCTGAAATCACGCGAATGCCTTCGACGGTCGCGGCAATCACGCGCTGCTGCGGATCGTCGAAGTCGGGGATGTTGCGCACGATCGAGTCTTCGTCGACGTTCAGGCCTTCGCGCACTAGAATGGCGACGCCGTTGTAGGTCTTCTGCCCGGCATACCAGCTGCGATAGCCTTTTGCTTCGAGCTCGGCGCGCGGGAATTTGTCGTCGGTCAGCTTGAGCTCTTGCAAACACAGGACGTCGACCTGACTCGTTTCGAGCCAGTCGATCACGTGTTGCTGGCGGACTTTGAGCGAATTGACGTTCCAGGTGGCTAGCTTCATCGGCATTTCTCTTTCGTGGCGGGTGCAGGATATCCCGTGCAGGGCGTGTCCGAATCTTACCGCGATCCGCGCCGCTACTCAGGGGTGCCATTCAGGCGGCCAGAGCGCGGCCGCCATGCTGCGGTGCATTGCCAGGCGTGGCCTACATGAGTGCTCCAAAGCGCACCCAGGCACCTCGAAGTGGATCGCGGCGCATCGCGGCTTGCGTGTGACGAAGCGAGCAAAATAAATCGTTAGCGGCATCATTGCGCGGCGTATAGTGGGCGAATACTCACGTATCGGGGAAGTGCCATGGCTGAACCCTATCCGGTCCTCTATAAGGACTTCGAAGTGCATCCGCTGGTTTTCTCGCGGGAATTCGACAAGTTCGACGGCCACAAGCGCCAAGCCGAAGGTTACGACGTTGCCGTGCGCGTATGCCGGCCTGGTGCGATCAGCGGTTCAAAGGCGAGCCGCGTGTTTCGTCTGGTGCGCCCGTTGACGTTCTCCGATTTTGGCATCGCCAAACGCAGCGCGAGCCAGTACGGCGAGGATATTATTGACGGCAAGGTGGACGGCGCGTCGGTCGCCGATCTGTGAGAGAAAAAATAATTCGCATGTTTGTTTGACGATTGGTCGTCATCTCTATACAATCCGTTTTCTCTGACGCGGGGTGGAGCAGTCTGGCAGCTCGTCGGGCTCATAACCCGAAGGTCATAGGTTCAAATCCTATCCCCGCAACCATTTTCTTGAAACACATTTCCGGCAGCATAGACGAGCAGCAAGCCGGAGATGTCGTCATCGGGCGAGAAGCACGCGCCGTCCATCAGTTCTATCCCGATTGACCCCATCAGCGTTGCAATGATTTGCCTTGCCTCGTTGGTCGAATCCTGGGATGGCGCCTCCCCAAGTTCCAGCCTTTTCTGTCGATAGCCTCTGCGGCACGTCCGTGAACCGGGCATTACTGCTCTTTCTTCGTGCTAGCGTCTGAGCCCGCGTTTCGCGCCTGGCTTCTGACTGCCTGAGCGTTCGATATGCGCCACTGATACGCCAATCCATGTCGCGGCTTACCGGCGCATGGATGGCCGCGCACGCAAGCCTCCGAAACTGACAAGTGCTTGTCGAACCGCTGATCGACCGAGGTCGGTCTCCAAGATTCAAATGCGCCGGGCAAAGCCAGGAAGATCAGATACTTCTTGTGTTAGCACGGCCGCGCATGAGAATCCAATCCTAAAGTTTGATGTAAACCGACTCGAAGAAGTATTGGCATTGAAAAGCCGAGTCGTGACGAATAGCATTCTCCGTATTGACCAAAGCGAGGGAGACGGATGGAAGATTGAATTTAAGAATTGCGTTTGCTTGATATTTAGTATACCGAATTAAGTGAATTTAATTGGTGGTTGACTGACGTCAATCACAATATGCATTCTAACGAGGTCATCATGAAGTTCAGCAAGAAATCCGCCATGGCAGCGCTGGCAATGTCGATTCTTTTCGCCGGTGCGCCGGTCATTTCAGGGTCCGCGTTCGCTGCTACAGTGCGCCCCAATCCGCCCGGCAAGGTCGGCAGCGGAACCTTCTGCAGCGGCCATCTGAAGCTTTGCTACGCAGCCAAGATTGTCTGTGGGCGCTGCTAAACGGGATCGGCTTGCCGTTTCGGTTAAACACTAGCTGAAACCCCGGCCCGTGACGCAAGTCAGCGGGCTGGTCATGATGGTGCGATTTCGCGCGTGTGGGCAATGCGAACGCGCTCATGCCGTATCCGGCCAATCACGTCGTCAACGAACGAATCGAAACAGACGGGGTTGAGGGGACCTCGGAACGGCTGACATCACCTGTCAGATCGTCCTGCCGTAATTATTTGGAAGCTAGCCAAGTCGATGTTGATAGCCGATGTCAAGATGCCACAATCCAGGATTCCGACGGAGGTGTGGATATTCACTCTCCATAAGCGCTCGACGAAATGTCTTTGTCCGGGCGTCGAATGAAGGCAATCGGGCGCATTCGGAGCGGTGTCATCGGCGGTATCACGGTGTTGATCCTCCTCGGTGCGCTTTTCATGTTCCTCTTCAACCGGAGCGTTCCCTCACCGTATGTGACCGCGAAGGTCGAACACGGTGATCTCGATGACGAGGTTCTCGCAGTTGGAACATTGCAGGCTACCCGCCAGGTTGACGTGGGCGCGCAAGTGTCGGGGCAGGTGAACGCGCTGACCGTCAAACTTGGCGATCACGTGAAGAAAGGGCAATTGCTTGCCGAGATCGATCCTGTCCTGGCGCAAAACGCGTTGCGACAGGCGCAGGCCGCCGAGCAGAATCTGGTTGCACAGGTCGGGGCCACGAGCGCGCAACTGATACAAGCGCGGTCTGTGTTCCGTAGTCAGGAGCAGATGCTGGCGGACGAGGCGACAGCGCGCCAGGACTACGAGGCTGCGCGTGCGCAGATGGACGTGCAGCGCGCCAATCTCGAGTCGCTTGATGCGCAGATCGAAGAGGCCCATGTCCAGGTCGAGACGGCGAAGGCCAATCTGGGGTTCACGCGTATTACCGCGCCCATGGACGGCGAAGTGGTTGCTATCGTCACGCAGCAAGGGCAGACGGTGATCGCGCAACAGGAAGCGCCCGTCATTCTGAAGCTTGCCGTGCTAGACACAATGACTGTAAAGGCGCAGGTGCCGGAAGCCGACGTGATTCGGGTCCATCCAGGGCAGGATGCCTACTTCACGATCCTTGGCGACCCAGACAAACGCTACGCGGGCAGGTTGCGTTCAATCGAACCGGTGCCGCAGAACTTTGCGGAGTCGCAGGGCGGGGCTGGCGGCACCGATCCAGCGCGAGTGGGCGGCGCAGTTTTTTATGCCGCGCTCTTCGACGTACCGAATCCCGATCATCGTCTACGCATCGCGATGACCGCGCAGACGCACATCCTGCTCCAAAGTGTGCATAACGCGCTGATGGTTCCGCTGGCGGCACTCGGCGAAAGGAACGCGGACGGTACCTATCCCGTGCGGATCAGAGAGGGTGGTGCGATCCGCGTGCAGAACGTCCACACGGGCATCGGCAACGAAGTGAACGTGCAGATTCTTGGCGGGTTGCACGAAGGCGACGAGGTGGTGATCGGCGATGCCGGCGACGCGGACGCATCGGGCGCCAGGGACTGACGATGGGCAAGCCGTTATTGCAACTTCACGGCGTCTCGCGGCGGATCACCGGGGGAAATCGCGACGCCACCATTCTGCGCGACATCGATCTGTCTATTCATGCCGGCGAAATCGTCGCGATCGTCGGACCGTCCGGGTCTGGAAAATCGACGTTGCTGAATATCCTCGGATGCCTCGATCATCCCAGTTCCGGCAACTACCGGATCGGCGATCACGAAACCCGCGCGCTGTCTGCGGATGAACTGGCAAAACTGCGTCGCGAACATTTCGGCTTCATTTTCCAGCGCTATCACTTGCTGGCTCAATTGAGCGCGCTCGACAACGTCGAGATGCCGGCTGTCTATAGCGGCATCACGCGCGTGCCACGGCGCCAACGAGCGCTGGATCTGCTCGCGAGCCTGGGATTGGCCGAGCACGCCGGCCATCGTCCGGGGCAACTCTCGGGCGGCCAGCAGCAGCGTGTCTGTATTGCGCGTGCACTCATGAACGGCGGCAGCGTAATCCTTGCCGATGAGCCGACCGGAGCGCTAGACAGCAAGAGCGGCGAGGACGTACTGCGTGTGCTGCTCGAACTGAACGCGAAGGGACACACAATCATCATTGTCACGCATGACGCTCGCGTGGCCGCACTGGCCGATCGTATCGTCGAGATCGGCGACGGCCGGATTGTCGACGACCGCAGGGTCCGTCCAGCAGAGGCCGTGGCCGGTTTGCCGCCGGCGCCGGGCGTGGACGGACCGTGCGCGCCGCCGTCGAGCGGTGCGAGTATCGCGGCGTTAGCGAGAATTGCGTGGCGCGCGCTGCTGGCGCGTCAACTGCGCACGCTCCTGACGATGCTCGGCGTGGTGATCGGAATCACGTCGGTGATCTCGGTCGTTGCACTGGGCGAGGGCGCGCGGCGTGACATTCTGAAACAGGTCGGCAGCTTGGGCACGCATACGATCGGGATCTATCCGGGCGCTGACTGGGGTGACAGCGAGGCTGGTTCGATCGAGACGCTTGTGCCCGGCGATGTGGCGGCGCTGCGAAGACAGCCTTATGTGGACAGCGTAACACCTGAGACTGGCCGCGCGCTCTTGATACGTGCGCGCAACGTCAGTGTCGAAGCGTTTGTAAGCGGTGTCGGCGAGCGCTACTTTCGCGTGCATGGGCTTGCCTTGCGTGCCGGCCGGTCCTTCGATGCGAACGCAGTAACCCGTCAGCAGCAGGTGGCCGTCATCGACGAGAATACGCAGCGCAAGCTGTTCGGGCCGGTCGGCGATCCGCTTGGTCAGGTGATCCTCGTCGGCCGGCTACCGTGCGTGGTCATTGGCGTGGTGTCGCAAGGCGACGGTCTCCCCGGCAGCAAGGGCAGCCTCAATGTCTGGATGCCGTATTCGACTGTCGGCAGTCGCCTGCTTGGCAAGTCGCATTTCGACAGCATCACCGTGCTCCTGCGTGACGGCCAGCCGGGCGAGGCGGCCGAAGCCGGGATCGTCAGCCTGTTGAAGCGGCGGCACGGCGTGAAGGATTTCTTTACCTCGAACACGGACAGCATCGTCAAGACGGTCGAACGGACCGGCCGGTCGCTGACGCTGCTGCTTTCGCTGATTGCGGCGGTTTCGCTCGTGGTGGGCGGCATTGGCGTGATGAACGTCATGCTTGTATCTGTGACCGAGCGCACGCGCGAAATTGGCATTCGTATGGCGGTTGGCGCCCGTCAGACTGACATCCTGCGGCAATTCCTGATGGAAGCCGTGATGGTGTGCCTGCCCGCGGGCGTGATCGGTATTGTGTTATCGCTCGGCCTGGGATTCGTGTTTTCAATGGTGTTCAGCCAGTGGCAAATGACCTTCTCTGCGGGTTCGATTGCGGTTGGTTTCCTGAGTTCGACGCTCATCGGGATCGTGTTCGGGTTCGTGCCGGCGCGGCGCGCATCGCAACTCAATCCCGTGATCGCGCTTGCGCACGACTAGGCCCATCGTTTTTCATGAACTCCACTTTCTTCAGGATGCCAGTGACGATCGCGGTGGCTGCGCTGCTATTGGGCTGTGCGCAGCCCGTCGCAATGGTGCCGCGGGTCGACGTGCCGACGCGTTGGTCGGCGCTTGCGCAGGCAGACGCGCGCGACCCGATTAGCCGGCCTGACTGGTGGCGCAATTTCAACGACCCGCTGCTAGACCAACTGATCGACGATGCACTGGAGCGAAACAACGACCTTGCCGCTGCCGCTGTGCGGGTGTATCAGGCGAGAGAGCAGGCAAAGCTCGTCGATACCAATCTCAGTCCTTCGCTCACGCTCGGCGCGTCCGGCAGCCTGAGCGCGTCGCGTTACACCGGTCAGCAGACCCAGTCAGGCGGCATCGCGCTCAGCGCAAGCTATGAAGTCGATCTATGGGGCAAGCTCGCCGCGCAGCGCGATGCGTCGGCATGGGAAGCGCACGCCACCGAGCAAGACCGACAGTCTGCGCGCCTCGCCGTGATCGCCACCACAGCGACACTGTACTGGCAATTGGCGTATCTGAATCGCCAGATTTCGCTGAGCAGCGCCGACATTGCCGATGCGACCCGCGCCGTTGATCTTGCCGGGTCCCGTCATCGGGCCGGCGCGGCAAGCGCGCTGGACGTTACGCTTGCCCGCCTTGCGTTGTCGAACCTGGAAGCTGAAGCAACGCAGCTTGTACAGCAGCTCGCCGAGTGTCGCCGTGCGCTGGCGATCGTGTTCGACCGGCCGCCTGAGCGTCTCGCCCCAGAACGCGAGGACCTTCCGGATGTCGCACCGCTCGCGATCCCTGCCGGATTGCCGGTGGATCTGCTGCGTAACCGACCCGATCTGCGCGCCGCGGAACTTCGCCTGCGCGCCTCGTTTGCGGATGTCGAGGCGGCGCGAGCCAGTTTTTACCCGAGTCTGACATTGACCGGAAATATGGGAACCAGTAGCGATACCCTGCTCCAGGTGATACGCAATCCCGTCGCGACGCTCGGCCTTGGCCTCGTGCTGCCGTTCATTGAATGGAACACAATGCAGCACACCATCAAGGTATCGCAGGCCGAATACGAGCAGGCCGTGATCCAGTTCCGGCAAAGCCTTTATCAGGCGCTGAGCGAAGTGGAGAATGCGTTGTCCGCACGCACCCAGTTTGATGCCCAGGGGCGATACCTGGATCTTTGCGTGACTGAGGCGAGTCGTGCGGAAGCCCTGGCTGCCGCGCGGTTTCGTGCCGGCGCCACCAGCATCCAGCCGTGGCTCGATCAGCAGCACGCTTTACGCGATGCGCAGCGCACGCAGCTACTGAACCGGTTTGAGCGGCTCGTCAGTCAAATGACCCTCTATCAGGCGTTGGGTGGCGGTGATATCGTGCCTGCGGGATAGAGCACCGCAGGAATTGTTCTACGTCGCGTAAGCAGGTATCAGAGTTAATACGGCATGCTAACGAACAGACTCGCCGATGCCCGCGACGGTAGCGCACCGCTGCACGCCCCAAGAACCCATGATGCGTTCTGAAAGGAAGCAAAGGTAGTATGCGGCGATTGCGGCGGCGCGCCGTCGAATCGCATGCGACGAGCACCTGCCACTCAGCCGCGCGACGCCGTCACCACCTGGCGCGCGTTATCCGCACAGTTTGCATGTTGCTGGCGCGATCCGCCTGGCGACCCTTGATCTTGAGGACATAGAAATGGCAACCTACATCTTGTTGGGCGGTGGTTTTGGACTGGCGCTGCTGATCGCCGCCTGGGGAATCTGGAAACTCCGCTGACGATGCCGGTCAGGCCTGTGCGAGCCGGCACAATCAGGAACAACCAGCAAAAACCGGGCATAACCAGGAATAACCCGGCCCGGCGCAGCACCCAAACCACAACCACGCCACGCTGCAAACGATTTACATCGTGCTGTATCAGGAACGTGCTACACACTTGAGTGTGCGTTGATGGGCGGACGCCTGACCCATCGAACGACAATCCCGCCATTCGTGCGGAAAATTTCATTCAACTTACGACACTCTATGTCCTCATCTGCCAGCAGTTCCTCCACGCAGACCATCAATGCCGCACCGAGTCTGGTGCTGGGGGCGATTGGGGTCGTGTTCGGCGACATCGGCACCAGTCCGCTTTACACGTTGCGCGAATGTCTGAAAGCGGCGGGCGGTATCACCGCGCCGAACGTGTTCGGCATCGTGTCGTTAATCCTCTGGTCAATCATCGTCGTGGTCACGCTGAAGTACGTCAGCTTCGTGATGCGTGCGGATAACGACGGCGAGGGCGGCATTCTCGCGCTCACCGCGCTGGCGTCCCGAGTTGCCCCCGCGCGCCTGAGTCACCTGTTGCTGACGCTCGGTGTGTTTGGTGCCGCGATGTTTTATGGTGATTCGATGATCACGCCGGCGATTTCCGTGATCTCAGCGGTGGAAGGCGTCACGCTGGTGGATCCCAAACTGACCGCGTGGATCGTGCCGATTTCGCTGGTCATTCTGACGGGCCTCTTCAAACTGCAAAAACGCGGCACAGGGACGGTCGGGAAGGTGTTCGGACCCATCATGATCCTGTGGTTCATCACGCTTGCGGCGTTGGGTCTGCTGCATATCGTGAGCGGTCCGCGCATTCTCGAGGCAGTCTCGCCGCTCTACGCGTTGAATTTCGTGGCGCACGCGCCGGGCACCGCGTTCGTGGTGCTGGGCTCCGTGTTTCTCGCCTTGACCGGCGGCGAAGCCCTTTATGCGGATATGGGGCACTTCGGCAAGAAGCCGATTCGCCTCGCGTGGCTCATCCTCGTGCTGCCGAGTCTGATCCTCAATTACTTCGGCCAGGCCGCGCTGGTGCTCGCCAAACCCGCGGCGGTGGAGCAACCGTTCTTCGAATCGGCACCTGACTGGGCGCTCGTGCCCTTGGTGATCCTGGCCACGGCGGCCACCATCATTGCCTCGCAAGCGGTGATTTCCGGCGCGTTCTCGATGACCAAGCAGGCTGTGCAGCTGGGCTTCCTGCCGCGCATCCCAGTCGTCCATACGTCGACGCATGAAGTTGGGCAGGTCTACGTGCCGTTCATCAACGTTTCGCTGTACGCGGCCGTGGTGTTCCTGGTGGTGTTCTTCAGATCCTCGGACAATCTGGCCGCTGCGTACGGTATCGCCGTGGCCTCGACGATGCTGCTCACCACCTTGCTGATGTATTTCATCACGCACTCGCTGTGGAAATGGAAGCCGCTCGCTACTTTCGTCGTGATTGGGCCGCTTGCGCTCGTCGATGCGGTGTTCGTCTCGAGCAATGTGAGCAAGGTGCTCGAGGGCGGCTGGTTTCCGCTGCTGGCGGGTGGCGTGTTGTTTACCGTGATGACCACGTGGCATCGCGGTCGCGAACTGGTGGTCGAGCGGATGAGGAGCGACAATATCCCGCTGGCGGGGTTGATCCAGTCACTGTGCGGTGGTTCGCATGCGCCGCCGCGCGTCGATGGTACAGCCGTCTTTCCGGGCGGCGTGGCGGGTATGACGCCTTCCGCGTTCATGCACAACCTCAAACATAACCGGGTGATGCACCGGATCAACATCTTCATGGCCGGCACGACCGACAACGTCCCGCATGTGCCAGACGACCAACGGGTCGAGGTGCACGACATGGGCCATGGTTGCTACTCGGTCACCGTGCGCAACGGCTTCATGGAGATCCCCAACGTGCCGACTATTCTTTTGCTGGTCGCCAAGAGGATCCCCGACTGGCAATACGAGCCCGCCGACACCTCGTTCTTCCTCGCGCGCGACACGATCCTCGCCACCGGCGAAAGCAAGGAAATGTCGTTGTGGCGCGAAAAGCTGTTTGCGTTTCTTGGACGCAACGCGGCGCAGGCGGCCGAGTACTACAGCTTGCCTGCCAACCGCGTTGTGGAACTGGGTGGCCAGATCAATCTGTAGCCTCGGATAGAGCGGTTGCGTGTGAGCGCAACCGCTCTTCCAAAGTGCGTACGCTCTAAAGGTTCGACGCCTGAGCTCGCCCCCCATTCCGTCGCCTTGCGCAAGCCTTTCTCGTCGGGCCCTTTGCAAGGGGAATGAAGCTTAACAGCACGCTATATCAGGGGTCGCCGCGCGCCTTTCTATTAGCTTGGCTCTGCTTAGCGAATCAGGTTGACTTTCTGTTCCAAAAATGTCTAGAATTCGCCCGTCGTCACAAAAGGGGCTAATGCCTTGGACAGTAGCAGTAGTCGATCTTCGATCTGTTTCGCCGCCTGAACCGCAGGACGCCCGCGCCGTATTCTTTAGCCGCCGTCTTGCTCTCCAGGCAGACGGTGCGCGCCGTAGTCAATCTCTCCGTGCACCTTTGATCAGCGCCCTGCGAGCGCAGCGTTTGTTTGCGCGTTCGCCGGGAACCGTGTTGCGAGTTTCGACTCGTGGCTGCGCTTGCGCGTGCCTTCGAATTCGAGGGCATCAGCAGGTGAGTGGAACAGTGCGCAGCCGACGCGCACAGCACAAGTGCGTGCCAAACGCCGATAAGGAGTGTCCCATGCCGGACCCTGATAGTTACCCCATATGCCGCTCTACGTTCCCTTTATCTGAAGGAAGCGAGTAGATCTCCGTTGCCGCGCGTATGACGTGCGTAATCTCCGGGTCTGCTGGCTTCCGCTGAATCGCGTCAAGCCAGACGCCCGGAGAAATACCATGAATTTCGGCCTCCTTCTGTCGCAACTCCCCCACGTGCAGGAAGCACGCGTTCACTACAACGCCATGCTGTCACTGCAAGCCCGTGAGCCCGGCAAATTTGCCTCGCTCTGGCACAGCCTCAAGCTGCTTCTCGCTTAAGTCGTACCTTTGACCTTGCGTCGTCCGCCAGCGCCATCACTGCTCGCAGTGCAGCGCTCGTGCGCCCGCCGCAGGCTTGCGCTGCCGCTTCATTTGACCTCATCCAGTCATGACTCAAAATCGCCTTTCGTTGCGCGTGTCTGACCGCGCCTGCGTATCTCATGCCGCCCGTGCCTCGTGCGCAAGCGGCACGAGATACGCTTTGAATCCCTTTCATCTGCGAGATGCCAGATGAATTTGAATTTCAATCTGAATCGAACCGCCAACGCTTCGGCGTGGCGCCTGTTGCCCAACGGCTGGGATTTTGTCGCCTTCCCGTTGATCATCTGCCTGATCGCGATGGCCTCCATTGGCTTTCATCAGACGCTCGCGCCGATGTCGACCTTAAAGACCCAGGTGATCTCGCTCGCGCCGTCGAACCTGCCTGAGTATGCGATGCGCACCACGCTGCGCATGCTCGCGGCAATGGTTGCGTCGC
>NZ_JBAURZ010000160.1:0-2823 GCF_049581445.1 Paraburkholderia sp. | reverse complement strand
CTACCAAAGCGACGGCCACCACCGTTGCCGCCGCCCGGACGACCACGGCCGCCAAAGCCAGGACGGCCATTGCCCGACGGAGCCGACTTGCGCGGCTCGAAGCCTTCGACGACGTTGACCGGCAGGGGGGTGCGCACGAAGCGCTCAATGCGCTTCAACGCGCCCTGTTCGGCGTGATGCACGAGGCTCACGGCGATACCCGAGCGTCCAGCACGGCCGGTACGGCCGATACGGTGCACGTAGTCTTCAGCGAACTTCGGCAGATCGTAGTTGAACACGTGCGTGATGCCCGGGATGTCGATACCGCGAGCAGCGACGTCCGTTGCCACCAGCACGCGCACACGACGCTCGCGCAGTGCCTTGATGGTGCGGTTACGCGCGCCTTGCGGCAGATCGCCGTGCAAAGCGGCCGATTCGAAACCGGCGTCGGCCAGGCGGCCCGCGAGTTGGTCGGCGTCCATCTTGGTTGCCGTGAACACGATAGCCTGGTCCAGACCCGAGTCGCGCAGCAGATGGTCAAGCAGACGGTCCTTGTGATCGCGGTCGTCAACGTAGTGGACGGTTTGCGCGATGTTCGTGCGTTGTTCCAGGCGCTGGACGATCTCGATACGCTCCGGATCCTTCAGCAGGCGGCCGGTCAGCGAACTGATCTTGCCGTCGAGCGTGGCCGAGAACAGCATCGTTTGACGCGTGGCCGGCGTAGCAGCAACGATGGTCTCGATGTCTTCGATGAAGCCCATGTCGAGCATGCGGTCGGCTTCGTCGAGCACGAGGATTTGCAGTTGCGACAGATCAATACGGCCGCGTTCCAGGTGGTCGATCAGACGGCCCGGCGTGGCGACCAGGATTTCCGGGTTCTTCGCCAGCAGCATCAGCTGTTGGCCGTAAGCGACGCCGCCCAGGATGCTGACGGTGCGCAGACGCTTGAGGTGCTTGCCGTACGTGGCAGCAGCGGTGGTGACCTGCATTGCGAGTTCGCGGGTCGGCGTCAGAACCAGCATGGTCGGACGGGCAACCGGTTGCGGGCGGCGGCCACGGTTGCCGTCAGCCGGACGCGGCTCGCGCGGCTGGCTGGCTTGTGCTTTTTGCAGTTGCGAGAAACGCTCGATAGCGGGCAGCATGAACGCGGCGGTCTTGCCCGAACCGGTCGGGCTCGAGACCATCAGATCACGACCGGCGATGCCGGCGGGGATGGCGCGTTGCTGAACCGGGGTCGGCGCTTGATAGCCGGCGGCGGTAAGGGCGGAGACGACATCCGCGGACAGGCCTAGCGACGCGAACGACGGGCCGGCCGGTGCGGCGGTTTCAGCGGCGACGGCCTGCGGAGCTGCAGCAACGGCTGCGGCTTGCGCGGGTGCGTCGTCGAGACCGAGGGCTTGGTCGACGATGGCGTTCAACGGGCTGGGGGTATTGCTCGAAGTCATGAGAATCCTTGAAACGATCCTGGGTGATGCACGGAATTAATACGTCGGCGCCAATCGGCATACCCAAGTCGTCGGATTCAGCGAGCAAAGAAGCAGCGAGCAAATCGAAAAACGGGGGCAGCTCGCGACAATCAAGGCGAGCTTTTTGTTAGAAGCTGTATCGGTTGCGACATGCCAACACGGCGTGTCGCCAGCCTGGTACATGATCGCCCGTAGGGGGCTAGGCAGGAGGGGACAGGTTCTAAACTGGATTGGAGCAAAACGCTACGAGGCGCTGCGCCGCAAGGGCCGCTGGAGAAAGCCGGGCAAAGCAGTGAAGCGCAGGCAACATTGTATAGTGTTTTGCTGCACCGCGCCACATTTAAGACATTTCCGAGCGGGGACGTGTCATTGTTACCTTGCGGCTGCTTCGCCTTTAGCCCGTGTTTGCCGGGTTGTTGCACAGTCAGCGGCGCTGCCTCAGGCTGATGCGCCGCTTTTCAGCGATTCGACCAGTTCGACGTATTGCTGCTTGGCCGTGTCCTGCGACGTGCCTTTCAGGGCCGTCCAGGCATCGTACTTGTACTTGCCGACGATGTCGGTGAAGCCAGGCTTGTCGCCGTGCACATCGCCCTTGGTGGCCTGCTTGTACAGCGCATAGAGGCGCAGCAGCGTCAGGTTGCCCGGGCGCTCCGGCAGTTGTTGCACCTCTTCGTGGGCTTTGGCAAATTGCGCGTCGACGTCGCTCATGTGTTTCTCCGTGGCGGATTCAGGATGGGCCGTCGATCATATCAAGCGCCACGCTCCCCTGCGTCGAATCAGGTTCGAACGACTATTCCAAACGCACTAGCGACGAGCTCGGCACGTGCTGTGCGGCTTGCCGCACAGCACGTGCCCGGCAACCTGAGGCGTCGCATTACAATAGCGGTCATGACCCGAACTGTGCTGCTTGCCCTCGATACGTCGACCGAATTCTGCTCGGTCGCGCTTCTGTCCGCCGCTATCGACGCGGCGCTCGTCCCTGTCTCCGAACCGCGCGTCTGGGTGCGCCACGAAGCCACCGGCGCGGTGTCCAGTACGCGTCTGCTGCCCGCCATCCGTGAATTATTCGACGAAGCTGGCCTGGTCCTCGCGGATTGCGATGCGATTGGGTTTGGCGCCGGACCTGGCTCGTTCACCGGCCTGCGGACTGCGACCGGCGTGGCGCAAGGGTTGGCGTTTGGGCTGAACCGTCCGGTGGTGCCGATCGGTACGCTACTCGCCTGCGCCGAGAGCGTGCGTCTGCGCGACCCGTCGGTGACGCGCGTGCTTGCAGCACTCGATGCCCGGATGGACGAAGTCTATTGGGCCGACTATGCGTGGGACGACGCGCAAGGTGAGTGGCGCACGGTCCAGCCGGCGTCGCTCGACGCGCCGGACC
>NZ_JBAURZ010000159.1:0-1608 GCF_049581445.1 Paraburkholderia sp. | reverse complement strand
CGATAGCGCCGGCCGCGTCCGTGTGCGGTTGCCATGGACGCTCGGGGCTGTCCGGCGCCATGTCCAGGGACGACGTGGCGCATCCAGCCAAACCCGCCGCAGCGAGGATCGCTAGTGCGAAAGGAGGGTTAAGCCGGGGCATGAGTCGTGAGGTCCTTCGCGCCGTCGTCCGACGCGGCGTGTTCAAGTTGGGTGAGGCGTGCTTCGCCGAGATGCAGCAACGCGGCTCGTGGATCGTCGGTTGCCGCATCCTGCAAACGCGGCGTTGGCTCGGACGGCGGCGTCGCGACCGTGGCGCCCGGTTCGGCCGGCAGTGGCGGGGAATTGCCGTTAAGCCGTCTGAGCCAGTTGTCGATTGCCGGATCGCCCGGCCGTCGTTCGGCGAGCAGGAATATCGGACCTTCGAGCGCGCCGAGTCTGGCTAACGTGTAGCGGCGCTCGGCGATCCACTGCGGTTCCGGGCGTACCCACGACGGCTCGTAATGCATCAACGCGAGGTCCTGTTCCAGCGCGCCGCGCTGAGCCATCGCGCTTGCGGCCTGCACCCGACGCGTGTCGGTATGGGGCAGCGTCGTGAGCCGTTGCCAATGCTGTTGCAGGGCAGTGAGTGCGCCGTCGACCCGTCCGGCAACACTAACGGGCCACACGCGAGTGAAGACCAGATAGACGACCACGTTGCCGAGCAGGATCCCGATCGTACGATCCCGCGCAACGGTCAGATCGAAGGCGGGTGCGGCGCCCTGGATCACGCAAAGGAAGAATGCGAAGGCGATCTGGAAGCCGGCATAACCAATACGCGGCGAACCGAAAGCGACCCACGCCGCCAGCCATGCACCCACAAGCACGACGCCCATCAACGATACGACGGACGTGATCATGGGTGTCACGAACACGATTGCCGCGGTACCGACGAGCGCGCCTACCAGACACCCGGTGATCCGCAGCGTCATCTTCTCGACCGTCTCGGCGGTGGACCCAAGCGATACGATGTAGACCGTGATGAAGCAGGTGTGGATACCCGGCCAGTTGATCTGTGAATAAAGCAGATAGCAGAACATCGCCGCTGCAGTGCTCTTCAACGCGTAACGGACGTGGTCGGGATTTGTGAATGCATCAGGCAGGAAGAAACCACCTCGTTTGCCGGCGGCCGGTGGCGGGATTTCCGCTGCGGTCTCGGCTTGAACTACGGCAAAGTGGTTGATCGCATCGTGCAGGCTCTCGGCCACAACCCGCGCGATCGGCTTGAGTTCTGTCGTGGCGGGCAGGCTAAGCTCGATGTCGACCGGATAGCCGCCGGCCTCGAATATCCTGGCCATCTCCTCCAGTGTGTCGGCGATCGGCCCGATGAATGCTGCCGGCAGCCGGCCCGAGGACTCGCGGGCTGCCAGATCGGCCGCGACCAGGATCGCAAACGTCGACGACACGGCTTGCCGCAGCGCGGTAACATCGGCATGCGCCGACGATCCATCGACAACAGAAAGTTTCAGCCACGACCGGATCTGCTCGTCCCCCTCGCGCAGACACGCACCGAGCGCGTCGCACGTGGCATCGGGCTCGGTCAGGCTGCGGGCCGCGAGCCGCAGGAGCTGCGCCAGCGCGCGGCTAGCC
>NZ_JBAURZ010000158.1:0-8610 GCF_049581445.1 Paraburkholderia sp. | reverse complement strand
CCACCGGCGAGCGCGCCGCGAGCAGTTGCAGCAGGCGCTCCGTGGCGCCCGCCGCTCGCTGCAACTCGCCCCATACCTCCGCGACCGCACCCACTGCGCCTGCTGTGAACACGGCATACAGGATGAACTGCGACAGTTGGCCAGCCGTCATTCGCCCGGCCAGCACCGACTGCGCGCCGAGCCACAGCACGAACACGATGGCTGCAAACACCAGCACGATCACCACGGCGGTCAACCAGGCACGCGCGCGAATCCGGGTCAGCGCGGTTTCAAAGGCCACTTCCACCGCAGAACCAAACCGGCGAGCCTCGTAAGGCTCCTGCGTAAATGACTGCACGGTCGGCATTGCATTGAGCACCTCACCGGCCAGTGCGCTGGCGTTCGCCACCTTGTCCTGGCTCGCGCGTGAAAGCCGGCGCACGCGACGCCCGAAGATCACAATGGGCGCGACCACCACGACCAGCGTGGCAATGATGTACGCCGACAGCACCGGGCTCGTGATCGCCAGCATCGTCACGCCACCCGTTAGCAGGAAGAAATTGCGCAACCCCAACGAGAGGCTGGTGCCCACTACCGCCTGGATCAACGTGGTGTCCGTAGTGAGCCGCGACAACACCTCGCCGGTTTGCGTGGTCTCGAAGAATTGCGGGCTCATGCCCAGAACGTGGTCGTAGACCGCGCGCCGCAAGTCGGCGGTGACACGCTCGCCCAACCAGGACACAAGGTAAAAGCGCAGCGCCGTGGCGCCAGCCAGCAGCAACGAAACGAAGAACAGCGCGAGGAAGTAACGGTCGATGTGGGCCCGCTCGCCGCTCGCGAAGCCACGATCGATCAGGTATCGGAACGCCACCGGCAACGCCAGCGTCGATCCCGCCGAAGTCACCAGCGCAAGGAAAGCGAGCGCCCAACGCCCGGCGTACGGCCGCATGAACGGCAACAGCGCGAACAGCGGCCCCAGACGGGATGAGGGCGACGAAGGCGAGACGGCATCGGGCATGAGGATTCCGGAGTGAGACCAAAGATGGATCGACGATCACCCCGATTGTGCCAGTCCTGAGGAAGTGCAGCAGTCAGGCGTCGTCGCGAAACAACCCGTTGAGCGTCGCCCCCGATGCCGCGTTCGTAAAGCCGTCGAAGCGCCCCTCGGCGAGGCGCTGCGCGGCGTGCATGAGTCCGCCCCACGCCGCCCGGGCGAGCCCGCCGCCCACGCTGATGCGCCGCACGCCGAGCCGGGCGATGTCCTGCACCGTGAGATCCGAGGTCGAGCCGATCAGCAGATTGACCGGCTTCGGCGCAACCGCGGCCACCACGGCCTCGATCTGTTCGCGAGTCTTGATGCCTGGCGCGTAGAGGCAATCGGCGCCAGCGGCTGCGTACGCCTTCAGACGCGTGGTGGCGTCATCCAGATCCGGTACGCCTGCGACGAAGTTCTCCGCGCGTCCGACCAGCAGCGTATCGCCGCCACGCTCGTCGATGGCTCGGCGTGCGGCCTTGATTCGCTCCACGGCGACATCGATGGCGAACAGCGGCGCGTTTGCGTCGCCGGTCGAATCTTCGACCGACAGTCCCGCGACGCCCGTATCAACCGCAAGCCCCACGCTCTGCGCCACGTCCTCGGCAGTCGAGCCGAAGCCGTTTTCGAAGTCCGCGTTGACGGGCAAATCGGTTGCGTCGACGAGCGAGCGCAAGTGAGCGAGGATCGCCTCGCGCGGCGAGCTGTTGTCTGCCTTGCCGACCGACCACGCGTACCCGGAACTGGTCGTCGCAAGCGCTTTGAAGCCGAGGCTCTGCAGATACCGCGCACTGCCGATATCCCACGGATTGGGCAGCACGAAGCAACCCGAGATGTGTAGTTCACGAAAGATCGCGCGTTTTTCGGCAGTGGAGCGAGGCATGGCGTGTCTCCTGACTGGAGGGAGCCGGGGCTCCCAATGGGGTTGTGCGAACTGGACCGTGCGTTAAGCGAAAGATAAGGCAACGAGCAGGGATCGACATTACGCCGGGCTTAACGGCGAGTCAAAGCGGCGAACCGCATGATTGCAGGTGATAACTTCGGGTTGGTCACGTATTCGTACAGCGTCGGGGGAACGCCCGGCTCGCGTCAAAACGCTAGCCGGGCGTTATTTCCGTCAAGCGCGCACGGCTTCAGCTCGCTGACGCGCCCGCCTCGTCGCGGATCGGTTGACGGGCCATGAACCAGTAGAAGAGCGCCGCACAGCCGGCGATCACGCCGCCGGAAATAAAGGCGAGCGCGTAAGAGCCAGTGCGATCCACGATAAGGCCCGCGACCACCGGCGAAAACGCTCCGCCAAAGTAGCCGCCAAAATTCTGGATCGCGCTGACCGACGCCACCATCGACGACGGCGCAATATCCGCCGCCAGCGCCCACGCCGAACCGACCACAGCGGCGATAAAGGCGAGACCGACGGTGAATAGAACAAGCGTCACGTTGAGCGAATGCGTGAACGGCAAGGCAATCGCACACACCGCCGCGCCTGCCGAGCAGCAGGCGATCAATAGGCGCTTAGCGTCAATTGGCGACGCGAAATCGCGATCGACCATCTTCTTCGCCAGATAGCCAATCGCGATTTCACCCACCGCGCCACCCGCCCACGGGATACCCGCATACACGCCCAGTTGTGCGAATGAGATGTGAAAACGGTCGAGCAGATACAGCGGCAAGAACACCAGAAAAATATTCCACAACCAGATGGTGCAGAAGTAGCCGAGGATCATCCCCCACACACTGCGACGGGCAAACAGCGAGCGCCACTTGATCGAGGCGCTCACCAGCGAGCGTTCATGACCGCCGCCGCCCGCTTCGATATACGCCAGTTCATCTTTGGACAAACGCTTGCTGTCGATCGGATTGCGATACAGCATCAAAAACAGCAACGCAAACGCGATCCCGAATGCGCCCGTTACATGGAACAGCGAGCGCCAGCCGAATGCGATCATCAGCGCGACGAGCATGGCGGGTGCGAGCGCCGGTCCCCATTTCGACGATGAATCCCACACGCCGGTGGCGAAACCGCGCTCCTTCGCGGGAAACCAGGCAGCGGTGATCTTCGCGGAGGTTGGCCAGCATGGCGCCTCACCCACGGCAAGCAGCGCACGCATCACCAGCAACGCGGAGATAGATCCAACCACGCCGGTAAGCCAGGTGGCCACGCTCCACCAGATCATGCCAAGCGCATAGGCGCGCTTGGCGCCGAAGCGGTCGATCACCCAGCCGGCCGGCAACTGCATGACCGCGTAGGTCCACGCGAACACACTCCCGAGCAGACCGATCTGCGTGCGCGTCAGTCCGAGTTCATGAATCATGCCGGGCGCGGCAATCGAGAGACTGGCCCGGTCCATGTAGTTGATAATTCCGCCCACCAGCAGCCAGATGAGCACATGCCAGCGGTAATTGAGCCGCATGGGCTGCGCCGCGGCAGACGATGCGGGAAGGATGGGTTTATTCAAAGCGCGTCTCCGTCCGTTGGGCTTTGGCGGCCCTTTATCGTTGTGGGTGGCGTTCTCTGACGAGACCCACGAAACGGCCAGTGTACGGACGGAAGCGTTCCGGCTCAAATGTCGAAACTGCATGGGGCGATAGCGATTGCGTTATCGACGGGGACCAGTTGCCTGGCAAGCCTTATTGATTTTGCAACTCCAGCGTGCTTTTCGAGTGGCGCTGCAAGCGCGCGCCTGATCAGACGAGCAAATCTTCGTAGAAGGACCCAAACGGCCGCGTCGGATGTGCCAGTTGGATTTCGAGGATCCAAAGGCCCGCATCCGGATGGGCGTCGAAATCGCCGAGCTTGCCCGCCTTGTAGATAGCGTGCGGGAAATCGCTGACGCGATGGCCCTTGATGTCCAGATTCAGGCGCCAGCCGAGCGCGGCGGCGCGTTGCTCCGCGTAGTCATACAGGGCTTTACCGCCTGCGCCGGTCGTGCGCCAATGGTGTTCCACCTCTTCGAACACGGTCTTTGCTGCGTCCGCACACGCTTTCATCTCGGCATCGTTGCCTACTACAAAGGTGGCGCCAGAATCGCCCTCGTGCCCGTCCCAGACCACACCAAGGTCGATAAAGAAGATATCGTCGTCGTTGAGTCGAGGATCGCCGTCAGAGCGCTCGTTGAACATCTTCAGCGTGTTTTCGCCGAACCGCACCAGAATGGGATGCCAGATGCGCTCCATGCCGAGTTCACCCAGCAGCCTCTTGCATTCCGCGGTGGCCTCGGACTCCAGCATGCCGGGCCGAACGATCTGGCCCAGGCGGTTGACCACTTCAAATGTCTTATCCCGTGCGAACTTCATTGAATCCAATACGTAGCGGCTGCCGACCGCCTGCTGCCTTGCTGCTTCCATCTAAACTCTCCCGTTATATCCCATAGAATACATTGATTGGCTCAACGCCTGCCTTCAGGAACCAAGGCGACCCCTATATTCACTTCCCGATCGTTTCGGAATACACTGAATTCCCCATCTCCTTCTGTCTAACGTCTGCCAGCATTCGGTAACAGTTGCTTTTGTCGTGCTCCGCGAGCCGAAGCAAGCCGAGTCGGTTCGTGTCCAAAACCATTTGAACGGGACGACTCATCATGGCTGATACGAGCTACATGGCACGGAAATCCGTCGCCGATATCGTGGGAAGCGCAGATGCAGAAGGCCACTCGCTATCGAAAACACTTGGTGCCACCAGCATCACAGCGATGGGAATTGGCGCCATCATCGGCGCCGGCATCTTTGTCTTGACGGGTACGGCTGCCGCGCAATTCGCCGGCCCCGCCATCATCCTGTCCTTTGTACTCGGCGGTATTGCCTGCGCGTTCGTCGGTCTGTGCTACTCCGAACTGGCGGCCATGCTGCCCGTATGCGGCAGCAGTTATACCTACACGTATGCCACATTGGGCGAGATCTTTGCGTGGATCATCGGCTGGGATCTGATTCTCGAATATGCGATGGGCGCCGCGACCGTCGCGGTCGGATGGTCTGGGTATATCGTGAGCTTGCTGCGTAACGTCGGCATTACGATCCCACCCGCTTTCGCCGCCGCGCCTGGCACCGTCGTCAAGGTTGCGGACGGCTCGACCGTGACCGGCATCATCAATCTGCCGGCCATTCTGATCATTGCCATTCTCACCACCATGCTCGTGCTCGGTACCAAGGAGTCTGCACGACTGAACAACATCATGGTGGCTGTCAAACTGGTCGTGGTGGTGGCCTTCATTGCGCTCGGCGTGTTCTTCATCAAGCCTGCGAACTGGCATCCGTTCATTCCGGCCAATACGGGTGAATTCGGCAACTTCGGCATGAGCGGGATTCTGCGCGGCTCGGCCGTGGTGTTCTTCGCGTTCATCGGTTTCGATGCGGTCTCGACTGCCGCACAGGAAGCGAAGAAGCCGCAGCGCGACATGCCGATCGGCATTCTCGGATCGCTGGTCATCTGTACCGTGCTGTACATCCTCGTCGCGGGCGTACTCACTGGACTTGTGCCCTACGCGGAACTGAACGTCCCGGATCCGATCGCCAAAGGCGTCGATGTCATAGGCGTCACCTGGTTCTCGGTCCTGATCAAGATCGGTGCGCTGACGGGACTGACTACCGTGATTCTCGTGCTGCTGTACGGACAGAGCCGCATCTTCTTCACAATGTCGCAAGACGGCTTGCTGCCGCCGCTGTTCGCACGGGTTCACCCGCGTCTGCAGACACCCCATCTGAGCCAGATCATGATCGGCACCATCGTCGCGATCGTCGCGGCCCTGACGCCCATCAGCGTGCTAGGCGAGATGGTCAGCATTGGCACGCTGTTCGCATTCATCCTCGTATGCGGCGCAGTGATCTACCTGCGACGCAGCGACTCCGGTGCCGCGCGCCCTTTCCGCGCGCCTGGTGTGCCGATCGTGCCGGTTCTCGGCATCCTGTTTTGCCTGCTGCTGATGGCCGGATTGCCCCTTGTCACGTGGATTCGGCTTTTCGTGTGGTTGATAATCGGCTTGATTATTTACTTTTCCTATGGCCGCAATCACTCGAGACTGCGGTTTCCCGAGCGCGCCAGCAAACGCTGAGCGCTCCCTGCAAGGTTGGCTGCCGCAATTGGCGGTGCGGATCCCGGGCAGGGCGGCAGAGGGAATTCTCGCGGTTGCCATTGGGCGTCTCGCTATACGCAAGGCGAGACTGCCCCAATTCGATCTTAGGATGATCGACTGACGATCTTTATCCGCTAATTATCAAATGCTCCGATCAAATCTAAGATGCCTTAACGGTTCAGGTTCAGTCCGAATCGAACCACTCTTGGCATTGATGGGGAGCATCGCAATGGACATCGCGTCGAACGGAATCAAGATTCACGTCAAGGACAACGGTAACGGCAACCCGGCACTCGTGTTTCTCCATTACTGGGGTGGGTCGTCGCGCACATGGGACGGCGTCACCGGCGAGCTTTCGGGCCAGTATCGAACCGTTGCCATCGATCATCGCGGCTGGGGCGACTCCGACGCGCCCGAGCACGGCTACGCCATTGTCGATCTGGCGAATGACGCAGAGGGTGTCATCGAAGCATTGAATCTGCGGCGCTATATTCTGGTCGGCCACTCAATGGGCGGAAAGGTCGCGCAATTACTCGCTTCGCGTCGCCCTGCCGGCTTGGCGGGCGTCGTGCTGGTCGCGCCGTCCCCGCCTTCGCCGACGGTCCTTCCCGACGAGCGACGCGCAGCGATGAGCCACGCCTACGATACGCGCGAGTCCATTGCGTGGGTGCTCGAAAACGTCCTCACGGCGAAACCACTTGACCCAGTCCTCCGCGAGCAGGCTATCAACGACAGCCTGCGTGGTGCGCCGTCAGCCAAAATAGCGTGGCCCAATGCCGCCATGCTTGAAGACATCGCGGCAGAGGTCGCCGCGATCAACGTACCTGTCATGGTGATTGCAGGCGAGCAAGACCAGGTGGATCGCGTCGAAACCTTGCAGACCGAACTGCTGCCTCGCATTGCAAATGCCCGGCTGCACGTTTTGCCGGGCACGGGACACCTGTCGCCGCTCGAAGCTCCGGCCGCGCTCGCGGCGCTCATTCAGCAGTTTGTTGTCGAACTGCCCGCATGAACGTTGCTGCAAATCGTCACCTGGCGCCGGTAGGCCGGCGCGTGCCGGCGCGCCGTGCGGACGATGCACGCGCTGCCGGTTGCGGCTGAATTCGATCCCACGGCGGCTCGTCGCCGAACACGGCCACCAGGTAGTCGAGGAAGTGGCGGACTTTGAGTGGCATGTGACGCGCGCTTGGGTAGACAGCCTGAATCGCCAATTCCGACGTGTGATATTCCGGCAGCAGGACGACCAGTTTCCCGAGCGCGATCTGTTCGCCAAACACGAATGTCGGACCATAGGCGACGCCGGCTCCGGCAAGCGCGGCCGCCAGCAGCATCTGTGTGTTGTTCGCAGCCATCCGGCAGGGGCCACCGATCACATACGCACGCTGCCTGGCATCGACGAGGGTCCAGTCACCCGCGGACACCGCCTCGCTAAACGTCAGACGCTGCGCCTGCTGCAGATCTTGCGGACGGCATGGCGTCCCGTTGCGCTCGAGATATTCAGGCGACGCGCAGATCACCATTCGGCACGGCGCCAGCCGGCGCGCAACGAGACCCGAATCGCGCAGACGGCCGATCCGCACGGCGATGTCCACGCCCGCTTCGAGCAGATCGACGTAACGGTCGCTCAATGAAACTTCAATGTTGACGTGCGGATGTGCCTCCAGATAACGCGCGACGACTTCGCCCAGATGCATCGCCCCAAAGGTGACGGGCGCGGCAATCCGCAACACGCCACGCGCGGTTCCTTGCGAATCGCTCGCCTCGCGGTTTGCTTCGTCGTAGGCTTCGAGAATCTGTTTGCATCGCGCGTAGTAGTCTTGACCAGCATCAGTCAGGCTAAGACGCCGCGTCGTGCGATGGAGCAATCTCGCATTCAGTTCCACCTCGATCGCGCTGACGTATTTGCCGGCCATCGCTGGCGATAAGCCGTAACGTCGCGCGGCGGCGGCGAAGCTGCCCCCATCCACTGCGGCAACAAATACACCTATGCCAGTCAAGCGGTCCATGCATACCTCGATTCGATAGCCAGATGATCGGATGGCTAAGTATGAACGACGATTGTCGACTGGAAGGGTTTTAAACGTGAACGCGTCAAGGCATCGGTCTTGCACCTTTTTAAAGGCGGGTTAATCTTGAACAATTCACGCGCGGGGGAGTAGGCAATGTCCAGCACGCGGCACAAACCGCTCTCGCTGCGACTCGAACACGATCTCACGCCGCATGACGCCGCTCGGCCATAACGGAGTTTCAATCTTGAGTCACTCACTTGCCCGCTCAAGCGATGGCATGGTCACCAGTCCGCACGCGCTCGCCAGCGCCGCCGGACGCGACGTGCTACGCGCGGGCGGCAACGCCATCGAGGCAGCGATCGCCATCGGCGCAGTGTTGTCCGTGACGTATCCGCATTTCACCGGCCTCGGCGGCGACGCCTTCTGGGTGATCGGCGATAACACGGGCGCGGTGCTCACACTCTCGGGTGCAGGCCAGGCCGCGGCCTCGCCGCCTCACTTCGAGGGCGCGATTCCGTTGCGC
>NZ_JBAURZ010000157.1:0-5282 GCF_049581445.1 Paraburkholderia sp. | reverse complement strand
CAGAACGCGACCGGCAACTGGATCAAGATCGTGCAGCGTCTGCCGGTGCGTATCCAGCTCGACCCGAAGGAACTGCAGGCGCATCCGCTGCGCATTGGCCTGTCGATGGATGTTGAGGCCGAAACGCGCGACGACTCCGGCACACAGCTCGCGGCCGCGGTGAATACGACCTATCACACCGATGTGTTTGCACAGTATGGTGAACAGGCCGATGCTGAGATCGCGAAGATCATCGGGCAGAACGAACTGGTGGCGCAGACGAAGACCGCTCAACCGTCTGCGATGAAAGTGAAGACTGCACAGCAGGCAGCAACGAAGGTGGCGATGGGGAATTGAGTGGGTGCGCCGAGGCTGTCGCGAGGCGCTCTCCACTTTCGTTCCCACTATCCACATTCTGATCTCGTTGCTGGCTGCAGAGGTGCCGCTGCTGCGCTGTTCTTGCTTCGTGCTTCCGAGCGATACCGGCTGGGGCTCTGACCAAACATTTTTTTGAAGGTCGAACTAAATGTGGTTTCGGACGCGTAGCCGACGGCAGCGGCGATACTCGAGAGATTGTTGTTTCCCGTTTTCAAGGCATCCTTAGCAATCGTCATGCGCCAGCGGATCAGATATTCCACTGGGGGCAATCCCACGAGCTCTTTAAAGCGCTCAATGAACGAGGTGCGTGACATGCCGACCTTCGACGCCAATTCCTCCACCTTCCAGCGACGGGCTATTTCTTCATGCACCATCCTTAGCGCAGAGCCGATCCTTGGATCGGACAACGCGCCCAGCCAGCCAGCCGATCTCGGGTTGGCGGCAAGATGCGCTCGCAGAATGTTCACCAGCACAATATTCGCGATGCTGCCCGCCATCGCCGCCGCTCCTGGCCGAACGGACTCTGTCTCTGCCCTGATCAATTCGAGGGCCGCACTCAACGATCTGGCATCGGGTGAATCCGCCGGAACGAGAACGAGCGGCGGCAGTAAATTCAGCAGCAAGCCGCTCATATCGCCATCGAATTCGAAGAGTCCCCCGACGCTAATCGTGCGCGATTCTCCCCGTCCATAGCGAACAATCCCATCCGCACCCAGGTGACTGGCAAACACCTT
Source organism: Paraburkholderia sp. (assembly GCF_049581445.1). Lineage (GTDB taxonomy): Bacteria > Pseudomonadota > Gammaproteobacteria > Burkholderiales > Burkholderiaceae > Paraburkholderia. The sequence continues at coordinate 4,191 of NZ_JBAURZ010000157.1, read as the reverse complement.
TTCGCCGTCTTGCGCTTGCACGCTGGGATCGCTGGCAAAACAGTAGGGCAATCCGTCCGTGAGGAGACAGAAGTCTCCCTCTTCCAACTTCGCGGGCTCGGTGACGCCTTCAATCCATACCCATCGATCACCCTTGATGACGCCGGCGAATTTGATGTGACGATAGGCGGGAAATCGCAGGGCCCAAGGCTCGGCGGCCTCAAAGCGCGCAGAAAGCACGCTTTTGACCTTCAGCAACGAGAACACGTCCGAAAGCGGATCCATGAGAAATATGTACGATGCAATAGAAAATTTGGCCAACTGATTATGGATTGAACGAACGTCGCGAGCAAGAATGGAGACTCACCGCTTCATTGGAACACCAACGCCATGACATATGACACCCCGATTCTTGCTTCGCAATTCGCCCATAGCAAAGACGAGCTGGTCGCCCGTTTGATCCCCTTTCTGCAAGAGGTCAAGGACATGACCACGAGCACCAAGGTCGAGCAATGGCTGAATGCAAAATATGGCGTTAAGAGCGACCTTTATAAGGAATTGTCACGACTGATCACCCTCGGTGTTCGGGAGGGTTGGGCGGCCGACATCGAAATTGCTGGCCCACGTTACCGTCGCTCACAACTCGGTGTGCCCAGTGCGGAGACGTTCTTTTTCAGCGCCACAGCGGTGCTGCTGGACAGCACGGATAACACCCAGAACAACCCGGAGGGCAGCTTCCGTGCTGGCTATCACTTGCACCCGTATGGCGAGATCAATCTGGTGGTCCCGCTCAATGAAGGCGCCGCGCTCGCAGGTCCGAACGGCTGGTGTTATGGCGGCTGGACTGCACCGGAGCCAGGCAGTCACCACTTTCCCGAAGTCAAGGACGGCGCTGTCATCTCGCTCACGTTTCTGCCTGCAGGACGGATCGCGTTCGACGTCAAACCGCCGCAGCATTGAAGCGCTCAGGCGTGCCGCATGCCCGCCGATGATCGATGCGCGCTACGGCTATCTGTGGTGAATCGGACCGAAGTATTTCTTCGCGGCGGGCTTCGGCAAGCAATACCTCATCGTGGACCAAGGCACGCAATCGTCGCAGCCGTGTGTTCATATCACGGCAAGGAGCGGAAAAAAATCGTGCGACGTCTGCTCGAAGAGTACGTCTCTATCGCGGCATAGCCACTCACAATCCGGCGAAAAAAAAAGCCCTCACGACGGAGGGCCTTCAGATCAGCGATCGGCACAAAACCTTACGCGAAATTCTTCTCGGCAAAGTCCCAGTTCACGATATTCCAATACGCTTCGACGAACTTCGGACGGGCGTTGCGATAGTCGATGTAATAAGCATGCTCCCACACGTCGATCGTCAGCAGCGCCTTGGCGTCCGTGGTGAGCGGCGTAGCAGCGTTGCTGGTCGACACCAGGTCGAGCGAGCCGTCCGTTTTCTTCACGAGCCATGCCCAGCCCGAGCCGAACGTGCCGACTGCGGTCTTGGCGAACTCTTCCTTGAACTTGTCGTACGAACCCCACTTGGCGTTGATTGCATCACCGAGTGCGCCCTTCGGTGCACCACCACCTTGCGGCGACAGGCTGTTCCAGAAGAACGTGTGATTCCACACTTGCGCAGCGTTGTTGAAGAGACCGCCCGATGCCTTCTTGACGATTTCTTCGAGCGACAGGCTTTCGAACTCCGTGCCCTTGATCAGATTGTTCAGGTTGGTCACATAGGTCTGATGGTGCTTGCCATAGTGAAACTCGAGCGTCTCTTCCGACATGTTCGGAGCGAGTGCGTTTTTCGCGAACGGCAGCGGCGGGAGCGTATGTTCCATGGTGCTTTCCTTCTATCTGTTTGTGGGGGAGGAGTCAGTCTGCGGATAACGCTGTAGAGCACTCGATTGTAGGCGAGTTGGAATAACCCCGCAAACCAGCGGACTTTATGTCCGGCATTGGTCAAAAGGCCCTGCGACGCACGCAAACCGGACGCAAACAAAGCGTCCGCAAGCGCCATGCCACGGTCACATGGACGGCTTACGCAAGCGTCAGAAATCGTCGGCCAAACGGGCTTGCACGTCTGCCAGCGTGATATCCGCAGTGCCTTCCGCAACATGCACGGTGAGGCGCCGGCCAGGCTTTAGCGATGAGGGCGCACGCACGGCGCGGCCGCTTTGCGCATCTAGCAAAGCCGCATAACCGCGCTCGAGCGTACGTTGCGGACTCAGCACTTCGAGGCGAGCCGTGAGCGTTGCGACACGCGCCGTTTGTCGTTCGTGTTGACGCAACACGGCGCTGTCGAGCCGCTGTGCGAGGGCATTCACGGCATTGCGATGAGCCGCGAGATCCGGACGCCAGCGCTGCCAGCGCATCTGCAGCAGCGAAAACCGTGCTCTGGCGTCACGTGCGGGACGCGCCCCCGCCGACGCAAGCCGTACGCTCAATTGCTGCAAATGCGTGCGCTGCCGCGCGAGCCGCTCGCCAGGCGAGACGAGTCGACGCGCGAGCCAGTCGAGTTGTTGTGCGCGCCGCTCCATCATGCGGCCGAAGCCGCGTGCGAGCGTCGCATGACGGTGATCGAGATCGCGCAGCAACAGCGCGCGTTGCGGACTGACGAGTTCGGCGGCCCCGGTTGGCGTCGGCGCGCGCACATCGGCGGCAAAATCGGCAATCGTGAAGTCCGTTTCGTGACCGACGCCGCTAACTACCGGCACACGGCTTTCGGCAATCGCACGCGCCAGCACTTCTTCGTTGAAGGCCCACAGGTCTTCGATCGAACCGCCACCGCGACACACGATCAGCACGTCCACCTCACGTCGCGCGTTCGCGGCTTCGACCATCGCCGCGAGTTTGGCACTCACGCCCACGCCCTGCACCGGCGCCGGATAGACGATTACAGGAATATGCGGCGCGCGGCGCTGCAATGTCGTCAAGACGTCGCGCAGCGCGGCAGCTTGCAATGAGGTGACGATGCCAATTGCACGCGGATGCGCGGGCAACGGCCGTTTGCGCTCCGCAGCGAAGAGCCCTTCCGCCTCGAGTTGCGCCTTGAGTTTCAGGAACGCTTCATAAAGCCGCCCTTGTCCGGTGCGACGCACGGCTTCGACATTGAGTTGCAGCTCGCCGCGCGGCTCATACATCGTCACCAGCGCACGCACTTCAATGCGGTCGCCTTCGCGCGGCGTGAACTCTGCGTGCTGGGCGCGCCCGCGGAACATCACGCAGCGCATTTGCGCCTGCGCATCCTTGATCGAGAAGTACCAGTGCCCGCTCGCCGCGCGGGTGAAATTCGACACTTCGCCCGCCACCCAGACCAGCGGGAACGAGCGTTCGAGCATCGAGCCAATGGCGCGATTGAGCGCCGACACGGGCACCACCACCTCGCCACCCGAGGTGGCCGAGGACGAAAAAGGACTATCGGATTGCATGCGAGACCGGGAAAGAATAAGCCGGACAGACGATAGACCGAGCAGCCATTTGCGTCCAGCGTGTTGTACAGATTGTTAAAAGTGTCCACATGGCGGGACCGTCTGCGGCGGTGCCGCAAAATCTCTTCCGAGAGCCCAATAAGTTGGAACCAACTCTTTGATTTATATGGATTTTATATCTCGTTAATATTACTGTTGCCCGACAAGGACCGCACGGAGCGGCCTTTCCAGCCTCATCGACGCCAGGTTCTCCACAAAGTTATCCACAGGCTGAAGCGCTACAGGATGCCCACGTCCAAGGTCAAGTGGACAGTTGCGCGACTTGCCGTTATTGACGCTCGCGCGCTAGAGTGCCGGGTCTCAGGGCATTAGCTTGCCTCGCCCCGTCCCGTTGAATTTGCCCGGAGAAACGCGTTGATCCTTGTCCCGTGTGTCGCGTCATCTGAAGCTATGTTGCCGTCGCAGGCCGCACCTCCGTTGGCAGCATGAGTGGAGTCAACAACCCGCTGGAGGCGCGTCTCGCGCATGAGTGGCAAAAGCGCGGGCCGCTCGCATGGGCGCTCCTGCCGCTCGCCTGCATCTTTGGTGCAATCGCTGCCGCGCGCCGTGCCGCCTTTTCGTTTGGCTGGCTGAAATCGGTACGCGTCGGCGTGCCGGTGGTCGTGGTCGGCAATGTCACCGTGGGTGGAACCGGCAAGACGCCCACTGTCATCGCACTGGTCGAAGCGTTGCGCGCGGCCGGCTTTCAGCCAGGCGTCGTGTCGCGCGGCTATGGGGCGCGCGTCGTCCGGCC
>NZ_JBAURZ010000156.1:0-23536 GCF_049581445.1 Paraburkholderia sp. | reverse complement strand
CGCCCGCGGCGTAAGCCAGCTCGCCGGCGGGCAACGCACGGCCGTCGACGAGCGCCATCAGCATGCTGGCGCGGGCCGGATCGGCGATCAGGAAGGCGGTGGACGCGATATTCGGTTGAGAGCACATGATCGATCTCCTGCGATGTTGCCATCATAGGCGCTCGCGCCGGCCGCACGTTTCGATGCGCATCGAAACGTGCGGCGCGCGGCTTCGTCGCGCTTTGCGGCGTCGTTGCGTTGGCTGCCCGTCGGGCCGGCTTCACATCATGTTGATTTACAGCCTGGCTAAAATGTCGCAAGGAACGTTTAGCTGGGCATTGCCCGGCTGCATGCAACACGAATCAATACACAGTTGGAACAATCAAGGCAGGTATGAAAGGCACCAGAGAACCAGTGGAATTGTCCCGGGCTACGCAGTTGCTCAATCACGGGCCGGTGACCGTGATCACCAGCGCGCATGCGGGGCGCACCAACGTCATGGCGGCATCCTGGGCGATGCCGCTGGATTTCAATCCGCCGAAGGTCGTGGTGGTCGTGGACAGCCGTACCCTCACGCGGCAGTTGATCGAAGCGAGCGGCGTGTTCGGCCTGCAACTGCCGAGCCGTGCATTCGCCAGCCAGACGCTCGCGGTGGGCACGACGCCCGGCGCCGAGCACGACAAGTTCACCGCGTTCGGACTGGAAACGTTCCCGGGCGAACGCATTGACGTGCCGATGCTGGCGGGTTGCATCACGTGGCTCGAATGCCAGGTCATTCCCGACGATAGTCAGCGCCACGATCTGATCATCGGTGAGGTAGTGGCGGCCTATGCGGATAGCCGTGTCTATTCGAACAACCGCTGGCATTTTGGCGATGATCCCGCGTTGCGGACCTGTCATTACGTTGCAGGCGGGACGTTCTTCGCCACGGGTGAAGCGTTCGAGGTCGAGCCGGCGCAGCGCGTCGTGGCGGCATGAGTAGTTAGTCGAGCCGGGTTGACGTATCGCGGCAAATGCGTTTACTGTCGCTCCATGGACCTCTACTCGCTTTCCTTCGCCGCTGTCACCACCACGACGACCACCTTCACAGGCGGGTCGTCTGGAGGTTGCGCGCGCTAAAGCAAAGAGAAGCAACAGCTGCTGCACACCCCCAAGGGCCCCGCCGGAGACGGACGGGGCCCTTGGCATTTACGGCCCTGTGTCGATGGCTTACATCAAACGGAGCGCAACTGTGAACGATCAGGATCATCGGGTTTTAGGCAACAAACTGGACCTCTTTCATCAGCAGGAGGAAGGTCCTGGCATGGTCTTCTGGCATCCACGAGGCTGGGAGTTATACCGCGTGCTGGAGGACTATGTCAGGCAACGCATGCGGCGCGCGGGCTTTCGCGAGATCCGCACGCCGCAACTGCTGGCCCGCTCGCTGTGGGAGCGTAGCGGGCACTGGGAGAAGTTCGGTGCGCAGATGTATGCGCTATCTGAAGGGCATCATGCGCGCGATGCGGCGGCCGAGGCCGGGGCAGTTTCAGAACCACGCGCGCTGTGTCTCAAGCCGATGAGTTGTCCTTGTCATGTTCAGGTTTTCAATCAACGGGTGCGTTCGTACCGCGAGTTGCCGCTGCGATATAGCGAGTTTGGGGCCTGCCATCGTGACGAGCCCTCTGGTTCGTTGGAGGGCCTCAAGCGCACGCGCGCGTTCGTGCAGGACGACGCCCATGTATTTTGCACGGAGGCGCAAATCGAGCACGAAGTAGGGCGCTTTTGCGACCTGTTGCGCGGCGTCTATGCGGACCTCGGCTTTCCCGCGTTTTCCGTTGCGCTGGCGACGCGCCCAGCGCTTCGCGCGGGCGACGATGTCGTGTGGGATCGCGCGGAGGCGGCTTTGGCCAAAGCCGCGCTCGCGGCGGGGCTTGAGTTCGAAGTGCTCCAGGGCGAGGGCGCGTTCTATGGGCCAAAGCTGGAATTCCATTTGACGGATAGTCGGCAGCGCAGTTGGCAGTGCGGCACGATTCAGCTCGATTTCGTTTTGCCCGAGCGTCTGGATGCGGAGTTCGTCAACGAGCGCAATGAGCGTGAACGCCCCGTGATGATTCATCATGCCGTGCTCGGCAGCATGGAGCGTTTCATTGCCATGCTGCTTGAGCATCACGAAGGCTGGCTGCCAATGTGGCTCGCACCGGACCAGGTGATGGTGGCGTCCATCAGTGATGCAAGTGCGGGCTATGCACGGGAAGTCGCTCAGGCGCTGGAAGACGCCGGCGTGAGGGGCGTGCTTGATGACCGTCCCGAGCGGCTGGAAAAGAAGATCGTGGATGCGCGTGAACGGCAGGTGCCGTTATTCGTTGCGGTGGGCCGGCGCGACGAACGGGACCGGACGATCAGCATCCGCGAACGGGATGGGCGGCAGGAAGTGATGGTGCTGGTGGATGGCGTGGAGCGATTGTGGGCTGCTGCGCGTGGACCTGCCGTCAGCAAGTGACCGCCGTTGAATAGCACGCTCACGTCGTACCTTTCAGCATTGAACAGGCTGGCGAAGCGAGGCTTCGCCAGCCTGTCCTTAACCCTTGAGCGGCAACCAGATCTCCACGCCACCCATACCCGTGACTGGATTGAACTGCTCGCTGTAGCGTTCGAAGTTCGGTGCGTCGGCAGGCGTGTGCCCCGACTTAGGTAGCCAGGCATTCCAGATGGTGTTCCATGTACGCCGGATCGACGCGATATGCTCGTGATGCGTGAAGACCGCATACCGCTGCGCTGGCACCCGAACGCGGCTCAATTCAGGCGGTAAGCTGGAGAAGTCGTTGACCGCGACACCACACATGTAGTCGAAGGTGCCAGAGTCGTCCGCGTTGTAGCAGACGCCATAGGCGACGTTGCCGATTTGCCCAGGCACTTTTCCAAAGTATTCGTTAAAGCGCTGCCACTGCGCCGGAATGCCCATGCTGGCTTCGCAGTTGTATCGCTCGTTCAGGCCCGCGATCAGCAACGGTTCGCCGTTCTCGAATCGAGGGGGTGCAAGGCTGGCAAGAAGAGATTCGTCCATTTTGATTGGCTCCACGATGGGGATATTCTCGAGATGACCCCGCGCGCGCAGCGCTTCGGGCGCGAGCCCGAACTGCTCGCGAAACGCGCGCGTGAATGCTTCGTGAGAGCCGTATCCCGCCTCGACGGCCACGGCCAGAATATCCGGCGCACCACTCGCGAGTCTTCGCGCGGCTTCGGTCAGGCGGCGGGCGCGCACGTAACGCATCACCGACTGACCCGTCGCGGATTCGAACGCACGGGACAGGTGATAACGCGAAACGCAACCGCAACTCGCGATATCATCGAGCGTCAACTCGCCTGCAAAGTGGCTTTCGATAAACCAGAGCGCCTTCCCGACGGGGTTCATATCAGCTCTCATGTCAGCATGAAACCAGCATAGCGAGTGGCGGAAAGACGCATTTGATCGGTCTTGCGCATTTTGCCCGCCGGCACTCGTCGCGGATGAAGCGCTGGCTTATCTACGCGGCGCGGAACCGCCGAGCCGCCAACCCGTCAACCCGTCAACCTGGCGAAACATCCTGCTCTGCGGAAGGGCTGGTGTCGCCAGCAGCCTGCTTTCCCGCACGCAAAAATGACGCGCCAAACAACGCCGCCACGGCTGCAAAAACGGCGCCGGTCAGAAAGGCCACGTGATAGCCGTCGTTGAGTGCGGCCACCATTCCTTGCGACGCCATTGCGCCTGTGCGCGCCGCAGCCAGGCTGGCGAGCACCGCAAGGCCCACTGCGCCACCCATCATGAACGAGGTATTGACGATGCCGGACGCGAGCCCGGATTCGCCCGGTTCGACGTCGCTCATGGCCGCGAGCAAAACCGGGTTGAACGCGATGCCTGCGCCGAGTCCGAGCAACGTCATGCCGGGCAATACGTCGATCAGGAAGCTGCCGTCGACGGGCGCCCGGGCGAACAGGGCCAGCCCCGCCGCGGCCAGCAGCAGCCCGACACCCAGCGGCAAGCGCAGCCCGAAGCGCATCACGAGCCGCGCTGACAGGCCCAGCGAGAAGAGCGCCATGATCAGATTCGCCGGCAGGAAAGCGAGCCCGACCTGCATGGGCCGATAGCCGAGCACGCGTTGTAGGTAGAGCGCGGAGATGAAGAACCAGGCGAACATGGCTGCGGCCCATAACACGCCGACCACGTTGGCAACGGCGACGTTGCGCAACCGGAAGAGGCCGAGCGGCATCAACGGATGCTGCACGCGGGCCTCGATCCGCAAAAACAGCACTAACAGGGCCCAGGCGGCGATCAGCATGCCAATGGTATTGATCGACGTCCAGCCCGCCTCGTTGCCGTTCACGATGGCGTACACCGCCAGCATCAAAGACAGCGTGACCGTAAAGGCGCCGGCGACGTCGAGCCGCTCGCCGTGCGCGTGACCGCGACCTGCGGGCAGCAGCGAGACACACATGGCGTACACCGCAATGCCGATGGGCAGATTGACGAGAAAGATCCAGTGCCAGCTCAGCAGGTTGGTCAACAGGCCGCCGAGCAACACGCCGATGCTGCCGCCTCCCGCGCAAACGAAGCCATACACGCCCATGGCTTTGGCGCGCTCACCCGGTTCGGTGAACAGGTTCATGATCAGCGACAGCGAGACCGCCGACACGACCGCCCCGCCGAAGCCTTGCACGGCTCGCGCGCAGACCAGCATCACTTGCGAATTGGCCAGGCCGCAGGCGAGCGAGGCGACGGTGAAGAGGGTAAGGCCGGCGAGGAACAGCTTGCGATGCCCGTACAGATCGCCGAGCCTGCCGCCGAGCAGCAGGCAGCCGCCAAAGGTCAGCATATAGGCGTTGACGACCCACACCAACGCGGTTTCGGAAAAGCCAAGATCCGCGGCGATTGAAGGCAACGCGACGTTGACGATCGTCGAATCGAGCACGATCATCAACACGCCGAGGCACAGAACGATCAGGGCCAGCCAGCGTTTGCGGTGATCGATGTTATGGGTCATGCCATGCGTCTCCTGTGAGCTGAGGAGGCGCGAGGCACGCTCAACTCAGCAGTTCGTACTTGCCGCCCCGTTCCAGTGCTCGTTGATAAGCCGGACGGGCGTGAATGCGCTCGAGATAGCCGGTAATGGCTGGAATCTTGCCATCGAGGCCGCCGCGCGCGGTGGCGGCTTCGAGCGGGAAGCTCATTTGAATATCCGCGGCGCTGAACTCGTTGCCGACGAACCAACCGGTAGGCGTAAGCGCGTCGTTGATATAACCAAGATGCAGCTTGATTTGCGGATCGACAAAGCTTGATTGCAGCGTCGCAGCAATCTTGCGGGCTATCGGCTTGGCGAAGAACGGCATCGGCGCGCTTCCAATCCGCAGCGCCACCAGCTTCAGCAGCAACGGCGGCATCGCCGAGCCTTCCGCGTAATGCAGCCAGTAAGTGTAGCGCAGGCGCTCTGGTGTCCCAACTGCCGGGGCGAATCGTCCTTGTCCGTAGCGGTCCACCAGATACTCGATGATGGCACCTGATTCGGCGATAGTCAGTCCGTCATCCGTAATGACCGGCGATTTGCCGAGCGGATGGATCGCGCGCAATTCCGGCGGCGCCAGCATGGTCTTGGGATCACGCTCGTAGCGTTTGATTTCATACGGCACGCCGAGTTCTTCAAGCAGCCATAGCACGCGCTGCGAGCGGGAGTTGTTCAGATGATGGACGATCAGCATGGAGGTCGGAATCCTGGGCCTGTGAAGTGTCACATCATAGGGGCAGCGGGTGGAGGCCGGACTCTAGTCGCTGCTCGCCCCATGCCCGCCTGCTTTTAGGCCTTCCCTTTCGCACCCGCCAGGTGGTTCACGCATTTATGGTCGCAACCGGGGCCATTCATCGTTTGACATCGTTGGCACAGCTACAGGCTACGCAACGCAAAGCGCTTGAGCTTGCCGGTTTCAGTGCGCGGCAGGGCATCGATGAAGGTGATAACGCGCGGATACTTATAGGGCGCCACGCTATTTTTCACGAAATCCTGCAATTGCGCGGCCAGTTTGTCATCCGCCGCGTAGCCCGCGTTCAGCACGATAAACGCCTTCACGAGCTGGCCGCGAGTCTCGTCGGGGACACCAATCACGCCGCACTCGGCGACGGCATCGTGCTGCATCAGCACGCTTTCGACCTCCGGTCCCGAGATGTTATAACCGGCCGAAACAATCATGTCGTCTGCGCGTGCCTGGTAGAACACGTAGCCGTCTTCGTCCATATAAACCGAGTCGCCTGGCAGGTTCCAGCCGTCGCGCACGAACTTCGTCTGCCGCTCGTCTGCCAGATAGCGGCAACCGGTTGGCCCACGCACTGCCAGCTTGCCGATGATGCCCGGTGGCACGGGCTGCATCGCATCGTCCACGGCTTGCACGATATAGCCGGGCACGGCGCGGCCAATCGCATGCGGACGAATCTGCGCGCCCGCGGCCGAAATAAAGATGTGGATCATCTCGGTCCCGCCGATGCCATCGATCATCTCGATGCCACTCGCCTCGCGCCAGACATGGCGCGTCGAATCGGGCAACGCCTCGCCTGCAGAGACGGTCTTCTTCAGGCTGGCGATGTCGAAGCGCGGAACAAGCGGCGCCATCTGACGGTAAAAGGTAGGCGCTGTGAACATGATGGTCGCGTGAAAGCGCTCGACGGTCTGCAGCAAGCTTTCAGGCGTGAGCCGTTCAATCAGCACAGTCGATGCGCCAACGCGCAGCGGAAAACACAGCAGACCGCCGAGGCCGAACGTAAACGCAAGCGGGGGCGTGCCGCAAAAGACGTCGTTTGCTGTCGGATTGAGCACATGACGCGGGAACAGGTCGCACATCATCAGCACATCACGGTGAAAGTGCATGCAGCCTTTCGGCGCGCCGGTCGTGCCGCTTGTGAAGGCGATCAGGCAGACGTCGTCGCTGGCGGTATCGCAGGCGCTGAAGTGATCCGGCTTGTTGACGGCGAGCGTATCGAGGGAGTCCGGTGCGTCGTGATGGAACAGCAAGGTCTGCTTGAGGGTCGGACAGACGAACTCGTCTTGCGGATCGCGACAACGTGCGAGTTCGTCGGTCAGACGCGCATCGCACAACGCGGCGCTGATTTGCGCCTTGTCGATGATCTGTTTGAGTTCCTTGGCTCGCAGTAGCGGCATGGTCGGCACAAGCACCAGCCCGGCCTTGAGCGCAGCCAACGCGGCCACGGCCATCTGCAAGGTATTCGGTCCGCGCAGCAACACACGGTTGCCGGGCTGCAAGCCCATCTCATCGACCAGCACGTGAGCACTGCGATTCACCAATGCGAGCAGTTCGCCGTAGGTGGTCGCGTGTGCCTCGCCGTTCACGTCGGACCAGATTGCCGGACGATCACGGTGACCGGTTTCGATGGTCCGATCCAGCAGTTCGGTTGCGCAGTTGATGCGAGCCGGGTATGCAACGTCGGGGTTATCCAGCAGAAAAACCGGCCACTGGACTTGCGGCGGCAGATGATCGCGAGCGAAAGTATCGACGTGAGCTGACGGTTCCATGATGGTCTCCCGAACGTTTAACGGACTTCGTGGGGGATCACAGCGGTGGCTTCGATCTCAACCTTTGCTTCGTCTTCGATCAAGGCGACGACCTGGATTGCGCTCATGGCAATGTCGTAGTCGCCGATCAACTCACGAAACGCGCGACCAATATCTTTGAGCGCAACGAGGTACTCGCGTTTGTCCGTGACATACCAGGTCATACGCACCAGATGCTCGGGCTTGCCGCCGGCTTCGTGCAACACGGCGAGTATGTTGCGCAGCGCCTGAATGGCCTGCTGGGCGAAATCCGTGGTGTGAAAGCGCGCCTCGGCGTCCCAGCCGATCTGGCCGGCAATGAACACTTGCGTGCCGACAGCGGCGACACCGTTTGCATAGCCGCGGGGTTGAACCCAGCCGGCAGGAAGAAGGGCTTTTTTCATGAACGTGGCTCGTTGGTGTTGGCGGACTGCGGGGCGAACGTCGCGAGTGCGCTCGCGATATCGTCAGGAATATCGATGGACTGGCCGGTGTCGAGCGAGGTCGTCACCAGCACCTGATGTGCCTTGAAGCGGACTTCGTCCTGGCAATGGCCCACGATGTCGATACGAATTGAGCGCCGGCCGATCGCCGCGACGCTGAGCGACAGCGTGACCGTCTCGCCCATCCGGCTCGGCTTTGAAAACTCGCAGTTGAGTTTGACGATCGGCAGACCGATGCGGCGTCGCCCGATCATGTGTGCGTAGTCGATATGCAACCGATCCGTGAACCAGTCTTCGACTAGCGCGTTGGTCAGCACGAGGTACTGCGGAAAGAACACGATGCCAGCCGGGTCGCAATGCGCGAAGCGGATACGCACCGGCATGTCGAAGGTGGCATTCATGACTGGCCGCCGTGTGCGGGGGCCGCGTTCGCTGCGTATGCTTTGAGCAGGTCGCGTCCAACGATCACTTGTTGAACTTCGGTCGCGCCTTCATAGATGCGCAACGCGCGAATTTCGCGGTACAGCATTTCGACGGGCGTGCCGCTTTGCACGCCCATACCGCCCCACAGTTGCACAGCGGCATCAATGACCTGTTGCGCGCCTTCGCTAGCGTGCCACTTGGCCATCGCAGCTTCGCGGGTGACGTTTTCGCCTTGATCGCGCAACCATGCCGCGCGGTAGACCAGCAAAGCGCTGCTGTCGATGGTGAGCGCCATTTGTGCGAGCTTTGCCTGCGTCAACTGGAAATCGCCGAGCGTCTGGTCGAACATCTTGCGCGATGCTGCCCGCGCGAGACCTTCCGCCATCGCATGACGCGCAAACCCTAACGATGCCGCCGCCACCGAAGTGCGGAAGATATCGAGCGTACGCATGGCGAGTTTGAAGCCTGTGCCGGGTTCGCCGATCATCTGGCTACGCGGTACGCGTGCGCCGGCAAAGCGCAGACGCGCGAGCGGATGCGGTGCAATCACGTCGATGCGTTCGGCAATCTCGAGGCCCGGCGTATCGGCGTCGACAATGAAGGCGGTGATGCCGCGTGCGCCAGGGGCCTCGCCGGTGCGGGCGAACACCACATAGAAATCCGCAATGCCGCCGTTTGAAATCCACGTCTTTTCGCCGTCGAGCACGTACTCGTCGCCCTCGGCGCGTGCGGACAATGCCATCGCGGCGACGTCGGACCCGGCCTCGGGTTCCGACAAGGCGAAGGCGGCGATCGCGGTGCCGTTGGCGACGCGCGGCAAATAGCGTTGCTTCTGTTCATGCGTGCCGCCGAGCGAGATCGCACCCGAACCCAGCCCCTGCATGGCGAGCGCGAAGTCGGCCAGGCCGGAATGCTTCGCCAGCGTTTCGCGCAACAGACACACGGCACGGGTGTCGATGGTGTCGCCGTGACCGCCATACGCCGTGCCACCCACCCCATACTTCAACCAGCCCGCCGCGCCAAGTTCGCGCACCAGCGCGCGACAGGTGGCGTCAACATCGTCGCCGTGCGCGGCGTGCGCGAGATGTGTGCTGGCCCATGCTTCGATACCGACTGCGAGATCGCGGTGACGGTCCTCAAAGAACGGCCACGCCAAAGCGCTGTGCAGATCCACTTTCGCTGGAGCGTTCAAGTCAGTCTCCTTCAAACACGGGGCGCGACTTCGCCGCAAACGCACGGTACGCACGCTCGAAATCGCGCGTGCTCATGCAAATGGCCTGAGCCTGCGCCTCGGATTCGATGGCTTCATCAATGCTCATGCTCCATTCCTGATGCAGCATTTTCTTGGTGATGCCATGTGCGAAAGTCGGCCCGGCAACCAGATCCGCAGCGAGTCGCGCGGCCTCGTCGAGCAGGGCGTCGGGGTCGCACAGGCGGTTATAGAAACCCCAGGCATAGCCCTCATCGCCGCTCGCGGAACGGCCGGTGAACAGCAGTTCGGAGGCGCGTCCCTGGCCGATGATGCGCGGCAGAATCGAGCACGCGCCCATATCGCAGCCGGCCAGGCCGACGCGCGAGAACAGAAACGCCAGCTTGCTGCGCGCGGTGCCGAGACGCAGATCGGATGCCATCGCGAGGATCGCGCCAGCGCCTGCACACACACCGTCAACCGCTGCGATGATGGGCTGCGGGCAATGGCGCATTGCCTTGACGAGATCGCCGGTCATGCGGGTGAAGAGTAGCAACTCGGGCATGGGCAGATCGACCAGCGGCGCAATGATGTCGTGGACATCGCCGCCCGAGCAGAAGTTGCCACCCGCGCCGTGGATCACGACGGCTTTTACGTCGGTTGCGTAAGCGAGTTGCCGAAACAGGTCCCGCAACTCCGCATACGATTCGAACGTCAGCGGGTTTTTTCGCTCAGGACGGTTCAGCGTGATCGTCGCCACGTTGGCCGCGACTGACCATCCGAAGTGTTGCGCTTCGTAACCCGCTAGTGTGATGCGATTGCCGGCGAGCAGCGCATCGGTGTTGGATCGTGTCATGAATATCTCCTCCCGCGCGAGGCGGGTCAATCCTTGAGGTTATCGAGCAGATGTTTCTTGAGTTTGCCGAGACGCTGATGCGTGCGCGATTTCTCATCGAGGCTCAGACCGCCGAACATTTCGACAACCCACTGCTCGTGCGCTACCGCCATCCGGTCGAACTGGGCGCGGCCTTCGGGCGTGAGACGTACGCTGATCGCACGTCGATCAACGGGGTCGGCATCGCGGACCACGTAGCCTTCTTTTTCGAGTTGATCGGTGATGCCAGTCACGTTGCCGCCGGTCACCATCAGGCGACGCGACAGTTCAGTCATTTTCAGGCCTTCGGGATGGCGTTCGAGTTGCGCCATCAGATCGAAGCGCGGCAGCGTAGTGTCGAACTCCATGCGCAGACGCTTGCGCAATTCGGCTTGCACGAGGTTGGTAGTCGTCAGCATGCGCAGCCACAGACGTAGGCCCATATGGCTGTCGGCGCCTGTGCTCATCTCCATGTCGACGACGTTGTCCGCAGGTTTGGCGACGCCTTTACGTGGCGGTTTTGCCTCTCCCGCAGCGGCTTTCTTGACGTTGGCTGAACGGGTCACGTGACTTCTCCACCGGAGACGGAAATGGATTGACCGGTTATCGCGGCGGAGCCTGGCATGCATAGCCATAGCACCGCGTTGGCGACTTCGTCCGGCGCGACAAAGCGGTTTTGCGGGTTGTGACGCAACAGGATGCTGCGCGCTTCCTGCTCGCTGCGTGAAGTCTTGCTCGTGATCTGGTCGAGGGACGCGCGTAGCAGTTCGGTCTCGGTGTAGCCAGGGCAGACCGCATTGACGGTGATGCCCTTGGTCGCCACTTCGAGCGCGAGCGCGCGGGTGAGGCCAATCACGCCGTGCTTCGCCGCGCAATACGCAGCAACGTACGCATAGCCAATCTGTCCTGCCGTGCTGGCGATATTGACGATGCGCCCCGCACCGCGTTCAAGCATGCCGGGCAGCACTGCCCGCGTGCAGAGGAACACGCCGGTCAGATTGACGTCTAGCATACGCTGCCAGAGTGCCATGTCCGTATGAGCGAAAGGCGCAGCCTGGGCTTGACCGGCGTTGTTGATCAACAGATCGACTGCGCCGGCTTGTTCAAAAGCTGCAGCGACAGCGGCTTCGTTGCCGACGTCGACGCTCAGGTACGAGACCTCACCGAGCTTGCTCAGGATGGCGCGCTGTGCATCGAGTCGCGCAGCGTCGCGGCCCATTAACGTGACGCGAGCGCCGTTGCGTAGCAATGCTTCGGCGGTAACTGCGCCAATGCCGCTGCCACCGCCGGTGACGACGGCGTGATGACCGGCGAGCGCTTGAGTATTGGTATTCACACCGTTCCTTCTGCGCGTTGCGCGCGTTCTTGCGGCGACAAGCCTGCATTGGCCGCGGCCTGGGCGCGTTCACGTTCGAGATTGCGTTCAAGCTGCGATTTGGCCGCCGTGTATTGCTTCGGCCACATCACGTCGAAATAGCCAATCTTTGCGGCTTCGTTGAGCGTCCACGCCGGATTGGCGAGATGCGGCCGCGCCACGGCGCACAGATCGGCGCGGCCGGCGGCGATGATGCTGTTCACGTGATCGGCTTCGGAGATCGCACCGACCGCGATGGTGGCAATGCCAGCTTCGTTGCGGATGCGATCCGCGAAGGGCGTCTGGAACATGCGGCCATAGACCGGTTTCTCTTCCTTGCTGACCTGACCCGACGAGACGTCGATCATGTCCGCGCCGGCGGCCTTGAACGCGCGTGCAATCTCCACCGCGTCGTCCGGCGTGGTGCCGCCGTCCACCCAATCGTTGGCGGAGATACGCACGGAGATGGGCTTTTCCTGCGGCCACACTTTGCGAATCGCAGCAAAGACCTGCAGCGGATAGCGCAAGCGGTTTTGCAGCGAGCCGCCGTATTCGTCAGTGCGCTGGTTGGTCAGCGGCGACAGGAAGCTGGAGAGGAAATAGCCGTGCGCGCAATGCAGTTCGAGCCAATCGAAGCCCGCCTCGGCGGCCATCTCGGTTGAGCGCACGAATTGTGCTTCGATCTCGCGCAGTTCATCGACGCTTGCTTCGCGCGACCATTGGCTTACGCCGCGCAGATACTGCTGCGGGGACGCGGATACAAGCGGCCAGTTCACGTCGGGCAAGGGCTGATCGATGCCGTCCCAGCTAACCCGCGTGGAAGCCTTGGCGCCAGCGTGTCCAAGCTGTATGCCGATCTTCGCGTCCGACTGCTGATGCACGAACTCGACAATTCGCCGCCACGCGCTCAGATGTTCTGGCGTGTACATGCCGGGACATGCCGGCGTGATCCGCGCTTCTGGCGAAACGCAGGTCATCTCGGTCATCACGAGTGCGGCGCCGCCCATGGCTCGGGCGCCGAGGTGCATCAGGTGATAGTCGCCGGCAACACCATCGACCGCGGAGTACTGCGCCATCGGCGACACGACTACGCGGTTCTTGAGCGTTACGCCACGCAGCTTGAACGGCGTGAACATGGGCGGAACGGAATGCTTTTCGGGCGCGCGTTCAACGCCGCTGCCCTTGGCGAGCCAGTCTTCGAACGCCGACACGTAGTGCGTATCGCGCTCTCGCAGATTTTCGTGCGAGATGCGTTGCGAACGCGTCAGCAGGGAATAGGCGAACTGTTCCGGTTCAAATGAGGTGTAGCGGTCAACGTGTTCGAACCATTCGGTCGAATTACGCGCCGCGTTTTGAATACGCAGCACGCCAACACTGCGCACTTGCGCGTAATGCGTGAGTGCGGCGGCCAGATCGCCAGGATGCGCGCTGATGCTGTTGGCGAGTTCAATCGAATCTTCGAGCGCGAGCTTGGTGCCCGAGCCAATCGAAAAGTGCGCGGTATGTGCAGCGTCGCCCATGAGCACGATGGGGGTGCGCTTGCCGTCTTCGTTGTGACGCCAGTGGACCCATTCCTGATTGACCACGCGCGGGAAGCGGATCCACTGTGACGAGCCGCGCAAATGCGCTGCATTCGACAAAAGCGGATTGCCATCCAGATACTTCGCAAAGAGATTTTCGCAGAAAGCGATGCTGTCTTCCTTGCTCATTTCGTCGAGGCCGGCTGCGCGCCACACGCGTTCCGGTGTCTCGACAATGAAAGTGGAGGTCTGATCGTCGAAGCGGTACGCGTGCGCCTGAAACCACCCCCACTCGGTCTCTTCGAAGGCGAACGTAAATGCTTCGAACAGTTTTTTCGTGCCGAGCCAGACGAAGCGGCAGTCGCGCATGTCAATGTCGGGATTGTAGGTGGCCGCGTACTTCTGACGAATCGCGCTGTTGGCGCCGTCGCAGGCGATGATCAGATCGGCTTCGTAGGTGGCGTCATCTGTGACCTGGGTTTCGAACACCAGCTTCACGCCGAGTTCTTCGCAACGCGCTTGCAGGATGTTCAGGAGACGCTTGCGGCCAATGCCGCAGAAACCATGACCCGACGACCGAATCTGCTGACCGCGGAAATTGATCTCAATGTCGTCCCAGTGGTTGAAGGCGTCGAGAATCGCGTCGGCACTCGGGGCGTCTGCGGCGCGCAGGTTGCCGAGCGTCTGGTCCGAGAAAACGACGCCCCAGCCGAAAGTGTCATAGGGCCGGTTGCGTTCGACGACCGCGACATCGTGCGATGGGTTGCGGCTTTTCATCAACAGCCCAAAGTACAGGCCTGCCGGGCCTCCGCCGATACAGACGATTTTCATACTGGCACCTCGCTTGGATTCTGCGAAGTAATTTAGACCTAGATAGTTTAGATGTCAAGTAAATGATGGGGAGGGGTTGGGGATGGATCTTGATGATGATTGTCGTTACACATTCGAGTTTTGCCACTCGCTCGGAGACGTCTCTTGCACATTAGAATCGGATACAGAATTTTCGCAGTGTGAAATGGTGGCTGGAACTCCGCTGTGGGCGGCCTTGGCGTGTTTGCGGAGCATGGCCATTGTGCGTTGCAGCAGCTCGAAAAACTAGGAAACGAATGCTACAAAAATTCGGTGTCCTATATAAAAACGTCCCGCAGCCAGTGTGGACTTGGCTTTGTAGAAGTCGTGACAAACGCGCCGATCAGCAAAGCTAAAATCTCAGGCTTCAACGACCCAACGCTTCTCGGCCTCAGTTCACGTGAGACAGGAAGAAATCCATGCTGCGGTGCGGAACTTTAAAACTCCCTGCGAGCTGCCGCCAACGGCCGAGCGAATCTTGCGCATAACTATGCATGTCTTCTACTCAGCTCCATGTTTCGGCGCATCACGCCAACCTTTCAGAACCAGTCAGAGTGTAGGTTAAATGTAATATGACGACTGAATATCGTTGTCTATTCATTTCGCAGTTGCTCTTGTGGTGGTTTCCCGGGCAAAATCTCGGTAATTTTCAATTCTCCGGAACTGAGTTTTCAATTGCCCAAGGAACGCTACGACTTCGACGCGGAGGCTTTTCATCGACGCTTGGGAGGCGTTATCTGGGGTATTCGAAATCAGCGTGGTTTGACGCAAAAACAGCTGGCTGGGTCGTCGAGGCTTTCCAGTCAATACCTTGGTAATCTCGAGCGAGGAACCGTCAATGCGTCCGTCGATAGTCTTCTTCGTGTCTGCAAGGCGCTTTCGATTCCACTCTCAGAACTCATCTTGAGGGCTGAAGCTGACTAGAAGTCCGACGACGGGGCCTACATTGGGCGGATTCTGGCGTCTCGACAGTGCCCTTCTACCATTCCTTGCTGTGAAAATATCAGTTGAGTCGTGCGATTTGATCTCCTCGAATTAAAGGTGAGCAATCGAGATATCAAATCCCATTTAGCTCGCGGACTGATCAAATCGCCAACAGCAAAAAATAGAAATGTGCGTTCGAATATTCGGCGCGGCATCGGTTGCCTAAAGGCAGAGGTAGCACATCTGGCGGTAACTAGATTGTTCAGTACATCTGACCAGCATAACGCAGTCTTCTCCGACGTGGAGTCCTCCTCTTGTATTACGAAGAAAATGGTTGGAATACTCCATTGTTCAGTGGAGCACTCGCTGATAGCGGGAGTTTGAGTCGTGTTTTTGTTTTCAAATTACAGAGGTTGCAAGTGCCCGTTGGCCACGACGCCCGTACATCCGAGCGGAGGTCTCGCGATGGCGAACGACAAAACAGCCGCCGCGCCCGCCCACTCACTATCGGGACGATGGGTGTGCGGGGTTGATAGTGATAAGTGGGAATGCGCGCTATGTTGCCCACCACGCACGTCCTCGACGCTGGCTGCACCGTGGCCCCGTACTCCGAACACAATCGCGTAGCGAGCTGCGTTCGCATTCGTATAGGGAACGGCCTTGCGACGTACCACTATTACTTGGTGTACGCGCTTCCACAGTTCAGCCCAACTTAGACATCGACGGCAACTACATGCGGCTCTTTGACTGACCGAGGCACACAGCATCTAGCAGAAGATCTGCGCGTCCGTTTGTGTTTACTCCGCAAAACCGAAACGTGTTCTCTATCGCAGATAGCGGTCGGCGGTCCGTCTATTCGTGTCTCGAGAAAGTGATGACGTCTGGGTCACTGTGCCTCAACGATGAAAGTGAAACCGACAATTAGACTGAGCGTACACGGGGGTCAACCTAACAGAATGTTTGTAGGTGATTTCGGTTGGTCGGCAGGTTAGGCGAGATGACCTAGGCAAACTCGATGGTGTCACCCTTAGTCGAGAATGCGTCACTGGACGCGAACACTCTACCAAATCGTTTACGGTCTACAACAATCCGCCGCCGATCGCGCCCGCTGTCAAATGCATCGAACTTCGATGGGCATCCCCGTGCACCGGCAATATTCGTCGTCGGATTCCGTTGCGATACGTCTTCGTTCATGCGCCCACATCGATCACAGGGTAAGACCTGGTGACCTAAAGCTCTAAGTTTGCCTGCTCTCGGCGGAAACACTTCCACGGTGACACGAGGAACGGTGCTGTCTAGGTGGAGGCGGACAGAGGATGCGATGTGCGCCTTCGGTTTGCGATCAAGGAAAGCAACATATATATTGCTTTTGCAGATCGTTTACCTATGCTTGGATCGTCACTTCTGGAGTAACGGAGACAGCATGTGGCTTCAGATTGCGTCTGACCTCAACCACCAGTTTGCCGGCTCGGGTCTCGCTACCGCACGGGCCCTGTCTGTTTGCGATAGAGCGGATTTGCTTGTGCTCGCAGGCAATATTCACTTGGGGAGCGAGGTAGTCCGGCTCTACGGCAATGCCGATGTGCCAGTGATATTTGTCACCGGTAGCCTGGAGCACCGTGGTTCGAGTCTCAGAGATGTGCACGATGGACTGAGATTGCGGGCACGAAAGACGTCAATACGGTATCTGGAACGAACTACGTTCGTGCAACGAGGCATTCGCGTGCTCGGATGCTGCCTCTGGACAGACTATGCGCTGGGACCGTTATCGCGCGAGGGGGCGATGAAGGAGGCCAACAAAACGTTGCTGGACTATCGCCTCATACGCCACGGGAATCGACTGTTCAGGGCGGAAGACTCTGTTAGCCAACATTTCTGTTGCCGGACATGGCTTTTGAGTCAGCTCGAAAAGACATTCGACGGGAAGACAATCGTTGTTACACATCATGCCCCGAGCGGGCAGTCCGTACCTCGGGCGCTCAGAGCAAACCCTCTCGCGGCAACAATTGCTTCGGCTCTCGATGATCTCGTACGACTGACGGACCTGTGGGTTCACGGCCATATACCCGACACATTGGATTACGGGATAGGTAGCGCGCGCGTTGTTTGTAACGCGCGAGGCCTCCCTTGGGAGACCGACGGTAGCAGGCGGCCATTCGAGCGAGATTTTTTGGTCGAAGTATAACGCGGTGTCGCGCGCATTCTAATGCACAAGATTGAGGCCCATCTCGACTCACACATATGAGCTCACTAAGTCCCATATTCTGGAGAGCGACGGCCTACGAAGGCCCGTACGCAGGTCACGGCCCGTTTCATGAGTTCGTTTGGGCATGTCAGGGGTGTGCGGCCGTGAATCTTGATCGTCGGGTTCCAGTGGACGATGCCAGTCGGTGTCTGCTTGCCATGAGACTACTGTTTCAGAACCTTTTGCGAAACGATCCGAATAGTGTAGCGAAAGGAACAATTTTCCAGTCGATGAACGTGGTCATTGAGAGTTTCACTACGCGTGATTACATCGGCGGGGAAATAGTCGCGCGCGTGGACATTGAGATGCATGACGAGACGGCCTACGCGTCAATCTGGTCGACGTGTTGTCCGCGAGTGAGGCTCAAACCGGCTGTGGTTGAGAGTCGGGACGGAGCGTGGGGGCTACTTGTGCAGATCCTCTCCAGTTTTTAAGTTATGCAAGGCCAGTGAACCTATGCGGGCGCAAGTAACACGGGGACGTTTTGAACCCGGAATTATTCAGAGGAACCTGTCAACAAGGAACTGGACCGTGGTGTGCGATCGCTTCGAGCGTCAACCATTGACCGAGGCGAGCGGAGCGAATCAGGACGAAGCTGCGTCGTGCTCGCATAGCCGCACCCGAACATTAGCGTCGATTGTTGACTGCTTGTTGAGATTGGAGAGACGATCATGCCAATTTACGAGGGTGCTCCCGTCGACGACGAAGCTGAGATTGTGCTTGCACGTTGGTCCATCCGGCAAACGGCAAGTGGAGATCGTCATTTCGTTGGATTCAATGTCCTTGCGCAGGATGGCCGGGTGAGCACGGCGATTGTCGCATTCGATGCTGCGACAAGGACGGGGATAACGAAGAGCGGCCGTCGATATGTGCTTTCAGGGCGAGCCGGCTTCGATCGCGATGCCGAGTATGTCTGGGGCGTGGTCGTGCGAGCTCGGGAGATTCATAGCTGGACCGACGTAACGGAGCAACTCGTCCCGGACCTGCGAATGGTTCTTTCCGCAGCAGAACGCGAGACGAGTGAAAAATCTTCCAGCACCGATTCAACTCAAATCCAGGATGTGCCTGAAGTCAGTTTGGAGCATCGAGAGCAGGAATCATTGGCCGCTGAACCGTGCGCCGCCCCGGATGACTATTTCGAATTTCGGGCGTCTGCGCATGAGGGGGAATTCGCGGGCCCCGACACGTTGACGCCTCCAATCTACGAGATCACCGGTCAGGGATGGGTGGGCTATGAGGAATCGGGAAGCAGCGACGTCGACATGCAGTTCCTGTTCCTCGTGCGAGCGCTAACGTTGCTATATAGCGGGCGAGAGGAAAGCACGGGTAACATTTCGCGGTTCAAAGGGCCGGCGATGAACATGCACATTTACCGGCTCGACGATCAATCTGGAGCGGCGAATCTAATAGTCAGATTCGACATGGGGCTAGATGCAAACGGTATGCACGTCAAAGTTCATGTGGTGGGCCATCCGGCATTTGATCTCAGGACTTTCCAGGTCGATGAGACCGATAGCGTGTGGGAGATCGTCAGCAGGTGTCTTCCATGAATAAATGTTCTGACGTCTACCTGGAGGCCGGACGATGACCACCCCGTACGAGCGTACACGCGCGGTACTCCGTGCGCGTCTGTTGTTGGCGGAACTTGTCGCAGCGACCGATGACGCTGACTGGGAGCACTTTCGAGGCCGGGCGCGCACTCTCCTTAGACACTACCCTGATTCCCACCACATCCGGATATCGGCATTTGCACTTCCGGATGTGTGGGCGGACCCGGACGCGAAGTGGTACGAGTGAGTCCCAACTGTTCCGTTGCATACCGGGATTGAGCACTACAGAGAATGCAATGACGGGAAAACAGCGCAAACGCAAAGTCGGACATATTGCCGGAGTGGGGCTGCCAGATCCCTCTCCGGAGGTCCTGGAATGGCTGAGAGAAAACACAGATGCACAGTGGCGACAGAGCCTGCTTCAAGCTGGAGAATTGCTATCAGAGCGGGCGATCTGCGCCGCGATGAATATATCGAAAGCGGAGTTGATCCGAAGAGTGACGTTGGGCGCGATGTTCTCGATCACCGTTGATGACGTAACTTTCTATCCGGGAATCTTCCTCGACAGGACTTTCAGTCAGTCGAAATTGAGGGAGGTATGCAGAATCCTTGGAGTAATGGATGGCGCTGGAAAGTGGTTTTTTCTCATGCAACCAAGAGTGTCGCTTGGTGGGCTATCTCCTATAGCAGCGCTGCGTCTGGGCAGGTATGGCGACGTCAGGCGTTCAGCTCGGGCATACGTCGAGCGTTGATTTATGCAATATCGACGGAGTCGCGGGCACCGCATGGTGTGAAACAAACGTCGAGAGTCATTGCGTTCTGTCAGTTGCGTTACACGGAGGAGCGTTGAGGCGGATGTGATGTTGGTCGAGGTGCATACCTCCTGGAACTCCTCACCTTTGCGCGCGTGAGGGAGGGTGATGTAGTGCAGCGCGAGCGAACTCACCTGTGTCGGCAGATCCTGGAACTCCTCACCTTATCGATCGTCAGGGCGGGTGAGGTGTGATGGGTTGGTCGACTTCACCTCGATTGCCACGGCCGGAATAGCGCAAGGTCCCAGGCATTGAAGGCGTGCCACTGCAGAGAATGGGTGAGCGGTAATTTCGCCTAGCCCCAGGAATGGCGGCCTCTTAGCGGTGTGCGAGCGGTCCAGATTGGACGGTGCGGGAAGAATGTGTTGGGTATCGGATCTTGGCGAGGTATCTATGGGGCACCCGATTTTCGTGACGCAATGGTGATGTTGGCAAGGAAGCTGCGCCTCACTTCAGCCATCTCCTGGAACTCCTCACCTTTACGGATTTAACGAAGATAGTGATAATTGGCTACGTCAGGAAACTCACCGCAAATCGGATCCTGGAACGACTCACCTTTCGCGTCAGAAGGCGGCAGCACAAGGGGCTGGGTTTACTTTTCATTGAGTCTGTCGCGGATGGCGGCGTCGTATGCGGATGGGGAAGTGAGCTTAGGTGGTACGCGAATCCTCACCTTAGCGGGGCGGACCGCTTGCCGAGATTGAACCGCAGTCGCGGAATACAGCGAAACGCGACGCCTAAGTAGCTGAACAATCCAACCGCACGTAGCATGGAGGCCCTATGAAAGTTTCGGAACTTATCGAATGACTGGAAATGGCAGAGCCAGACGCCGAGGTGTTCGTTTTCCCGCCGTACGCGAATCCAGCTGACGGTGTGCCCTTAGCTGAAGTCATTGTGCCGAGCAACTTCTGCACGCATGAGACTGGACGTTGCAAGGGTTCTTTATACGATTTGTACTATCCGGGAGAGGCACACATCGTTGAGCCTGAGTTTTCCGATGTCGAAACTGAACGGGTTCGTGTCGTTTTGATTGGCGAGGAGATGGGAAATTTCCGGCTAGGCGAGAAATGAGCCGTCGTTTGCGCTTCGGGGGACAAGCCGTTTTGCGATGAGTTGCGATACGCGTGTTACGTGAGCTGTTAGAAAAGCGAATGGGGCGCGCTGCTTACTTAGTGTGCTGATGGCAACCCCTCAGCTTCCTCATGCGTATCGTTACGATGGAGGCTTGGAATGGATTTAACGGCAACTGCTGTCGAGGTCAATGATACGAGCATCCTCGTGAAACTTTCTGACGGTCGGGAGTTGCGCGTGCCCCTCCTTTGGTTCCCCACGCTTGATTCGGCTTCACCGGAACAGCGCAGGAAGGTCCGGATTTCGCACTCCGGGAAGGGCCTGCATTGGGACGAGCTTGACGAGGATATCAGCGTGGAAGGATTGCTGCGGGGTAAAGGAGATCTGTCCGTTCGCAAGATGAGTTGAGGTCCGACCAAGGAGTTTGTTTGATGGCGACTCATTCGAGTCAGGGCTCTGTGCACTACCTGCCGTTGTCCATGGACCGATGTTCTCAGGAATATTCAGACAATCATCGCGGGAGCCGACACGCTGGACCAGACGAAAATATGCTCAACATACGGCGTAAGCGAAACGCGATGGCCACACTCGTTAGCGAGCCTGCAGACAGGGCAAGACTCAAAGCCGCAATCGAAGTTAACAGTTGCGACGGATGTGTGACGTAATGGCACGCTTCAAACCAGACAGGCGTCAACTCAGACTCATCGCTCGCGCTATTCGTGCGCATCGACAGGCGCAGAAGAGCGGAAGGTATGCGCCAACCCGTCTCGTGGACAAATGGAGCTCGGAGGTTGGTATCGAAAAGCCTGATACCAACGCTGATGAGTCGGATGGACAAGTGTTTCGAGCGCAATGCGTCATAAGCCGGCACGTCTCCCGCTGGCTTGATTCTATACGCCGGCGACGTTCGCAAATGTGACCGGACGCATAAGCCAATCACCGGCTTGCATGGTTGTCGATGTGACACGGACGGATCGAGTCAATGCAGGAACGACAAGAGACCTGAATCATCCATGGCTCGAAGCGGGCTGCATATGGAGAGCCTCAAATGTGGAGGAGGATGCTTCGGCTTTGACATCGGATGACAAGCTCGCCGTGGCAACGCGCCAGTTGGTCACGCCATGAGGGTAAAGACTCAACGCCGGAAGGAGCTGCGGGTTCGGGAAAGGTGGACCCCAGCAAACTGGATTTCGAACCAGATGAAGATGTCCGCAAACTGACGCCGGAAGACATCGAGGAGTTCAGGCGCCGCGACGCACGCTTCCCAGAAGTTCCGCCGAAAGGCTGAGCGTCACGCAGAGGCGTCCACTTGTGTTGAGGCAGACATTTCGGCAACCGACCGCATGCACGATGGTATCTCGCGATTTCCCCGACCAGTTTATGCATTTCAGCCCAAGGCGGTGCATATGAGGATGGAGGATAGGACTTTTTGGGTAGGCGCCGCTCACGTACGAGGTTTGATTTCAGTCGCCGAGGTTGCGAAGCTGCTGAACTTGTCGCAGTGGCACGTGCGAGAAAAGCTATTGCGTAAACATGTCCTGCGGCCTGTGGTAACGCTACGAGGCAAGAAATTTGTATTTGAGGTGAAAGCGGAGGCATACCGTCGGAAGCGCAACCGCATCGCACGCAGGGCTCTGCGCGACTTGGCGATGTCGCGCGCAGTTGTAAATTGATACAGCAACGCAGTTAGGAATTGATACACCTCGTTGTAGGGTTGCTCCTTTTGGGCGGCCCGTGATCAGCTACGAGGAGTACATGGAAATCGAGATTCTGCGTCGCCAGGGAAACAGCCTCCGGGACATCGCGGTCGAAACCGGCATGGCAGTCAACACGGTTCGGAAGCATCTGGCATCGGGTCCGCCGCAACGTAAGCCCCGTCAGCCAGTCGTCGGCAAACTTGCGCCGTTCAAAGGGTATCTGCAGGACCGCGTCGAAGCAGCGAAGCCGGACTGGATTCCGGCGACGGTGCTCAAGCGGGAGATTGAGGAACGCGGTTACACGGGAGGGCTGCGCCGGGTCCAGGAGTATCTGCAGAAGCTTCGACCTGCCACACGTCCCGACCCGGTGGTCAGATTCGAGACGGAGCCTGGCCATCAGATGCAGATGGACTGGATCGAGTTTCGTAAGCCGGGGCACAAACTCGGCATGCTCGCGGCGTTCGTCGCGACGCTGGGTTACAGCCGCGTCAGCTACGCGGAGTTTGTCACCGACATGCGTATCGAAACCCTGCTGGCTTGCCACGTGCGGGCGTTCGAGGCATTTGGCGGAGTCGCCAGAGAGATCGTGTAGACAACATGAAGACGGTGATCCTGAAACGGGATGCTTATGGCAAGAAACAGCACCGATATCATCCCGGGTTCGCTGACTTCGCCAAACACCACGGGTTCGTGCCTCGCGTGTGCAAGCCATACCGCGCGAAGACGAAGGGCAAGGTCGAGCGGATGAACGGATATCTGCGCTACAGCTTCTGGGTTCCGCTGGTTTCAATGCTCAAACAGGCGGGGCTCACAGCGGACTGTGGCATCTGCAATGAGCGCGTCAGGCCGTGGCTGCGCGACGTCGCCAACGCCCGTGTGCACGGTACTACCAAACGGGTACCGGCCGAGGTGTTGCTTGAAGAGCGACCACATCTTCTGCCACTGCCGGCACCGTACGTGGGACGTTCGGTTCGAACCGGTGCGACGCCGCATCAGCAACCGAAGCCGGCGTCGCGGTATGCGACATCCGAATGGGACAAACCGCTGCAGCATCCGTTG
>NZ_JBAURZ010000155.1:0-6178 GCF_049581445.1 Paraburkholderia sp. | reverse complement strand
CCGCACGACCGTGGGCGTGCGCTGCGCGAGCGGCCACCCGTGGACGGTCTGGCTGCAGGCCAAGGTTTCGGTCAACGCCACCTACTACGTGGCCGCGCGCGCCATCGGGCCCGGCGAGGTGGTCTCGGACGCCGATCTGGTAGGCCGCGACGGCGATCTGACCATGCTGCCGATGTCGATCATCACCGCGCCGTCGCAAGCCGTCGGTTCGGTCACGCTGATGCGCGTCAACCCAGGTCTGCCGCTGCGTCAGGACATGTTGAAGAATGCCCAGCAGGTCACTGCCGGGCAGACGGTGCAGGTGGTCGCGCAGGGTGACGGTTTCCAGATTTCGTCCGAGGGCAGTGCGCTCTCCAGCGCGCAGCCGGGCCAGCCCGTCAAGGTTAAAACCGCTACTGGCCAGATCATCATGGGCATCGTGAAAAACAGTTCGACCGTGCAGATTCAGATGTGAGGGGGCGCGGCGGGCGCCCGACTGGCGGCCCTCCATTACCCTTGATGGCGGTTACAAAGGGATACAACGATTGAGCTAAAGTTTGGTTTCTTGAGTGCCGTTATAAGACTCAAATCGTTCAGGAAGCCAATCGTGAAAATCGATTCCACTACCAACACCAAGCTGGACAGTCTGACTGGCGGCGCGTCGCGCGCCCAGCAGGACGGTTCGGCCCCGGCGGCAACGTCCGCCCAAGGCGCAAGCACTTCCGCGCAGACCGCTTCGAGTTCGAACGGTGACGCGAATGTGAGCCTGTCTGGCCTGTCGTCCGATCTGCGCAATCTGGCAGCGTCGGGTTCGGCGGACATTGACACGGGTCACGTCGAGTCGATCAAGGCGGCCATCAAGAATGGCACGCTGACCATCGACCCGGGCAAGATCGCAGACGGCGTGCTGGAAACCACCCGCAGCCTGCTGCAAACGAGAGCCCCGGCGACCGGCAATTAAGGCTGGCCGCCGCAAGGCGACCCCTTGAAACCCGACCCGCGTCCATTGCGCGGGCCGCTGTGAAAGCGAGTTGTGATGAAAGACGCGCTGCTGGCCACCGTTATCGACGAATACTCCACCATCGAGGCCTTCGCCTCGGTGCTGACTCTCGAACAGAAGGCGTTGACCGAGGTCGACCCGGCCGAGATGCTGCGGCCTATCGTCGAGAAGAAAACCGAACTGGTCGGCAAGCTGGCCACGCTGGAACGGATCCGCGATGCGCAACTCGCTGAAATGGGTCTGCCTGGCGGCTGGAGCGGTATCGAACTGGCTGCGGGCAACGACCCGAAGCTCGCCGCGCAATGGTCGCTCTTGCAGCAATCCGTGGAGCGCGCTCGCCGCTCGAACAAGACCAATGGCGTACTGATCCGCACCCGCATGGAATACAACCAGCGCGCTCTCGACGTGCTGCAGGTGCGCCCGCCGAAGCCCTCCCTCTATGGCCCCGACGGCCGCGTGCCGGGATTCGGCGCGTTTTAAATCTGCTTTAAATCCAGCAGTCTTCGGTGTGCGGCGAGATTACTCGCTGCGCATCGTCAACGAAAGGAACCCGTCAGGTAATCTCTGCCGGATTAATATTCCGAGTTAGAAATAAATACCAATTAATAGCGGTTCGCTATTAATCTGCACAGATAAATCGAGTCCAGATTTCTCCAGATTCCGATAATTAATTAGAAAATCAGGACCCGATACTGAAACGCTCCGACCCTCGATTGAGGATAGCATTCTTCGGGTTTGCCCTTGCTGCTTGCGTGCCGCCAAAATTCATATCGGACAGGTTTGCCGGCGTTTAGCGTCCATTTAGTCTTACTAACGCAACAATTCCTTCTGCCCCCGTTATTTTCCCTGGGCAATTACTCCACTCAATCGATATAGCTCAGCGGGCATTTTTCCCTAATTGGGAATTTCTGCCGTTCAATGAAATATTCAGTAAAAAGACGCCGTTATACTGCGGGCCTTTGCTCTGACTTATTCAGGAATTATGTCCTTCGATAACAGCAGAAACTCTCAAGCGAACCTTTCATTCTCACGCCGCGCCCTATTTGCGGCATCCGATTCCGCCAGCGGCGGTGCCTCGAGGCGAACTTTTCTGGCGAGTCTGCTCGCCGGCGCAGGCAGCCTTGCGCTGGCCGGTTGCGGCGGCAGCAGTGGCTCTTCGGACAGCGCGGTGGCCAATACCAGCGCCAAGGCGAAAGCGGCCGTGAGCGAGTCGACGCAAGGCACCGCGATCCCGCCCGCCGCGTCATTCACCGATGCCTACGGCACGACGTGGACGCTCACCAACGGCACCGTGTTCGGCGGCACCTACAACGCCGGATTCCCGGGCACTGCCGTGCTGATGGTCTACTGGAATCACTCGATTTACGGCGAAAGTTCGGCCGGTGCCTGGTTTGTGTATGGCCAGTATGGCTGGAGTGCGACGAGCGATCCACGCGGTGCCGATGCGGCAGCGGTATCCAGCAATATTTTTTACGGCATGAACGGCCACATGGCTTGGCCTTCGGGCATCTACTCGACCATGACGGCGGCGCAGCAGTTGGCTCTGCTGCAAGACCTCGGCGTGACCAACTATCGCGCGGACGTGGCCGGCTCCGGCATGGCGCAGACCTTGGCAACCGCGCTCGCAGGCCCGTTTGCCGGTAGCGGCGTGTCGATCCTGCCGTGTATCAACCCCAACACCTGGGACCAGACCGCCTCGGAGACCGCAGCCTATGACCTCGGCTACGAGCTGGCGGTGTCCATCGCGACGCCGCTCAAGGGACTGGTCAGCGTGATCGAATGCGGCAACGAACTTGATGCCGGTGGCCTCGTGAACAGCGGCTCGGGCAACTCGCCGTCCGACTACAATCCGGCGTACTGGCCCGCGTATCGCGGCGTGCTGCGCGGCATGATCGACGGCGTGAAGTCGGTCGACTCCACCATCAAGTGCGGCATCAACGTCGGCATTCCGCTTGCCTATACGGCGCTGCAGATGTTGTGGAACGGCCAGACACCGAACGGCTCAGCAACGCCAACCTCGGGCGCGACACCGCTCGCGTGGGACATCACGATGTACCACTGGTACGAGAGCTCGGGCTACATGACCGAGGCAGGACCGCAGGGGTTGACCAACGTGCTGCAGATTCTTCAGCAATCGTTCGGACTGCCAATCTGGATCACGGAGTGGGGTTTCGTGCCATCGGATACGGCCGCGCAGCAGAGTGCCTATATCAGCACCGTGCTCAACCAGTATCTGGGGGAGCGCAGCCAGTACAACCTGGAGTCGATCATGTTCTACGAACTGATCGACACGTCCACGAGCGATGGCTACGGCCTGGTGCTGTCGGATGGCGTCACGAAAACTCAGGCGTATTCGGCGTTCAAGAGCTTCGTTGCGGCCAACCCGGTGTGAGTGTGACCCAGGCGGTTTATTCCGCCTCGGCCTTGGCCCACGCCATCTCGCGCAGACGGGTGCGCAGCCGCGCGACCGCCTGGCTGTGCAACTGGCAAACGCGCGATTCACTCACTTCCATCACCGCGCCAATTTCGCGCAGGTTCATGCCGCGCTCGTAGTACAGCGACATCAGCAGCTTTTCGCGTTCCGGCAAGCGTTCGATCGCTTCGACCAGCGCCGCGCGCAGACTTTCGTCGAGCAGCGCCGACAGCGGGTCCGAGTGATCGACGCAATAGCGGTCGAGGAACGGCTCGTCGTCCGCAGAGCGGTCGAAGTCTTCGTAGTAGATCAGCTGACTGCCGTGCAGGTCCTGCAGCATCGACTGATACTCGTCGAGCGGCATGTTCAGGTGTCCGGCAATCTCGGTCTCGCTCGCCGAGCGGCCGAGGGTCTGCTCGACCTTATGCACGGCCGTTTCCACTTCACGCGAGGTACGGCGCAGGCTGCGCGGCAACCAATCGTTGCTGCGCAACTCGTCGAGCATCGCGCCGCGAATCCGCTGGCTTGCGTAGGTTTCGAACTGCGCGCCCTGGTCTTCCTTGTAGCGGCTCGCGGCATCCAGCAGGCCAATCATGCCAGCCTGGATCAGATCGTCGAGATCGACGCTCGCCGGCATTTTCGCCACAAGCTGCAAGCCGAGGCGCCGCACCAATGGCGCGTACTTCGTCAGAACCTCGGCTTGGGAAGAGATCTTTCCCTGAGCGTTGTACATCGTGCTCCCCTTGTCCACGTCACACTGTTCAGGCGTGCTGCGCAGACGGTTGGTCGGCGTGTTGCGCCGCTGTTACTGTCGCGGGCGCCACCCAATGGTGCCGCGACGATATGGCTGTGCGCATCGGCCAATACTGCAATTCCGCGGCGAGAAGCCGGTAATCGCGCGCGGCCGGTGTCGATGGAAATGCATCGACGACGCAGCGCGACAATTCGAGAGCTCTCGCCATCCGAGCATCCGCGGCAATACAGCCCGCGTTTTCCAGCGATACGGTCAGATAACGCCCCGCCACACCCGCCAGGTTGTCGAACGCCGTGCGCGCATCAGTGATGCTTTGCACGTGGTTCACCAGCACCCGGAACTGGGCAATGCCATGTGCGTAATGCAGTCGCTTCATGCAGGCATAGGCATCCGTGATGGCCTGCCCTGCCACACGCGTGACGATCATCAGGTCGTGCGCCTGCATGGCAAGCGCCGAGAGATGACCGCTACGGTCAAGCTGTGCATCAATCAGCACGATGTCGGCGGGGCCTTCCAGCACGACGCTCATTTGCGCCGCGCTCAGGCCTTCGCGATTGCTGCTCGAAGCGGCCAGCACGGAAAAGCCCAGTGCATGCCGTGCTACAGCCGCTTCGAGCGGCATCTCGCCGCTTGCGACGGCCGCGAAGTTACCCGCGCCGCGCACACCGCCCAGCATCGTGCTGACGGAAAATTCACCCACGCACTCGTCGATCACGAGCACATCCCTACCCTGTTCCGCGAGCGCCGCGGCCAGATTGACCACCGTCGTCGTGCAACCGACGCTAGTCGATCCGCCCGTCACTGCCAGTACTCGCGAGCCGGTGCGCGCCAGCAGGCGCCGCAGTCCTTCTGCCTGATCAGAGACGACTTTATCCAAAGCGAACCTCATGCAATTCGGCGGTTGAACGCGCGGACAGCGCGGAGAGCAAGGCCGGAATGTCGTCGTCGTGAGGCACAAAGGGCGAACTGTCGCGAGGGATGCAGAACGCGCTCTTGATGAGGAATTTCTTCGTCGCCACGTACAGGTTCTCCGGCACCTTCTGGCCAGTCGACACGTAATGCACGGGCAACTTGTAGCGGATCACCGTGTCGAGCACGCCACCCAGGTTGGTCGCTTCGTCGAGCTTGGTCAGGATGCAGCCGGCGAGCGGTTGCTGGTCCGGCGCACGCTGGTAGGCCTGTACGACTTCGTTGAGCGTGTCGCCGTGGCTTGTCGCGTTCAGCAGCAGCAGGCGCTGCACCGGCAGGCCGGCGCGGCACAGCATGGCAATCTGGTCGGACACGAGACGGTCGCGCTGGCTCATGCCGATCGTGTCGATCAGCACGATGTGCTTGTTGCGCAGTTCGGCGAGCGCCAGTTGCAGATCGGCGCCGTCCTTCACCGCGTGCACCGAAACCCCAAGGATCTTGCCGAAGATGCGCAGCTGTTCGTGACCGCCGATCCGGTAGCTGTCGGTGGTGAGCAGCGCCACCTTGCTGGCGCCGAAGCGCATCACGCAACGCGCTGCGAGCTTGGCTGTGGTGGTCGTCTTGCCGACGCCCGTCGGTCCCATCAGCGCGAATACGCCGCCGCGCTCCATCAGCGCGTCTTCGTTTTCCATCACCGGCAGGTTGGACTCGAGTACGGTCCGCACCCAGTCCATGCCGGCTTCGATGTTGTCGGCGTCCTCAGGCAGGTTGTCTACCATCATCTGCACGAGCTGGGCGGAGAAACCGGCCGCAAACAGATGCTTGGTGAGCGACGCGCGCGTCGGGCTGCGACGCTGGCGGTCGGCCCACAGGAGGCCGGCGAAGTGTTCTTCCATCATGCCGCGCATCGACGAGAGTTCGCTCATCACGGTCTCGTTGACGACCTGCTCGACGCGCGCCTTGATGCTTTCGGCGACGCTGGCTGCCGTCGGCGCGGCGCGGCCTTCGGCTTTGCTTTCGGCCTTACGCTCGCTATGGCTATCGTCGCTGCCATGCGCCGCGCCCGCCTTTTGCGCGGTGCG
The DNA here is from genome assembly GCF_049581445.1 of Paraburkholderia sp. Lineage (GTDB taxonomy): Bacteria > Pseudomonadota > Gammaproteobacteria > Burkholderiales > Burkholderiaceae > Paraburkholderia. The sequence continues at coordinate 41 of NZ_JBAURZ010000155.1, read as the reverse complement.
GCGTGCGGCGAGTTGCGCGCCTTCGCGGGCCCATTCGGGCG
>NZ_JBAURZ010000154.1:0-4974 GCF_049581445.1 Paraburkholderia sp. | reverse complement strand
GGCGAAGCCCGGCGGCTTGCCGAGCGCGCCCGTCGAACCAAACGCCGCGCGCTCATACGCGGCTACAACGCCGGACGCGCAGCCGCGCTACATGGACTTGTCATGCCGGCAGCCGCATCCGCCTTTGCGGTGCGCGGCCTCAACGAACGCCTGGTCCAGATTGTCATGAAGGCCGTGATTGAAATTGTCGGCGAACTGCCGCCTGCAACCCTGCTTCCCAACCAGTTACGACTTAGCCTGCGGGCCGCACCCGGGCACCACCTGCTCTCCGTGCGCGTCGCGGCAAGCGATCTCGACGAAGCGAAACGCGCGATCGTCTCGATCGAGCAGGAGTTGGGTCTCTCCCTCGTTACCGTTCTCGCTGACGCGGACCTTCCGCCGCGCTCGTGCGTGGTCGAAACCGATGGTGGCGTGATCGACGGCGGACTGCGGCAACAGCTCGCAGCCCTGGAGCGAGGCATGCGCGACGCGATCAGCGCTCTGCTCGACGAATACACGCGGCTGGACGAGCGGTTCGTTCGCCAACTCGACATCGTAGAGCAGGGGCTGCGCGATGCGCTCGATGTGTTGTCGAGGGACGCCGGGGGAGGGCCCACGGCATGAGTCCATTTATCGGTCTCCCTCGGCTCACTCGTGAACACGCCGAACGGCAAAACATCGCGGCGCTGCAGTTCGGCACGCCATGGCCGGTGAGCGTGGGACATCGCCGCTATAGCTTGATGTTTGGACCCTGCCGCGCGCGGTATCCGATGCGCCTGCACGGTTGCGCATCGGGGAAGCAGCTAGAGCTCGACCTCGACGCCGAGGCACTGATTCCCGAGCTCGCGACCCGTAGCCTTGCCCAGACGGGGCCGCTTGCGCACCAACTGATCGTTGATGCCTGCGGGGACTGGCTATGCGCACTCGAAGGCGCGTTCGGCTTTGCACTCGACATCAGCGCCGTCTCATATGGCGCCGCGCCCATCCCGGGCGCGTATGGTCTTGTCCTCACGCACGAGCAGAGCGGCCGGATGGCAAGCCTCGCGTTCCGCTGCGAAGCAGTCGACCTATGGCTGCGCAATCGCGTAGTTCCGCCGCGTGAGCTCGGCGCGCTCGCGCGCCAGATCGTCGTGGCGATTCCCGCGTGCATCGCAGGGCCGACGCTCTCATTCTCGCGCGTGCGCCGCATACGGCCTGGCGATGCGCTAGCGCTCGACCGCCGCACCCACTTTCTGCGTGTGCCGCTGCGCGACGGCGCCCAACGCATCCTGTTGAAATATTCTGGAGATCAAGCTATGGTTGACCGCCCTCTAATTGATGACGAAAGCAAGGTACCCGAACTAACCAGCGAGTTCATCCCGATCGATGCGCTCACGTTCACATTCGACGCGATGATCGGCTCGCTGCGTCTGTCGCTCCACGAACTCAGCCGTCTGCGCAACGGCTCGCTCGTTTCTCTGCAACTCTCGGTACGGGAGCGTACGGTCACGCTACTGTGCCAGGGCGTTCCGTTCGGGCGCGGCGAACTGGTCGACATCGACGACGTGCTGGCCGTGCGCATCACGAGCATCACGCAGCCTGCGCCCATGGACGCCTCGTCATGATCGGCGCGCAGGCAGGGCAACTGCAGCTGATCGGCCTCTTCTTCCTGCTGGGACTCGCACCGCTTGTCGTTGTGATGACCACCTCGTTCACCAAGTTCAGCATTGTGCTCACGCTGTTGCGCTCCGCGCTCGGCGTGCAGCAGGCGCCCAGCAACATGGCGATCTCAGGGCTGGCGCTCGCTGGCACCCTCGTTGTGATGGCGCCCACGATCCATCAGGTCGGCACGGCGCTCTCACTCGACGAACGGATCGAAAGCGGGCAACTGCCGCCGCTCGCGCAGATGGTCGACGCGGTGCGTGGGCCGCTCGGCGAGTTCATGCTCGCGCACTCCCGGCCTGCGGAACGTGCATATCTCGTCAATGCCGCAAAGCGCATCGACCCCGAGCGCGACGCCCAGGAAACCGACTTCTCGCTGCTTGCGCCCGCGTTCCTGATCGGCGAGATCTCAAGCGGTTTCGAAGCGGGCTTCCTGCTCTATATCGCGTTTCTTGTGATCGATCTGGTGGTCGCCAACGTGCTGACGGCGATGGGCATGATGATGCTCTCGCCCAGTACCGTCTCTATCCCGCTCAAGCTGTTCGTGCTCGTGGCGGCCTCCGGTATTCCCAAGCTCATGCATGCGCTCATTCTCAGCTACGCCAAGTGAATACCCTTCCTTCCCTCGCTACCGTTGCCGCGGACGCGCTGCTGCTCGTGTTCTGGCTCTCCCTGCCGATGCTCGCCGTGGCCACCGCGATTGGCCTGCTCCTCGGCCTCGTGCAGTCGGTCACGCAGATTCAGGACCAGAGCTTGCCTTATGGCGCGAAGATTATCTGCGTCGGGGTCGTGCTAATCGTCGTCGCGCCTTGGGCCAACCGCGAAGTCGCACGCCTGCTCGGCCATGTATTCACGTTGATCGCGGCGGGCCGCGCACCTTCACCATGAACTTCTTCGATCAACTCGCAGGCTTCGCGTTCTGCATGATCCGTCCGGGCGTGGCGCTCAGCCTCATTCCGCTTGGCAACGACGGGGCGCTCGGTCTCACGCTGCGCGTCCCGCTCGTCCTGATGTTTGCCGCGATGCCCCGCATGACGGGCTGGCCCGCCGATATGCTTCAGGCGGGCGGCGTAGAAGTGCTGATCGGACTGCTGCTGGGACTGCTGCTTGGTGTCGCATTCCATGCCGCGTCGGCCGCCGGCGCCCTGCTCGACCAGCAGGGCGGCTATACCATCGGCGCAGTTTACGACCCCAACTTTCAGCAGGAGTCGTCTTTGTTTGAGACTTTGTTCATGCAGTTCGCGATCCTTACCTTCTTCACCGGACATGGGATCGTCGGCGTTTCTGGATTCTTCGTTGATGCTTGGTCGGTCTGGCCGCCCGGCGATACGCCGCAGGACGGTCTTGCGCGTCTCGCCGTGACGATCGCCGAAACGCGCCTGCCGTGGGCATTCACGCAAAGCTTGCAACTCGCGGGGCCGCTGCTCGGCGTCATGCTGATCGCCGACCTGTCGCTGGGGCTCGCCTCGCGCCATGCGAAGCGGCTCAATCCATTTTCGACCGCACGCATGTTCAAGGCGATGATCCTTTCGTTTGCGGCGATGATGTGCGCGCCAGCGATGCTTGAGCGGCTCGGGCGTATCGTCGCCGCCGCACTGAATCTCAGCTAGCCCATCATGAGCGACAAGACCGAAAAGCCCACGCCACGCCGGCTGGAACGGGCGCGCCGGGATGGCGACATTACAAAAAGTGTGCATGTCAGCGCTGCCGTGAGCGGCGTGCTGTGGTGGCTGCTGCTCGTGTTCGAGGCGCCCAGGTTTTTCGCTGCGCTCGTCCACATGACGGAATCGGTGCTGTCCGTCGACGGGCAACGTCCGTTCGCGTGGCAACTGCAGGCCGTGCTGGGCGCGATGCTCGAACCGTGCCAGACGGCGCTTGTGATGCTCGGCTTGGGCCTGATGGCCGCGGTCGTGCCGGAGCTTGCACAAACACGCGGTCTGGTGTCCCTCAAACGGATAGCGCCCGACTTCAAGCGCATCAATCCAATCCACGGTCTAAAGAACCTGTTCGGCCTCAAGATGCTGTTCGATACCGCGATGATGATGGTGCAGTTCGTCATCCTTATTGATATTGGATTTCGGGAAGCGATGGCGTGGATCAGCGTCATGAAGCCATCGTACGCGCTCACACCGTCGTTGCAGCTCGCTCTCATCGCCCACGCACACACCCATCTGCTCGCGCTGGTGGCGCTCTCGCAACTGGCGCCGGCGGCGGCCGACTACGCCTTGCAGCATGTGTTGTACAAACGGCGCCTGCGCATGGACAAGGAAGAACTCAAACGCGAATACCGCGACGAACAAGGCGATCCGCACGTGAAGGGACGCCGCCGTGCACTCCATCAACAACTGAACCAGTAACATGACCCAACGCGCCTTTTCCTCCCTGACGGATATGCCAGCGCTGCTGCTGCGCCACGCCGACCTCGCGGTGGGCTTCGGCTTCATCAGCGTGCTCGCGCTCCTGATTCTGCCCATTCCGCCGTTCCTGCTCGACTTCTTCATCTGCGTGAGCTTCTGTGGAAGCTTCGTGATGCTATGCACGACCACTTACGTCTCGCGGGCCGCCGATCTACCGGGCTTTCCGTCGCTGCTGCTCATGACCACGCTGCTGCGCCTCGCGCTCGCCATCGCCTCGACCAGGATGATCCTCATACACGCCCACGCGGGGCGCATCATCGACGCGTTCGGTGAGCTGGTGGCCGGCGGCAATGTCGCGGTGGGCGTGGTCGTCTTTCTCGTGCTCTGTGCGATTCAGTTCATTGTGGTCGCGAAAGGAGCCGACCGCATTGCCGAAGTGGCCGCACGTTTCACGCTGGACGGTATTCCAGGGCGCCAGATGAGCATTGACGCCGATCTGCGCAGCGGACTGATCGGCGCGGAGCGCGCGGCGCAGCTACGCGCCGGGCTTGAGCGCGAGACCTACTTCTACGGCTCGCTCGACGGCGCCATGAAGTTCGTCAAGGGCGATACCATCGCAAGCTTCGTGGTGGCGATCGTCAACATTGTGGGCGGTCTCGCAATCGGGATTCTGCAGCACGGAATGACGTTCGCCGATGCTTTGCATATCTACACGATTCTCACGATTGGCGATGGGCTCGTCTCGCAGATCCCGTCGCTCGTGGTCTCGATCGCGGCCGGCCTGCTCGTCACCCGTGTTTCGCCCGCGAGCGGTGCGACCAGCCTCGGCGCGGACCTCTACGCACAGCTCTCGCTCCAGCCCAAGGCATTGCTCATGGCGGCTGCGTGCTGTGCGGGGCTCGGGCTCGTTCCCGGCTTTCCGCATCTGCAGTTTGCCGTGCTCGCCGCCGCACTCGCGGGCGTCGCGCTGATGCTGATGCGATCCGCGCAACGCTCG
>NZ_JBAURZ010000153.1:0-28939 GCF_049581445.1 Paraburkholderia sp. | reverse complement strand
GGCGTCGACCTGCTGGCGCGTGCCGAAGGGGCGGCTGCCGCCACGCTGGAGATTGGGATTCTGCCTACCATTGCGAGCGCGCTGGCGCCGCCGGTGCTCAAGCTGTTCGCGGTGCAGTGGCCGCGTGTGATCGTGCGGCTTGCGACCGGCTCCAACGCTGAATTGCTGGAGCGGTTGAAAGCGGGCAGTATTGAATTTGCCGTGGGGCGGCTGGCCGACCCTGAGCGCATGGTGGGCCTCACCTTCGAGCAGTTATTTAGCGAGCCGCTGATTGCGGTCGTGCGCGCGGGGCACCCGCTCGCCATCAGCGCCGGGTTGCCTGCGGCGTTACTGGAAGGCTATACGGTCGTCGTGCCGCCGTTCGGCACGCTGATCCGGCAATCCGCCGAGAGTCTGCTGGCGGCGTGGGGCGTGCCGCCGCTGTCGGCTTTCGTGGAAGTCCTGTCGGTCTCGGTGGGACGGGCGCTCACGCTGGAGAATGACGCGGTCTGGTTCGTGCCGCAAAGTGCGGTCGAATACGAGTTGGCACATGGCATGCTGGTACGTCTGCCGCTGCCGTTCGCCGGTACGGATGAGCCGGTCGGGCTGATCCGCCGCTCCGATACCCAGCCGTCGCCGGTGGGCCATGCGTTGATCGACGCGCTGCGCACGATCGCGCGGCAGCGCATGGCAGCATCGGCGTCGCATACGCGGGTGAGAGAGCCGAAGCGCCGGACCAAAGCAAGCTGATGCGCCAGGCGAAAACACGCAGTAGCGCTGCATGCGTTCAGCGCGAAGCGCGGCGTCACGCTCAGGTTTGAACCATACAGTACACAATGCAGTTGCGGGCGGTGCCGTCCCCGGTGTACAAACACGGTGCGCACGCGTTCGTGGCGGTTGCAAGAGGTGGCACGCGGATACGTCGCGATTTCGGGCCGTTGCGCCGCAACGTTGCGCAATCGCGATGGCCTGCATACAACATCAGGAAGAGCGTCGAACGTATGTACAAGGAGAATGCCATGCCCAGCGATCTGCCCACCCCGGACGCCGCACAGCAGGCGGTGTCGGACGCGGAGCACAATCCGCTTGGCACAGCGGGTCTCGAGTTCGTGGAATTCGCCGCGCGCGATCCGCAGGGACTCGGGCAGACCTTCGAGCAACTCGGCTTCAAGGCAATTGCGCGCCATATCAGCAAGGACGTCACGCTGTATCGCCAGGGCGGCATGAATTTTCTGCTCAATGCGGAGCCGGATTCGTTTGCTGCGCGCTATGCCGAAGAATACGGCGCGGGCGTCTGCGCAGTGGGCATTCGCGTGGCCGATGCGCAGCGGGCCTTTGACCGCGCGATCGAGCTCGGCGCCTGGGCCTTTGAAGGCGAGAAGATCGGTATGGGCGAATTGCTGATTCCGGCCATCCAGGGTATCGGTGATTCGCATATCTACTTCGTCGACCGCTGGCGCGGCCGGGGTGGCCAGCAAGGCGGTCTCGGCGATATTTCGATCTTCGACATCGACTTCCGTCCTGTCGAGATCGGCACCGCTCAGGCCGACCTGAGTCACGCTGGGACGGGTCTCATCGCCATCGACCATCTGACGCAAACCGTCGGCGCGGGCCGGATGCAGGAATGGCTCGATTTCTATCGCGACTTGCTCAACTTCCGCGAGATTCACGAGCTGCACGCCAATTGGCATGTGTCGGCTGAATCGCGGGTGATGGTGTCGCCCTGCGGCGCGATCCGCATTCCGCTTTACGAGGAAGGCACGCGCCGTACCAGCCTGATGCACGAGTATCTGCCCGATCATCCGGGTGAGGGTGTCCAGCATATTGCGCTCGCCACCGACGACATCTTCGGTTGCGTCGAGCAACTGATCGCCAACGGTATCGAACTCGTCGAGCCGCCGCCGCGCTACTACGAGCAGATCGATGCGCGATTGCCCGGACATGGGCTCGATCTCGAACGGCTCAAGCGCGGGCGGATTCTCGTAGATGGGGAAATCGGCGCCGACGGTGTGCCGCTGCTGTTCTTCCAGACCTTTGTCCGTCGCCGGGCTGGCGAGATCTTCTTTGAGATCGTGCAACGCAAGGGACACCACGGTTTCGGTGAAGGCAATCTGAGCGCGTTGGCGCAGGCACGTTGAAGCCGTCTCTGCGCGGCATCAGCCAATGCGATGCGAATCCTGGGCGCAAACAGCGTGGTTCAGAGAACCGCTGAAACGTCTCGACCCGTTGCGCAATCGTTGCGAGCGAGGCAGCAAAGGTAACCACTTCTGCTGCGCTTACTTCTTCGATGAATCCACAGGTGCTTGCGGGATGTCGGCGCTGGTGGCCATCCACAGGACTTCGGCGTCTTCTTCGCTGGTGGAAACGGCGGCGTGACCTGTGCGGCTATCGAAGTAGATGCTGTCTCCCGCGCTGAGATGGGTGGGCGCGTAGAGCTCGGAGTAAAGGCACACATTGCCGCTAATGACATAGAGAAATTCTTCGCCTTCATGACGGCCCCAATCATCGAACGCGTCGAGCGTGTGGGCGGAGATGCGAATACGAAATGGCAGCATCGCCTTGTGGGCGAGGTCCGTTGCCAGCAACTCCATCTGATAGCCGCGATACGCATGGCGTTGGCCCGCGTCCTTGCGGGTCAGCGCCCGGCGGCCGCCGGCGCTGACTTTCGGCGTCGAGCCGAACAGCTCACCAATTTCGATCTTCAGGCCAAGCACGATCTTTTGCAGCACATCGAAAGTCGGCGACATTAAGCCGTTTTCCACTTTCGACAAGGTCGAGCGCGACACGCCGCACAAACGGCTTGCGGTTTCCAGCGTCAGGTCTTGCGCCTGGCGCGCGGCACGCACGCGGCGGCCCAGGTCCGAGGTGGACGGCTCGGTGGATTTGGTGAGATGGGTATCCATGGGGTGTCGGGACGATGGCAGGCCTGGTGGCGTGCGATGTTTCCGATCATAACATTGGGACGGGAGCGCAGCCTTCGCAAGGATCTGATCCCGTGGAGCGATGCTGGAATTTTCCCTTCGGAAACAGGGATTGTTGCAAGGTCCCGGTTTTCTAGCGCATTTCCTTTTCAACAACGGGTGACGTCGCGGCAATCAATGACACCTGGTTGCGGCCATTTCTTTTGGCTTGATAGAGCGCCGCGTCAGCTACTTTCAGAGCGCCCTCCAGCGTTTCCGTGGCGCTTAATTTCGCGCATCCGATGGAAGTCGTAACCGGCCCGTAAATATCGGTCCATCCAGGCACTTGAAGCGCTTCGACATTCTGCCGGATATATTCCGCCACACGCTCACAGCCGCCTTGATTGGTGTCCGTCACGATGACAGCGAACTCCTCGCCACCGAGGCGTCCAACCAGATCCACTTTGCGAACAGACTGCGCCAGCAACGCACCCACGGCCACCAGGACCCGATCACCAATAGCATGTCCGGCGGTATCGTTAATGTTCTTGAAGTAATCCAGATCGATCATCAATACCCAAAGATCATTACCGGTACGTTGGATGCGATTGATTTCATGCTGCGCTGATTCAAAGAACTTCCTCCGGTTGGGCAAGCCTGTCAGTGAGTCACTGAGGGCGACAGCGACTAGTCGGGCTTCGCCCTGGCGGCGTGCGAAATCAGCCTTCTCATGAAAGATGGCGGAAATACTAACCATCAAAATGATGAACCAGCAGATAACCACCACAAAGATGCCAAACAGGCTCTGCGCTTGCTCGGAGCCCGACATAAAGGACTTGACGAGTATATAACCGAGACCAGTCGGTATCAGATAACCCGCCAGGACCTGTACGCGCGCAATTCTCCCGCCAATATAAGGACTGAGGATCGCACGCAAACCGCCGCAATTCGCCTTTAGCGTCAAGGTTGCAAAGGCCAAACCAAATCCGGCGGTTGCCGAGAGTAATGACATTTGCCCATAGAAGCGTTCAATCCCATAGGCATACCCCGTAAAGGACACAACGGGAATGGCGACGGTAAGTGATGCAAGCGTCTGCGAAAGCTTGGGCATTTTGCAACTGTGAATCAAAAGCGCGATGGCAATGCTTAAAAGCATGATGGCCGTGTTGACCCCCATACTATTATTCATTCCCATTTGCTGGTCCCGGATTACTTTATCCTGGAAGGGCGTTATCCAGACAGAATAATTGGTACCGAAGATAGCTCCGCTGAGTCGAATGGTGGTGATACCAATGACCAGCAGCGCCAGCAGACGCTGAAACCAGATTCCACGCTGAGTGCGGGTGTTTACCCCAACGCCGAGACCAAGAAAAAACACACATAACGCGGTCAGCGGATGCGTTGCGGGGCCGCCGGCTATGGGCCGGTAGAGTGTTTCGATACCACTGAGATATCCTGCCAGAGCCAACAGGCCGAACAATGCGCAAGCCGTGCCCAACGGTCGAGAAAGAGAAAGTGCCGCCCGGACCCAAGTCCATTGTCTTTCCTCACTGGTGGCATATTTCATACGGGTCACTCACTCCTAACGCTCGGCAATTTTGGCGGTCGATCATACTACTGAAATAGTCCGGCGCGATGTGCCGTCCATGCTCTGGCCGTGTCCAATCTTGCGATGGATCGCAAGCTGCGCGGCCTCGAGATGGGGCTTGCTTCGGTTAAAGTATTTGCGTCCGTTGCCGATATGCTGAGCAGGCACCGGCTCTTCAGAATCGTTTGCGCGTCCTTCGTTGATGGGGCGTCGGGCCGATCGCGTCGCTTGCTTAGGGTCAAGCAATCCACCCAAAACCTGAAAAGTGAACCCCAGTGCGACGAAATGAGTTGACCTCCTGGCTTTCGGCCTTGGCCTGCCTCATTCTTCTTTCGTTGTGTGGGTGCCACCAGCGCGACCAGGCTTCGTCGAGCGCGAACGAGCCGGCGAGTACCACCATCACCGCATTGATCTGGGCTCCTGACTGGCCAGAGGAGATGCTTCAGATTGCGGCTGAATTTACCCGGTTGAATCCGGATGTGCACGTGAATGTGCAGTTCATGATTGGCAATTCCGTCGAAGAAAATATCAAACCTCGGATTGCCTCTGGCAACGTGCCTGATCTGGTCAGTATCAACCCGAATCCCTACGCTGCCGACCTGGCCGATCATGGGTTCCTCGCCGACGTCAGTAAGACATCAGCATGGAACAACATGCTCGACCCTCTGAAAGAGGACTGGACGAGCCGCCAGGCCAGGCACTTTGGAATAGCGGGCGGCGTGGCCACCACGCTGATCTATTACAACAAGGACATGTTCGCGAAGGCGGGCATCAAAGCACTGCCAACCAATTTCAACGAGTTTCTGGCGGTTTGCGAACAGCTCAAGCGTGCGGGCTTTACACCTGTCATGTGGAACGGTGGCTTCCCGAATATGCTCGGCAATGGCCCCTTCAGTTCGGGCTTTGCCAACAATGTAGTGGCGCACGAGCCGGACTGGAAGAACAAAATCAGCGACGGCACGCTGAATTTGGACACCGCTCAGGTGGCCGACATTTTTGCCAAGATCAAGCTGATACCGGAACGAGGTTTCGTACAGCAATCGTTCATGGCGACCGGTTACGATGACGGCATTCGGCTATTCAAGGAGGGCAAGGTCGCGATGGCCTTTCACGGCAGTTGGGCCGCGGGCCTTTTGCTCCACGGCAACCCCTTCGAAGTGGGCGTGTTCATTCCCCCCTGGAATGCCCCTGGTGAGCGGGTGGTGCCGGTGATTGGTAGCGAAACCGGGTTCGCCGTGTTCGAGACGCCGAACAAAGCCGCAGCTATGCGTTTTCTTGAGTTTATCGCCGGCCAGGGGTTCTCCATTCTCCAAAGAAAGCGCCAGAACATTCCCCCGTTCAGGCAGGGCCCGGGGACGCTGGTGAGTGATCAGAAGATGATCGATTACACCAACATGGTCAGTCGTTATCCTGTGACTGGCCGCCCGTACTATTCCGTGCTGCCCTCTAATTCCATCGAGCGGTTGCATCGATTGATGCAGGATGTTCTGTTCGGTAAGATCACCCCCAGGCAGGCGGCAAAGCTGCTGGATGAGTCCGTCAAGAATGAAGCAAAGATGCACTACAAATGAGCTCACTCATCGGTTGGCTGCGAAGCGCATTCGCCTACTTCTCGCTGGATCTGCTGCGCCGTGTGGAAATTCGCTACCGGCTCATCACCGCGTTCATCCTGCTTTCGCTGATACCGATACTGATTTCCGGCTACATATCGTATGTGGAGTCGACCGCGGCGATCAAACAGAAGGCGGAGATATTCTCGAAAGAGGTGGTCAAGCAGGTATCCAAGAACATTTCGTTGCGCATGGAGCAGATCGACACTGAGAGCAGCTTGCTGGTTCTCTCTGATCGAGTTCAGGACGCGTTGACGCTGGCCGCAAACGGCACCGAAAAGGAGCAGATCGAGGCGCGCCAGGAGATGACCCGATTGCTCCTGGATCACTACGGATCAGTTGACTTCATTAACCAGAAATATCTGCTCGACAAGAACAACCGCATCATGGACACCCAGGCGTTCGCGCAACTGACGCAGGGTGTGATACGCCTGATAGAGCACGCTCCCGCTGAGAATGGCAGACCTTACTGGGGCAGCTACGACAACGGTGTCGGACAACAGAATCTCGGGATGGTGCGTGCCATCATCGGCAAGAGCAACAATCTGCCGATCGGCAATCTGGTTCTGGTTATTCGCCCCGAATACTTCTCGTCGATTTTCGACGACGTCGCTTTGGGCAGTGGCACGGAGATCTATGTCCTTGATGCGAGCAACGACAAGTTGATCGTTCGTGCGGACGGCACCTCCATGGCGACCGACAGCACGGCCGAGCCAGGCCTGATCGAAAAAATTGCCAACGCCGAACCGCGCGATGCGTACCGTGGTTTCGTCGACTTCGATAGCAAGCGTGGCGGCCGTTATCTTGCCGCGTACACCGGTATTCCCGGGACGTCGTGGTTCGTGGTCAGCACGATTCCGGAAAAGAAGCTGACGGCCGAGGCACAGTCTGTGCGCAATCAGATCGTGCTGGTTGGTATCTCGGGTTTCCTGCTATCGATCTTCCTCGCCTACTTCATTTCGCACAGCATCTCTGCGCCGCTCAAAGAACTGGTGCGCAAGATGCACAACACCGGCAGCGATGCGGGGGCCGAGATGGACGCCTTGGTGGACGCACCCACGGATGCTGGCGCCAAGGATGAACTCGGCAGACTGGCGCAGCGCTTTGAACGCATGAGTGCGGCGATCAGGCAGAAGATCCAGAAGATCAACGAGATCAACGCTTCCCTTGAGCAGACCGTCATTGAGCGAACGGCGGAACTTGTGACGAAGGAGCAGGAGTCGCGCACGTTAATCGAGAACTCACCCGACACGATTACGCGCTACGACCGCAAACTCCGGCGCATCTATGCCAATCCCGCGTTCTGTGCGTCGGCGGGACGCAGCCTTGGCGAATCGCTCGGCAAGCGGCCCTCAGAAGTGCCGGGTGGAGCAAACGCGCTGATCTATGAGAAGAAGATCAGCGAGACCATTGCAAGCGGAAAAAGCAGCCATTTCGAACTGAAATGGTTCAGCAAGGACGGACAGGAACAGTGTAGCCATATCCGCCTGACTCCAGAGATTGATCACCTGGGCCACGTGAAGTCCGTTTTGGCGGTAGGCCGCGATCTATCGGACCGGATGGCGTTCGAGGCAACGATCTGGAAACAGGCCAATTTCGATGCGCTTACCCAGCTCCCCAATCGCCAGATGTTTTATGACCGTCTCGACCAGGAAGCCAGCTTGTCGCGGCGATCCGGACGTCCGATGGCCTTGATGCTGATTGATCTCGACCGCTTCAAGGAGGTCAACGACTCGCTGGGCCATGATACGGGTGACATCCTGCTGATCGAGGCCGCGAAGCGCATCATCTCGTGTGTGCGCGACTCTGACGTCGTTGCCCGTTTGGGCGGCGACGAGTTTACGGTCATTCTGCCCGAGTTGGGCGATACCCAAAGCATCGAAGAAATCGCGAAGCGTGTTATCGCCAGGTTGGCCGAACCTTTCAAGCTCGGCCCCGATGAAGCCTTCATTTCGGCGAGCGTGGGCATCACGCTTTACCCCGGTGATGCGAGTGAATTAGATATCCTCTTCAAAAACGCTGACCAGGCCATGTATGCCGCCAAAAACGCCGGGCGCAACCGTTTCAGTTACTTCACGCGTGACTTGCAAGTAGCGGCGGAAAAGCGCGTGCGTCTCACGTACGATCTGCGTGCGGCCCTGCTTGGCGAACAGTTCCGGGTCTATTACCAGCCCATCGTCGACCTGGCGACGGGCGAAATTTACAAGGCTGAGGCGCTGATTCGCTGGCTGCACCCCGAGCGCGGCATGATCAGTCCGCTGGAGTTCATCGCATTGGCGGAAGACACAGGGCTTATCGTTCCGATCGGCGACTGGGTGTTCAAACAGGCGGTGCGCCAGGTGGGTCAATGGCGCCGCCGATTCCATCCTTCGTTTCAGATCAGCGTCAACATGTCGCCCGTCCAGATTCGTCAAGACAACCTGGTTTGTGTTCAATGGTCCGATTACCTGGTTCGGGAAGGAATGCCTGGACAGAGCATTGCGATCGAAATAACCGAAGGGCTGTTACTCGACGCCGAACTGAACGAGAAGTTACTCACCTTCCGCGATGCGGGGATTCGAATCTCGATTGACGACTTTGGGACGGGGTACTCGTCTCTTGCCTATCTGAAGCGCTTCGACATCGACTATCTCAAGATCGACCGTTCATTCGTGCAGAACCTTGGCTTTGACGGTGACAATCAGGCGCTTTGTGAAGCAATGGTCATGCTCGCGCACAAACTGGGCTTGAAAGTGATTGCCGAGGGCGTGGAAACGATCGATCAACGCGATTTTCTCGCCGGTGTGGGTTGCGACTTTGCTCAAGGCTTTTTGTATTCTCAACCGGTTCCGGCCGATCAATTTGAGCGCCGGGTGTGGTCGGAAATCAAGGACACGGCTGGCGAGGAAGTGCGCGGCTAGTTGTGAGCTATCGCCGCGCGGCTTAACGCATTCCCATTCATGCGTGCGCGGCGACTTCGACAGATCTGCGATTGAAGCGAAGATGCAGAATAACGAGCGCGCGTAACGGACAAGCCTGCGATACGGCAATGCTCCGAGCGTTCGCTGCGCTGACAGTAGCCTGGTTATGCAGCACGGCAGAGCGAAACGCGGCACGAGCGGCGTATCGGGTCGCCAGCACTGCGGTCACAATTGCGATCACAACGCTCGCACGAAACACACGTGACAAGAAGACGCTTTCCGAAACGTCAAACAGGTCGAGGGAAGCCAGTACTGGAATTTCGATCGACGCGGCGGCAAGCGATGCTGTGATCAGATAGGCGCGCACCATCAACACGGTGGATGAATTCATGGCGCAAGCCGTCGAAACGAACGACCATACCTTCGAAATAGCTTTCATGTGCCTTTCCGCTTTTTAACCTTCCACTCAAGCGGTGACGCAGGATGCGGCGCAGCGCGCATTTCCGTGTATGAGGGGTGAGTCGATCCTACCGACCTGAACCTGATGGCAGCCTTAAGCGGCGTGGTGGGATCTTTTCAGATTCCTTTCGTCATCGGCAGTTTCAGCAGTACGGAAGCAACACGAAATACGGTGTACGTCCCGGCGTGCTGAGGCTGCAGGACCGGGATGTGACTCTCGTAAGAGGCGGCTTAACTGACGCTTAAGGAGCCATTAAGCAGGTTCGGGTGACAATGTGCACACCTGAAATGCGGAGACAGCGGCCATGCGCCTGCTATTGGTGGAAGACGACGAGATGATTGCCGAGACCGTGCTCGAATCGATGCGCCGCGCTGGCTATGCGATCGACTGGGCACAGGATGGTCGTGAAGCGGAGTTGTCGCTGGGCAACGGCGTCTATGATCTCGTGCTGCTGGACCTTGGGCTGCCCAAAAGGGATGGCATCGAAGTGCTGAACAGCTATCGCAGGGCCGGGGGTGATGCGGCAGTCATCGTTCTGACGGCGCGTGACGCGGTGGACGCCCGCATCCGCGGGCTCGATGCAGGTGCCGACGATTACCTGATCAAACCGTTCGATCTCGACGAACTTGCCGCGCGCATACGCGCATTGCTGCGCCGGCGTACCGGCCAGAAGCATCCGGTATTCACGCACGGTGAACTCACGCTCAACCCGGCTGCGCACGAGGCCACCAAAAACGGCGAGCTCCTGCCGCTCGTGCCGCGCGAGTTCGCTCTGCTACAAGCGTTGATCGACGAACCGACCCGCGTGTTCACCAAGGTCGAGCTGGAAGAGAAACTCTACGGATGGGGCGAAGAAGTGGGCAGCAACACGATTGAAGTCCACGTGCATAGCTTGCGGCGCAAGATCGGCGCAGAGCAGATCGTTACCGTGCGCGGCGTGGGCTATCGCCTGAAGAGGTGTGAATGATCTCAATCCGGCGCTGGCTCCTGGGTTGGCTGATCTTTGGTCTTGCTGCTGCATCGACGATTGCCGGTTACGCGATTTTCCACACGGCACGCGAGGAAGCGAGCGAACTGTTTGACTACGAGTTGCGCACGGTGGCGCTGTCGTTACCGTCGAATCTCCAGAGCGCGCTGACTGCCGAGCAACCGAGTCCCGACTTTGCAGGGATCGCAGACGACCTGATTGTCATTGAGATCTGGGATCGCACGGGCACGCCCGTCTATCATTCGCTTAAAGCGCCTCTGCTGGAGCGCTATGACGCGGGTATCCGCACCGTTGAGCGTGATGGGTATCGCTGGCGAATCTTCGGGCTGCAACAGCGGGACCGTTTTGTTCAGGTGGCGCAACCGTTTTCGGTACGCGAAGACCTGGCGAGGCATCTCGCTCTGCGTACGTTATGGCCGCTGTGGGTGGTGGTGCCCGCAATGATCGCGCTGGTGCTGCTGGTGGTGGCGCGAGGACTGGCACCGATACGTGGCCTGTCGCGCAGCTTGTCCACCCGTTCGATCGATTCGCTCGAACCGCTGCGGCTGGACGACAACGTGCCGGTCGAGATCCGTCCACTGCTCGAGGCGCTCAATGACCTGCTGGAGAGGTTGAATGTCGCGTCGCAGGCACAACGCACTTTTGTGGCGGACGCCGCGCATGAGTTGCGCTCGCCACTCGCCGCGCTAAAGCTGCAACTACAAGCGGCTTCCCGCGATGGCTCGCTGAAAGCTGAAGGGAAAACGCTTGAACGTGTCGAAGGGCGGTTGAACCGGGTCATTCATCTGGTGCAGCAACTGCTGACGTTGGCGCGCGAGGACGCGTCGCCGGCGACCTTGATGAAGCCCGTTAGCCTGCGCCGACTGGGCGAGCAGGCTGTGGGCGACTTTTCGTTGCTGGCGGAAGCGAAACGGATCGACCTCGGTCTGGAATGCGCTGCGCCTTCTACGCCGGATGATGCCTATACGGTTCTTGCCGAGCGGAACAGTCTTGGCGTGTTGCTCAATAACCTGATCGACAATGCGATACGGCACACACCCGAAGGCGGCAAGGTCGACGTGATCCTGAAGCGGACGCTCACTGATGGCGTCGGGTTCGAAGTGGTAGACAGCGGCCCAGGCATCCCCGAACGCGAACTCGAGCGGGTGCTCGACCGCTTCTATCGTGGCGAAAGCGTGCAAGGGCAGGGTAGCGGTTTGGGGCTCGCAATCGCATCGCGCATCGCGCAACGCCATCAGGTCAAGCTGACGCTGCGCAACAACGAGGGCAGTAACGGACTGTCGGCGTCGGTGATGGGGCTATGAGCCCACCTTTGGCACAGTGCAGATTTCAATTCGTTATGCTGAACTATCAGCTGCGGGTGCCGCAATCGTGCCGGTATTCGGTCCTCAGCTTTCGCTCTGCTGAGCGCAGTTCACGAGGGTAATAAACGTCATTGGCTCCTGGATCGTATCCGACGGCCTCAAGCTCAGCCAGTTCCTGCTGCAGTTGAGCATGAGTGACTTCACCAACCGGTTGTTTGAACGGGTAATCGTTGCATTGCTGAGGGGTCAGTCGCGGCGCAGCAAGCGCGGTGGTGGCAGTTGCCAGAAGGAATGCCGACGCGACGGCGTTAAGTTTAAGGTTCATGATGCCTCCGGGTACGTTCAGGTGGATTGCAACCCTGGTCGTTGTTCAATGCCTGGAATGAAATACGACTTTCACCCTTGATTGAGGTTGCAAGCGCATATGCTCAGGATATGTCGCTGCCCGAAAAGCTGAAGGTCATGAACATTAAGATTGCTTCATCAGTTTTCGCGTTTGCGGAACTGTTGAAAGCGAGCAGGAGGGGATGCACAGGGCGGCGGCGGTGCGCAACAGGCCGCCCCGCAATTCACACGCTACCCGCGTCTATATCATTGGGCGCTGGAGTTGAGTAAAACCATACCATGTATGTTTCCGAGCGCTTGCTGCCAGCCTTCGCTGTTCTGTTCCGCCTGGTTGTTGGCGAACAAAGGCTTCAGCGGCGCAAGCAGATCTCGCGACCGGGAAGAATTCGACGGCGTGGTGACATCGGATATCAGTTTGCCTAACGCGTACTTGGATTGCTCCAGGGATTGACTGGAGGACTGGCTCACCGACGCGTCAATCAGCTTGCCGTCTTGTGTCGAAATGTTTGCCGCACTAGTCTCGTCGTCGCTGATCTGAACGTAGTTGTAGTTTTGGCTCGACAGCGACTTTCCGAGGACCGGTGTCCCGGTTCCGTTCAGATCCTGGTGATAACTCGCGCTCAGATGTGAATGCTGTTGCTGGGAAATCTGGCCGTCCTCCTGGTTGCCATCAGTGCTGGTGGTTTGCGATACCTGATAAGAAAAATTATCTGTTTGATCAGGGAGCAGCGGATTTGACGACGCTGGCGTATCGGTTATTGACGCATTGAAGTCGGCGAGGCCGGTCAACATGGCATGATCCGACTGTGCAAGCCACGGCGCGTAGGTCGTTCCCGGAAGCTGCTGAGACGGCGTTCCATAGTTGCTGTTCATCTGCGTGAACGCGTCTTTGAACATGGACATCATCTCGGCGTTACCGTGCCCTTCGGCGGAGGCATTGTCGAACTGCGTCAGATAACTTGCGATGGCCTGGCTGCGTTGCGCGTCGGAGCCCCAGAGTGCGGAATCGCTGGTGTTGACGGAGACTTTCATCGTGCCGGTCGCTCCCGAGAGGCTCAGCGTTCTGGTGGCACTGCTGGTCGAATAACTGGCCGACAGGTCGTTTGACCCATCACCTGTCACATTGACTTGTAGATTCACCGACGACAATACCGACGGATCGTACTGTGTCAGACCGCTCAGATTCACCGAAGGCGGTTGGGTGCTGAAGCCGTTGATGGCATCCTGAAAGCCGTCGGCCATTTTGGCTATTGCGTTGCGCTCCGCGACGCTAAGGTTCCCGCTACTGTGCACACTGACGGAAAGCTGACTGTTCTCACCGGTCTCGCTGTCCAGATCGATTTCGACCTTGACGCCACTCGCTGTCTCAACAGTCAGTTTCACATCGGCTTGCGGACCTTGTGTGGACGGTAAGGTCAAACCGGACGCGCTCGTTGAAGAGACATTGACCGACTGCGTGAAATCGCTACCGGTGGTCTTGAAACGATCCAGCACCTCGCTGCCCAGTCCATAGAACTGACCGGTGAACGATTGCGACATGTAGTCGCCCATCATTCTGGTGGTCACCGAATCGGAACTATTGGTGGCCCAGGTCACGGTCGGGGCCGCGCTTGCGAGCGTGCCGTCCGCCGTGTACGTCTCGAGCGACTCGAAGTAGTCTGCCGACGGGATGGTGACGATCGTCGACGGGGACGGCGTGATCGCCTCCTGTGCAGCAGCGCTGCTTGCTGAGGCCGGGTTGTTCGCTGCGTTCGAGGACTGGGTAACCGTCGAGGCGGCGGCTAACGTCACTAGAGATAACGTTGTCATGGCGCGGGCATCTTGTTCTTTTAATGGAGAGGGACGAGGCTGTACGCGCGACATCCGCTTGATCGCTTGATCAAGCGCTATATCGGCAACCCTCACCAAATCTTTACGCGCCTTACATAAAATTACGCCGGCCGTGGCTTATGAGAGCGTTGAAACCGAGCCCAGCGCCCACTCATCAATCAGTTTCCCGCAACGGTTTGCCCACACACTGGGATAGCGCGTCGCCCCGTCATTGGCTATACCGGCGGCGTACCAGCGATCGACCTGATCAGGTTACTAATCGAGCGGCCCGTTCGTCGCACGTCCGCACCTCGGCGAGCAGCGCTTCGCCCGACCACGAAGGACGTACCTCGCTTCGCTCGGCGTCCCGCACGAGTTCGCAAAGCCGTTGGTTTACCGGCGCCGTTTGCCCAAGGCGTTGAGCGAGGCGCACCACTTCGCCGTTGATCCAGTCGATTTCCGTGGTGCGCCCCGCCGCCAGGTCGTCGGACATCGAAGAGCGAGCAAGCGGATCGATCGTCAGCATCGTGCGCCCCACGCGTTCGAACAACGCATCCGGCAGGCCGAGAACTCGCGGTATCCAGGTGGCCGGAAGCGGCGTCACGCGAGCCGGTCGTATGTTGGCTTGCTTCAGAAGCGCGAGCGCTTCTCTCTGCGCCATGCCGAGGCACATCCGGTAAGCGCGTTGCGAGAGTTCCTCTTTCAACGGCCGGTTTGCTAGCGCGTTGATCGCGTTGTTCAGATTGAGCAACAGCTTCGCCCACTGCACCGGCAACATATCAACGTGCTGGATCAGCGGGAGCCCCGCTTTCCTGAACTCCTCGGCGAACGGCTGCATGGCCGGCGTGTGCCGGATCTCCAGTTCGCCCGCTGACCCTTGGTGAAATGCGCCAGGGGCACGTTCGACGACATTGAATGGCACCATGCCCTCCAGCACCGTGTTGTTTGGCAGGGCGGCGCGCAACACGTCCGCGTTGCCAATACCGTTCTGAAAGCTCACGACGATCGTGCCGGGGCGCAGCACTTTCGCCAGTTCGGCTGCGGCCGAAGGTGTCGCGGCTGACTTGACCGTCACAATCACGAGATCGGCTGCGGCGGCAGTGGGCGCTTCCGTCGATACGTCGATCCGCTCGGGCGGTACGGACCAGCGACGATCGTTGTACTGCGATAGCGTAATGCCTTGACTGCGCAACTGGTCCGCGATGCGTGCACGGCCAATAAAGCTGACGTCGCTTCCTCCGGCGAGAAGTCGTCCGCCGACATAGCAGCCAATAGAACCCGCGCCGTAGATACAGATCTTTGCCATACCGTCTCTCAAGTGTCTATCCAATGACAGCCGCGATGCGTTGCTTCGGCAAACGCGGTCTATGTGGCCTACGCCGCTCACTCCGTTCGCTCGACACAGGGTGTCGTGCAACGTGCGAACGGCCAGTGCTAGTCAGCGTATCCGGGGTTACGGCGGTCGAGCCGGCGCAGCAACCCGGGCCACACCAGCGCACCCAGCGTGACGCCCCGCGTGGCCTTGCCAATCTGCTCCTTGATGCCGTCGAGAATCGGCTGGGCGATGGGTATAAGCTTCCCGCCGCCGGCTTGAGCGCGGACCTGAATCATGCAGGCGGCTTCAAAAAAGTACATGGCGGCGAAGGCGTCCGCGGACGAAGCGCCGACTGTCAGCAGACCGTGATTGCGCAGCATCAGATAAGTGTTGCTACCAAGGTCCTGAACGAGACGAGGCTTCTCGGCTTCATTGAGCGCAATGCCCTCATAGTCGTGGTAGCCGAGCGACGCCAGCACGCCGACCGACTGCTGGGAGAGCGGCAGCAACCCCGCCTCCTGGGCAGACACAGCCGCGCCGTTGACCGAGTGCGTGTGCATCACGCAAAGCGCGTCGTCGCGCGCCGCATGCACAGCACTATGAATGGTGAAGCCGGCCGGATTGACGTCATACGGCGATTCGGAAACCTTGCGGCCGTCGAGGTCGATCTTGACCAGCGACGACGCCGTGATTTCGTCGAACATCAGGCCGTACGGGTTGATCAGGAAATGGTGTTCGGGGCCGGGCACGCGCGCCGAGATATGGGTAAACACCAAGTCGTCCCAGCCGAACAGCGCAGTCAGGCGGTACGCTGCGGCGAGATTGACTCGCGCTTCCCATTCGGCGGGCGATACGTCGTTCTTCAGACTGACATGAGATGAAGTCACGCTGGCACTCCTTTTTGATGATTCAGGCAATGGAATAACCGGAGACGACGCCGTGTGAAATCGCGCATTCGGCCTTTGCCACGCTGCGCGTGTGCCAGGAGCCAAAGTCATGGCGTCGTCTGATGCAAGTCCCCATGATCTTCGCAAACCCGCCTAAAATCTGTCCGATACCCGACAGGTCGACGCGCCAATGGAATCCAGCCTGCATCGCTACCGGTCGCAACTCGAAACGACCTCGTGGTTCCGGGGCCTGCCCGTCGAGTTGCGGGACTATATGATCAGCCATGCCAACCTGCTTACGCTGGAAAAGGGCCAATCCCTGTATCGGCGTGGCGAACAGTCTGATGGCCTGTATGCCGTGCTAGGCGGCGCGCTCGCTATCGGCACAGTCGGGCTGGATGGGAAGGAGGCGTTGCTCGCGGTGCTCGGACCCACGGCATGGATCGGGGAAATCTCGCTGTTCGACGGGTTGCCGCGTCCGCATGACGCCACCGCCGTCAGCAGGACGCTTTTGCTGCACGTGTCCGAGTCCGCGCTGCAAGACCTGCTCGATTCCACGCCTCGCTATTGGCGCGATTTTGCGTTGCTGATGGCGCAACGGCTTCGGGTTTCGTTCGAGAATAGCGAAGCCATAGCGCTGTTGCCGGCAGCACAGCGGGTAGCGAATCGTTTGCTGATGATCGCGGGAGGTTACGGCGGCCTCAATGCCACGCAGAGCAGGATAAGGTTGTCGCAAGACAGCCTTGCTTCAATGGTGTCACTGTCGCGGCAGACCACTAACCAGTTGCTCAGGAGCCTTGAGAATCAACAGATAGTGAGCCTGAAATCCGGCGAAATCGCGATTCTCGATTTCGACCGATTGCGCGCGGCCAGTCTCGGTGATCCAGATCCGTGACTGGCACACGGCTTCATGGTGCGGCCAACGCCTGCCAAAAGGGCAGGGCGAAGGCCGCACAAGCGGTAGGTACTGAGGGACTAGAACGCGTAGTACGGGCCAGTGCCGCCAGGGGTGGACTTGCCGTCGATCGCGGTATAGATCGTGCGCCCGTAGAAGAACGGCAGGCCCCAATCGAAGTAACTGGAACTGTAGCCGCCCAGCGCGCTCATGGCGTACGCACCGCCGCTGGCCATCGTAGTGAAATTCCCGATGCTGAAGTTCAGCGACGTGTTGTTTCCATTTGCGCCAGTCATGACCGCAGACAGGGCCGTGTTTGAGAGCGGACAGTAGAAAGTAGAACTGCCGCTACACTGGGTGATGCTCGGGTCTTCAAAGAACAAGGCGTTAGAGCCGCTATCGATGAACGAGGTGGAGTAGGTGACGCCCTTGTACTGCGTACTCAAACTGTCCGTATAGACCGTGGCCGATCCCAGTCCGTTGTCGGTCTGGGTGCCGATGCCGAACGTGAGGGTGCCAGTTAGGCTCTGCGAGCCGCTCGTGGGCACGGCGGGTAATTGAACCAGTACCCCGTTGTTGTCAGTTGAGAACATGCTCACTGGGTTGGTAACCTGGTCAGCCAGCGCGACAGTGGTGGGCACACACGAGATAGCGGAAGTGCAGCCGAAGTAGGCGGGCGAGGTAGGGTAGGTGTTGACCACGCAGCCTGGTCCGCAATCCACGCTTTCCAGCCCGACGCCGAGGATGCCGTTTGATCCAAGAGCCTGTGCCGTGTTGAGATCCCCGACGCCCTGATTGGTGCAGTCCGCAGGCGATGTGCCCACGGTTGGGTCAGCGATGATCTGCACCGGCGCACTCGAGGCGACTTCTCCCGCTAGCTTGATGTCAGCCGTGGCGACGCTCCCATACGTTGTGCCGGTGCCGAAGGCCGCGCAGGTTGCCAGCGTTCCACCGGCCGCGGCCGAGACCTTGGGCAAGGGGAGGGTGACGGCTGACGCCATCAGCCGCAGACCGTACGATCCCGTATCGACCAGGACGTTATCGATTGTCTGGCAATTCGACGTACCGGGGACGCAGATGGTCACCGATGCGCTAAGCGAGTTCGCGATACGGTAGGCGTTAGGCCCGACGCTGACGCTCATCGTGTTCTGCACCGGGGTCGCGGGTGTCGATGAAACCGGCGCGCTGGGCGTGCCGCTTGACGACGCCGAGGTGCTCGTATCGCTGGAGCTGCCGCCCCCGCCGCCACATGCAGCGAGCGCCACGCTCAGGCACCACACTGCCGCGATCGCAAATTTACGCATGAGAGGGTTCCTTACTGGATATCGTGTGCGGTGACGCCGGCGGGAAGTGCGGCGGGAAGGTAGGCCTGGCCAACGTAATTACCCATATGGCCCGCAGAGTTCATGACGAAATCTGATGTGCTGACACTCACGGGGCCAATGCCGGCGTGAGCCTCGCGAAAAGCCTTCACACTGGTGTTTGCCTCAGTGCCGTAGGAACCTAGCAATTGCTGCAGATTCGGCATGGCGGGGCCTTGCCAGGCCACCCCGAATACGACGCCTGACGGCGCGACGTATTCACGCACGACTGTCCCGCGCGGCAGCGTCATCTCGTGAACCGTGTAGCCGGCACTCGTGTGAGTGACCCGGGTCGCCATCATCCGCACCTGATCATTCGCAACAGTGGTGCTCGACTCACCCAGCGCTGCGTGCGCAACCGTGATGGCCGACAGGCCAAGCACGCTGCAAAGCGCTGCGGTCTTCAGCGCTCTGCCCAAATGGTTCTTTATTTTCATGTTGGTATGGTTTGTCACTTCTACGACTGCAGCAGGCGGCCGCAGGCGCGACAGGCGCGATATGCGCGATATGCGCCCGTCCCCTGTACATCGGAAAGATTTGGGAATTATTGAGGGGAAGCGGAGCTTTTTTATGCCCGCGTCTATCGGTTCCCTGATCGCATGGCCAATGGTCGCGCGCATCAGACCCTGCCCACGGGTAGTTCTATTAGAAAGCTTTTTGTCAGGTAAACCTAAACGATTGCCATACTGATTGACGGCAACCATCACGCATAGGTACATTGCCGCCTGATGGTTCCCCTAACCGGGATTAAAAGGGAACGCAGTGAGAGCGTTAGCGCTCGAGGCTGCGGCTGCCCCCGCAACTGTAAGCGGCGAGTCCGCGCCACTCATGACCACTGGATAACCCGGGAAGGTCGGCGCGAGACAGCGACCCGCGAGCCAGGAGACCTGCCATCGATCGAAGGTCTGCGCAGCCGTATCGGGCGGGGTGTCCCGATGCGCCAGGCACCGCGCATGCGGTCGCCCGTTGCAACGACAGCCCGAACCTCAGGATCTGTCATGTCCACCGTTATTTTGCAAAGCGCTGCCCCGCAGGGAGCATTGCGCCGCCGTGTCATCCCCATTTACACCGTTCTCACCGTCTTCAACGTCGGCGCCTGGATCTGAGACCTGGCTTAGCGCCTATAACAACGAGGACACCTCCACCATGAAGTTTCGCCATTTCATCATCACCTCAGCCCTGACGGTCTCCGCGTGGCAGATTGCCCAAGCTGCCGACGACTCGTCGCTGCCGCAGCCGGAACAACTTCCGGCGACAACCACGCTGCCGAATATTATCGTCACCGGCGATACGCAACACCTGCCGCAATCGTTCGACAAACGATACGCATCGACTCAGGTTCTCACCCGTGAGGATCT
This sequence comes from Paraburkholderia sp., assembly GCF_049581445.1. Classification (GTDB taxonomy): domain Bacteria; phylum Pseudomonadota; class Gammaproteobacteria; order Burkholderiales; family Burkholderiaceae; genus Paraburkholderia. Next base: position 9,240 of record NZ_JBAURZ010000153.1, on the reverse strand, counting down.
GGACCGTCTCTCGCCGATTGATCCCAGTATCACGCAGGCCCTCGCCACATTGCCCGGCGTCACGATTTCGCAAACCGGTGGCCCCGGTACTTCTGCATCAGTCAGTATCCGTGGTTCATCAGCCGAACAGGTTGCCGTCTTTATCGATGGTATCCGGGTAGGCTCTTCGACCACGGGAGAAGCCGAGTGGGCCGATTTGCCGACCTCCGCGTTCGATCGCGTCGAGGTGATCTCGGGTCCGGCGGCTGCCTCGTTCGGTGCCGATGCCGTGGGTGGCGTGGTCCAGCTCTTCACGAACCATGCATCGAACCAACCTAACCAGACCACTGTTTCGACGGGAGGTGGTTCGAACAAAACCTTCGACACGCAGATCCGCACGTCAGGCAGTGTTCCGTCAACGGGCCCGCTTGCTGCGTTGTCCGGACTGACCTATTCGCTCGGCCTGCATGACTACAACACCGCTGGCATCGATGCCACTGAGCCGTGGGCCTATGCTCACGAGGATGGCCGCAACCCATACCATGCGCAAAACGTGGATGCACGCCTCGGCTACGCGCACGATAACTGGTCGATCTCCACCTTCGCGCTCTATCACAAGTCCGATCTCTCTTACGACAACCTGGGTGGCGACGACCGTCAACTCGATCACCAGTTGACGACGGGCATCGCGTTTCATCTGGATATCACGCCGTTCACGCAGTTCGACCAGTCGGTCGGCTATGCGAATGACCGTCAGTTCCTTTACTCGAACGATCCAACGATTCCGACCGACGAGATCGATTCAACCCGCTTCAGCACGTCGACTTCATTGACCCATCAGGAGCACGGGCTGACACTCTTTAGTCTGCCGCTGTCTGGAGAGTCCAAGCTGGCCTACGACTTCAGCCGTGAGCAGGCTTTCCTGCCGATCGACATTCCCACGGGCGTGCCGACACGCAACGACTCCGCTGTCTCGCTCCATCAATCGGTCACGCTGGGTGCGTTCACGATGTTCCTCGCGGGCCGTCACGAGATCGTCGAAGGGCAGTCGGTCAATACCGGCAACGTAGCCCTGTCGTATGAGATCACGCCGATTTACACCGCACGCCTTTCATACGGCAACGCGTTCCGCCTGCCGACTTTCAACGATCTGTACTACCCGGGTTACGCGAATCCGAATCTGCTGCCCGAACGCAGCGACTCGGTCGAGGCAGCGCTCGATGCGACGACGTCGTTCGGCACGTTCACGGCCGCTGTGTACGATACCCGCGTTCACGATCTCATCACGTACAACTCGGCAACCTTTCTGCCGCAGAACGTGGGCCAGGCGCGTATCCAGGGCCTCGACCTTTCGTACAAGGGGACAATCGGCAACTCGACGCCGGTCAGTCTGGCGGTTGGCATCCTGAATCCGCAGGACGTCACGGACCAGACATGGCTTAACCGTCGACCGCGTCAGACAGTGAGCCTGAGCGTCGATCACACGTGGGACGAGTTCCACCTGCACGCACTCAGCACTGGGGTCACGCTGCTTTACGGCGGCTCAACCTTCGACGATCAACTCAACACGATCTATCTCCCGTCATATACAACGGTGGGCTTGCGTGCCGCATACCAGATTAATTCGCATCTGATGTTGTCCGCGTCGCTGTCGAACCTGTTTAACCGACAGTACGTCACGGCTTACGGATACAACTCGTTGGGTCGCACCGCATTCGGGAAGATCGCTTATACATTCTGATGGCGTTCTGATAGCCGGTTATGAGCGCGCCGGCCACCACACCCATCCGCGCATCGAATGCCGTAACTCGATCGCGGAAAGCGGTGCGATCTCGACACGATTGAACGACGTGGCTGGCGCATTCAAGGCATAGAGGACGGCGGCGCGAATCACCGAGGCATGGCTTACTGCGACGATATTTGCGGAGCCATCCAAGTTGTCGAGCCATTGGCTAACCCGCGAGAGAACCTGGCTAAACGACTCGCCGCCGCGAGGCAGCGCTTGTGGATTGCGGGTCCACGCGGTCAGTTCGGCCGGCGCCTCTGCGGCGATGTCCGCGAGGACCCGGCCACTCCATTGACCGTAGTCGGTATCAGCGAGTTCGGGTGAAATTTGCGCCGCAAGGCCGAGCGCGTTGGCTGTATCGAGCGCGCACGCTGCCGGACTACTGAGCGCTTGCGCGTCTGCGCTTATCGCCAGTCGTTCTCGTGACGCAACGGCCTCGGCGATGCCGACCGAGTCGAGCGGCTCGTCTGCAGGAAACGCGCCTTGGCGAATCGACGGCGTAGCCGCGTGACTGATCAGGATCAGACGTCCTTTCATCTTTCCTCTTAAGAAATGAAAGTGCCGTCATCGAGGGCGGCTCAACGATTGGCGCAGCGAAGTGTTCTCGGAAGTCTAGTGCATAAAATATTGGGCAGAAACGGTGTCGATTCTCATTCGCTGAATCGCTTTCCGGATGGACTATGCTGGACTGACAATCGCGCGTGAGCGACGGGAAGCGTGCGCGTCGTGCGCCTGATGGCTGTCACCTATAAGGGAGGCTATATGCAAGCAGACCCGAAGGTTCTGGAATACCTGAATTCGCAATTGAAGAATGAACTGACAGCTATCAATCAGTATTTTTTACACGCCCGGATGTACGGGCACTGGGGCCTGAAGGGCCTTGAGAAACACGAGTACGACGAATCAATTGGCGAGATGAAGCACGCCGATCTGCTGATCGAGCGCATCTTTATGCTGGACGGGTTGCCCAATCTGCAGGATTTACACAAGCTGCTGATTGGCGAGGAAACCCGAGAGATCCTTGAGTGCGATCTCAAACTCGAACGGATCTCCCAATCTACCTGCAAAGAAGGAATCGCATACTGCGAAACTGTTCGGGATTTCATCTCACGCGAGATACTCGTGCATATTCTCGACCAGACCGAAGAACATATCGACTGGCTCGAGACGAATCTGGAACTGATCGATAAGGTTGGACTCGAGAACTATCAACAGTCGGGCATGGATTCGCTGAGCTGAGTACGCAATTCGCGTTTCAGCACCTTGCCGATCGGACTGCGCGGCAATGCATCAATAAATTTCAGCGTGGAGAGTCGCTGCATCTTGCCCAAACGGCTGTTGACCACGGCTAGCAGCGCGTCTTCATCAAGCGTGGCTTCTGGGCGCCGCACGACGAAAGCCACGGGCGTCTCGCCCCATTGCTCCGATGGCACGCCAATCACCGCTGCATCCGCGATATCCGGGTGCGCGCGCAGTTCGGCCTCCAGATCGCTCGGGTACACGTTGAAGCCGCCCGAAATGATCATGTCTTTCTTGCGATCGAGCAGTGTGAGAAAACCGTCTGCGTCGAACCGCCCCATATCGCCGGTGCGGATGAAGCGCTTGCCGCTCGGATCGAACCATTCCGCTTCGGCGGTCTTCTCGGGTTGCCGGTAGTAGCCGGTCATCATCGCCGGCGAATGACCGACGATCTCGCCGACCTCACCTTGCGCGACCTCCTTGCCCTGTTCATCGATCAGGCGGACATCGTGTCCTTCCACGGGCGTGCCAACCGTGTGCAGCTTGTGGGGGAAGGCGTGCGCTTCCAGTTGGCATGAGCCGCCGCCTTCGGTCATGCCGTAGTACTCGGTAAGCTTGCCGGGCCAGCGCCGCACGACATCCGCCTTTACGCTCGCCGCAAATGGCGCACTGGTACAGAATTTGGCCTGAAAACTGGACAGGTCGTAACGGTCGAAGTCGGGGTGCGCCATCAACCTCTGATACTGAACTGGCACGAGCATCGTATGCGTCGCGCGATATTGCTGCGCGAGTGTCAGGTAACGCGTGGTATCGAACTTCGGCATCAGCACGACCGTGCCGCCGAACGTGAGCGTTGGCATGAAGCTGACGAGGGTGGTGTTCGAGTACAACGGGGTCGAGATCAGCGTCGTGGCATGCGGTCCATAGCCACGTTCGATGCTGCGCTGCGCATAAGCCCAGCGCATACCATGCGACTGCACGATGCCTTTCGGCGTGCCGGTGGTGCCGGATGAATAGATGATGTTGAATGGCCAGGCGGGTTGGATCGTCACTGACTCGGGCACTGCACTCTCTGGCGCGACCCATGTCTGTAGCGCGATGCTGCCCGGGTGCCCGTCAAGGGCAATCATCGTAGTGCTGATCTCGTCGGCCACCGGTTCGAGCAGGTGCTTGACCTCCGCATCAAGAAACAGCAGCCGCGCGCCCGAATTGTTGATCATGCTGACGAGGCTTGCGGCGCTCGACGATGGCGCAAGTGGCGCAACTACCGCGCCCGCCCGCAGGCCACCGAGAAACGCCACCACGTACTCGACCGATGCCCCCGCGCACAATGCCATCGCATCGCGCGGCTTGAGGCCGTCACGTTGTAGTGCGGCCGCGAACCGATCCACTTTCGCGTGCAGTTCAGCGTAAGTGACAACCTTACCGTCGCAGATCAAGGCGGCGTGGTCTGCGCGCTCGGTGGCGAAGCGGCGGAGCATGTCGGTGATGCAGACGAATGGTTCGTCCAGCAACGCGTCGAGCCATGTCATTTGCACTGGTCTCCGCAGATTCGATTGTCGCCGCTCGTTGCGCCAGGCGACGTCAGCTTGCTATGCGTTTCCAATGCGTCTTTCACAGACATTACAGCGCTCCTCGATGTTGTTCTGTAGTGCAGACGTCCACTCCGGTTTGTTCAGCGATCATACGTGCGAGGCTTCGCGCTGTAAATAAACGCACGCTCATTCACTTTTTGATTTGCCTTGATACGTGCGGCCGCAAGATGGACGGTGGACTTCGCGATAGGTGTTTTCCCGGCTAACATCTGTCAGAGACGCTATTTGCGCGGTTTCCCCGTTGACACGCCACGAACGGTCGTGCGAAATTGCGTGTGCATTCCATGGGCAAGCATGCGATCAATGAGCCCTTCGCGACGCTGGCGTCGTCGCGCAATGAGGCATCATCCAGCCGGGTAATCTGATTGAAGGCCACGCGATCCATTCGATCGTCTTGCATCGCTTGTCAGCTACAGAACCGAACCCGCGGCATCGCGCCATGTCACATGCATGACAGGCCGTTAGCCCCACACTGATAGACGCGCGTTACTTCGTCAATTGAAGCGATTTCAGTTGGCATGGAGATACGAAGCATGTCGGCCAGCCGTTTTCTCTCTTTCATTTACCGCAACAACGCCGCCCGCCAGCCTGCTGTGCGCACTCGATTCGCCTTCGTTTATCGTTAGTTATCCGTAGCAGAAAGCCGATTACAAAATCGTAGGAGACAACTGAATGAAAAAGATGCGTTCCTTGTGGGCTGGCGCAACCATGTTCATGGCGCTAGCTGCCGGTGCCGCCTCGGCGGAAACAGTGAGAATTGCGTACATCGATACGCTTTCTGGCTTGATGGGTTCGTTAGGTAAGAATGAACTGAAAAGCTGGCAATACGTTGCCGACCTCGCCAACCAGCAGGACTGGAGTGGTGGGCCAAAATTCGAAATGGTCCCGTTCGACAACAAGCTCTCGCCCCAGCAGAGTCTTACGCTTCTGAATGAGGCCGCCGATCAGGGGATTCGCTATATTACTCAGGGTAACGGTTCTTCGGTGGGCCTCGCGCTAGAAGACGCGGTATCCAAGTACAACGCGCGCAATCCCGGCAAGGAAATCATCTACCTGAATTTTGCCGCAGTGGATCCGGCCATGACCAATAGCAAATGCGACTATTGGCACTTTCGCCTCGACGCGAACTCCGACATGAAGATGGAAGCGTTGACCACCTTTCTCGCCAAGGATCCTAACGTCAAGAAGGTCTACCTGATCGATCAGGACTATTCCTTCGGCCATGATGTGTCCCGAGCCGCGCAGGAATACCTCAAACGCAAGCGCCCGGACATCCAGATCGTGGGCGACGATTTTCACCCGCTGGCGCAGGTGAAAGACTTTTCGCCTTATGCCAGCAAGATCAAGGCGTCAGGCGCGGATACGGTGATTACGGGTAACTGGGGCAGCGATCTGGCGCTGCTGATCAAGGCGAGCAAGGACGCGGGCGTGACCGCTAATTACTATACCTACTACGCGGCCACGACCGGCGTGCCGACGGCGATGGGTGCGGCCGGTGCGGGGCACGTCAGGTACGTCGGCTATCTGGGGCCGAACACCAAGGGTAATCCGCCGGAAGCCGATCAGGTATTCGACGGCTTCAAGAAGAAATACGACGACGATTTCTTCGAGATGGCCGCTTATACTGGCATCGCGATGCTGAGCAAAGCTTTCAAGGAAACCAAATCTACTGATCCGGTGAAGGTGGCGAAGGCGCTTGAGGGCATCAAGGTCCAAAGCCTGAACGGCACCGTTGAGATGCGTGCTTCCGACCATCAGGCGGAGCAGCCCCTCGTTATCGCGACCTGGGTCAAAGCGGATGGCAAGGACGTCAAGTACGACCAGGAGAAGACCGGCTATGGCTGGCGCACCGATGCCGTGCTGGACGCTTCATCGGCAGTCCAGCCGACTACTTGCCAGATGAAGCGGCCGAACTAGGCGCCGGTGCTCTCGACCGGATGAAGGAGCGGCGGTGCGCCGAAGCCGCGCTCCGTCGTCCGGTTCGCGCTTACCCGATGCCGGCGCAAGATGTGAGGAACATAGTCCGTGGAATTTTTCGTGATCTCGTTGTTGAACGGCATCAGCTATGGGTTGCTGCTGTTCCTGCTGTCTTCCGGACTTACGCTGATCTTTAGCATGATGGGTGTGCTTAATTTTGCCCACGCCAGCTTCTACATGCTGGGTGCCTATTTTGCCTATGCGATCGCCAGCAAGATTGGCTTCTGGCCGGCGCTTGTTCTAGCGCCGCTGCTGGTCGTGATCGTCGGGGCGCTGGTCGAACGTTTCGGCTTGCGCACCGTACACAAGTACGGGCATGTGGCTGAACTGCTGTTTACGTTTGGTCTTGCTTACCTGATCGAAGAGGCGGTCAAGCTGGTCTGGGGTCAGTCCGCGGTGCCTTACCGGATTCCGCAGGAACTGGATGGTCCCTTGTTCCAGGTCTTTTCGTCAGTGTTTCCCAAGTATCGCGCCTTCATGATGCTGGTGTCGGTGTTGATGCTCGTGGCGATGTACGTCGTACTCACCCGCACCCGCATCGGGCTCGTCATACAGGCTGCGCTGACGCATCCACAGATGGTCGAGGCGCTCGGCCACAACGTGCAAAGGGTGTTTATGATGGTGTTCGCCGGCGGCGCCGCGCTCGCGGGTCTGGCGGGTGTGATCGGCGGCAATGCCTTTGTTACTTCGCCGTCGATGGCCGCTTCGGTCGGTACCATTGTGTTCGTCGTCGCCGTGGTGGGCGGCATGGGGTCGCTAGCGGGGGCGTTCATTGCCTCGCTGCTGATCGGGCTACTGCAGACCTTTGCCGTTACGATTGACGCCTCGCTCGCCGACCTGTTCGGCATAATTGGTCTGCATGTGACGAGTGCCACGCCGCTGTCGTCGGTGTGGAAGCTCAGCGTGTCGCAAATGGCGCCGGTGCTGCCCTATCTTCTGATGGTGGTGATGATGATTGTGCGCCCACGCGGTCTCATGGGAACCCGGGAAGGCTAGATCATGAAACCGACTATGCGGCATAGCTACGAGCATGCAATGGCCCCAAGCCGTTCTGCTTCCCCACCCCGTCATCTCGCACGCTATCTGATCTGGGGATTCACCGCCCTCGTGATGATAGTGGCGCCGCTGATCTTCTCCAGCGGCTTCGCGATCACCCTGTTATCGCAGATGGGGATCATGATCATCTTCGCGCTGTCGTACAACATGCTGCTTGGTCAGTCCGGCATGTTGTCCTTCGGCCATGCTGTCTATTCGGGCATGGGCGCGTTCATCGCCGTGCATGTGCTCAACCAGATCGACGCCGGCGCGGTGTGGATGCCTGTCTCGTTGTTGCCGCTGGTGGGCGGCCTGGGTGGCGCGTTCTTCGGCGTGCTCTTCGGCTATGTGACCACCCGCAAGGCGGGCACCACGTTCGCCATGATCACGCTGGGCATCGGTGAAATGGTGTTCGCCAGTTCGCTGATGTTCCCCGACTTCTTCGGCGGTGAGGGCGGTGTCTCGACCAACCGCGTGGTCGGTAACGCGGTGCTCGGCATTACGTATGGCCCTGGGCGTCAGGTGTATTACCTGATCGCTGTGTGGTGCCTGCTGTCGATGGTCGCAATGTACGCATGGACGCAGACCCCTTTGGGCCGTATCGCCAATGCCGTGCGCGACAACGCCGAGCGGGCCGAATTCGTCGGTTACAACACCCAGCGCGTACGTTACCTGGTGGTGATCCTGTCGGCCTTTTTCGCGGGAATTTCCGGTGGACTGTCGGTTATCAACTTTGAAATCGTGTCGGCGGAAAATGTGGGTGCGGTGCATTCCGGCAGCGTGTTGCTGGCGACGTTCATCGGCGGCGGGGGTTTCTTCTTCGGACCCGTCATTGGCGCCGTGGTGTTCGTGCTGTTTGCCGTGGCGCTATCCAGCCTCACGCAGGCGTGGCTGCTCTATCTGGGGCTCTTCTTCGTGCTGATGGTGATGTTCGTGCCAGGCGGCATGTCCAGCCTGCTGATGAAGCAGGCGCCGCTGCTGGCCAAACGCAAACTGGGTCGCATGCTGCCGTCTTACGCGGTTGCATTGGGCGCGGGCCTGATCCTGCTGGCCGCGTTGATCTTGACCGTGGAACTGACCTACAAGCTGCAGATCGACAGCGACAACGGCACCAGCATGACCCTGCTTGGCATCGGCTTCGATGCGGCATCGTTCAAGCCATGGGCGGTTGCTGTAGCGCTGTGGCTCGCCGGGGCGCTGGCCTGGCGCGTGGCAGTGGCGCGAGTGCATCAGACGTGGGACGCAATCCAGACGGAAATGGCAGCAACGGCAGGAGGCGGGCGATGACGGCGGCACTGGAGTTGAACGAGGTCTGCAAGAAGTTCGGCCAGACGGAGATCATTCGCGGGGTCAACCTCAGCATTCCTAAGGGCGAGCGCCATGCGCTGATCGGCCCCAACGGCGCAGGCAAGTCGACCACCTTCAACCTGATTTCGGGGCGTTGCGAGCCGACTTCCGGTTCGGTCAAGCTCAACGGTACCGAGATCGGCGGCCTTAAGCCTTTCGTGATCAATCGCATGGGGCTCTCGCGTAGCTTCCAGATCACGAACATTTTCCACCGGCTCTCCGTGTTCGAGAACTTGCGCTGTGCGGTGCTGTGGTCGCTCGGCTACAAGTACTCGTTCTGGC
>NZ_JBAURZ010000152.1:0-16772 GCF_049581445.1 Paraburkholderia sp. | reverse complement strand
GCCGCGAATACCCCGGCGCAAAGCGGGCGACCGGTCTTGCCGCTGCCTGCTGGACCGAATTCACCCGGTCAGCCGCGCGCCACCTTACCCGGCTTCAATCCTCCGCCTGCGAACTCCAGTGACACCGCGAGCGGGCCCGTGCGTACGCAGCCGGCGCGCATGCCTTTCTACGTCGCGACGCGCGGCACTACGACCATTTATCTGCTGGGCACGCTGCATGTGGGCGATCCGGCTGACTATCCAGCTGGTGAGCCGTTTCGCCGGCCGATTCTCGCGGCGCTAGCCGCCTCGCCGACGCTGGCGCTTGAACTGTCGCCCGATGATCTGCTGGTGTCGCAGGACGACGTCTCGAAGTACGGTGTTTGCCGACGCGACTGCTTGCCGCGCCTCTTGCCTGAACCGCTGTGGCGCAAGCTCGCCATGCGGCTGCGCGGTAATCCGGCCGCGCTCGACGAAATCAAGAAGATGCGGCCGTGGCTCGCGTCGCTGCTGGTGGAAACCTACGATTCGCTGAGCGCGGGCCTGCAGACTGAGTACGGCACGGAGGCACAGTTGCAGAACGTTTATCTGCACCAGCGCGGCAAGATTGTCGGGCTCGAGACGCTTGGCGAGCAGATGCGTGCTTTTACGAGCCTGTCGCTCGCGCAGCAGCGTGAGATGCTGGCGCAGGATCTGGTGCAGACGCCGGCCGAAAACGTCGCGGATGTGCAAACGTTGCACCGCCTCTGGCAGGTCGGCGACGCCGATGCCATTTCGGCCTGGCAGGCGGCGAAATCGGAGACGCTGGCCCGTGACCGACGCGTGTCCGATTCGATCGACAACAAGATCGTCTACGAGCGAAATCGGCGCTTCGTGTCGCGCATGCTGCTGATCGCCGGGCCGAACAAGCCGGTATTTGTGGCGATCGGGGCGTTGCACCTCGGCGGTCCGAAGGGTGTGCTGCAACTGCTGCGGCAGCATGGGTTTGTGGTGGAGGCGGGGTGAGGGCGGGTTGAGATCTATGCCCGATTGCTGCACAACGTTCGAACCACACTCGCCACGAGCGGCGCCCAATCCCCAAGCACCGCCTGGCTGAAAAGCCGTGCGGTGGGATACCAAGGCGAGTCACTGCGGTTTTCCAGCCAACGCCAGTCGGAGTTCGCAGGCAGCAACACCCAGACCGGCTTGCCCAGTGCGCCGCACAGATGCGCGACGCCGGTATCGACGGCAAGCACCATGTCCAGATTCATCACGAGCGCTGCTGTTTCGGTGAAGTCGGTGAGTTCGCCGGTGAAGTCGAAGGGCTGGAAGTCTGTGGGCGCGTCGGTGAGTTGCGCCTGTGCCGGGCCTTTCTGCAACGAGAACCACGCAATCCCGTCGAGTTGACCCAAAGGCGCCAGATCGGCGAATTGCATTGACCTGTAACGGTCGTTGCCAAAGGTCGGACTGCCAGCCCACACCAGCCCGATCTTGCGGCGCGTGCCCGCTGCCTGGTTCACTCGCTCGCGCCATCTCTCGACCTTGGCTGCGTCAGCAAATACATACGGCACTTCAGCAGGGATCGTGTTCAGTTCGGTGCCGACACACGAAGGCACGCTCATTAACGGTGCCCAGAAATCATATTGCCCCTCAACCTTTCCGCTCCATGCGCGACGTACGCCGGGAACGCGTTGCGCCAGCGGCAACAGCGGTTCGCGCACACATACGTCCACCGTTGCACCAAGATTCTCCAGTACACGTGCGTACCGCAGAAACTGCAACTGATCGCCGAAGCCCTGATCGCCGACCAGCAGAATGCTGCGCCCGTCAAGCGGTTCACCGCGCCATTCCGTTAGGCCCTCGACCGCGATCGCGGCGTAGTCCCCGGGGCGCCAGCGCTTCGCATATTCCGCCCAGCCTTGCGCGTAATCACCACGCTTTAGCAGCGTCCACGCGAGATTCTGATGTGCGTCGACGTAGTTCGGGTCGATCTGAAGCGCGCGCCTATAGAACACTTCCTCTTCGTCGAGCTTTCCCTGCGCACCGAGCGAGCCACCCAGGCATACCAGATTGGTGGGATTGGGGTTGATCGCAACCGCTTGACGGTAGTGCTGTTCTGCTTCGGCATAGTTGCCCAGCTTGCCGGTCGCGCTGCCCAGGTTGATGTGGGCCTTGGCAAAGCTGGGCTGCAGTTCGATGGCGCGCCTGAAGCGCTCGATCGCCGCGAGGCTGTCGCCTTTCGCGGTCAGCGCATTGCCGGCATTGAAGTGCGCCTCGGCGGAGTGTGGATCGAACGTTAGCGCCTGTTCATAGCAGGCAAGCGCCTCGTCGTAGCGTTCGAGCCTAGCCAGCGCGGTGCCGAGATTCAGATGCGCATCGACTAGAGACGGATTGAGTACCAGCGCCTGCCGATACTGATGCACCGCGCCTTCCAGTTCGCCTAGCGCTTGAAAAGCCACACCAAGATTGTTGCGGGCGTCCGCGAAACCTGAATCCAGTTGCAGCGCCTGCGTATAGCATCGCCGCGCTTCTCGGTGTTGTCCGAGGGCCGCGGCGACGAGTCCGCGGTTGCTCCAGCAGACTGCATCGGCCGGCGCGAGATCGAGCGCTTTGTCCAGCAGACTGGCGGCGTCGGCGTGGTTATGCCGCTGGTGTTGCAGCACGCCGAAGTAGTGCAGCGCTTCGACGTGGATAGGATTGATCGTCAGGGCTTCCTTATAGAGCGGCGCGGCGTGATCGAGTTGGCCAGCGCGATGCGAATAGAGTGCGTTGGCAACCAGCGTAGCGAGGTAAGACGGCTGCGCCGCGTCGTGATGTGCGTCGCAGCTATAAGGATGCTGTTCCATGAGAACCCGCTTGAAAGCGCCGGTTCGCGCATGCAGCGCGCCCTGGCTGGTGGAAGAATGAACATCCCCCAGCTTAGGTCCGGAGCTTTCAAGCTTCGATCAGACGCATCCTAATTTCCCCGGACGGTCGCCGCACGAGGCGTTTTTGCGGCAGCCGGTTATCGCAAAAATACCTTGTAGCGGGGTTCATGCGTGATCGGGTTCGCGTCACACCGCTACAGGAACATCATGAAATTGAGCAGGAAGATGTTCACGACCAGCATTGTCAGCGCGGTTGGCACCTGCACTTTGATCACCGCGTTCTTGTCCGGCAATTCGAGCAGCGCCACGGGGACCATGTTGAAGTTGGCGGCCATGGGCGTCATCAGCGTGCCGCAGTAGCCGGAGAACATGCCAATTGCCACCATCACCGCCGGGTTGCCGTGGAAGACGCCCACGAGGATCGGCACGCCGACTCCGCCGGTCATCACTGGAAACGCTGCAAAGCCGTTGCCCATCACCATCGTGAAAACCGCCATGCCGATGCAGTACACGGCCACGGCAACGAACCGGTAGTCCAGATTGATGTACGCGGTGGTGACGTGCGCGACGGCTTTGCCGACGCCTGCGTCGGAAAACACGAGGCCGAGCATGCCGAGCATCTGCGGCAGCACGGCGGCCCACGACAAAGCGTCGACGAGGCGGCGCGCTTCTTTCATCGACTGACCGACGGTGTCGCGCGTCATCACACAAGCCACTGCGAGAGCGATCACGCAGCCAATCCCGAAGCCGATCAGTGTGACGTTCTTTTGTTCGACCAGAGAAACGCCACCGAACACGAGGTGGCTTGCCGCCAGCGTGATGATGACTGTGACGACAGGAATCGTCAGCGCGGGAATGAAGAGTTTGTTGCCGAGCCGCAATGCGCTCACCTGACGCGCTTCGAGCGACAGCACCTTCGGCTTGGCCGCCGTCACACCGCCGAACCCGGCGATCAGCGCCATTGCGATCACCAGCACGCCGACCACGGCGGGCGGGAGAAAGTCGCCGATCAGAAAGATCAGCGCGTACAGAATCCAGAAGCCGCCAGCGGTGAGGCGCCGTGGGTGGTCTTTGTCAGTGAGGATCATGCCGCCGATCACGAGCAGTACGATGCCCAGCAGCCAGAACAGATAGTTGATCGTCAGCGTCATGCTTTGTCTCCGGTCACCTTGGCGTCGTCGACCGATGCGCTATCACGTTCGCGTTCAGGTTCACGCTCAAGCTCGCGGTCGAGTTTGCGGTCGAGCAGGTACAGCCGGAAGCCGTGAACGAGGAACGCGCAGATGGCCGTAGGAATGCCCCACACGGCGACGTGAATCGGCTCGACCTCGATGCCCGCTTCGCGCAGGAAGGTGGTCATCAGCACGATGGCGCCGAAGGCGACGAAGACGTCCTCACCGAAAAACAGGCCGACGTTGTCGGTCGCCGCGGCAAAGGCGCGCAGGCGGTAGCGCACGGCATCGGTGAGTTTGCCGTAGCGGGTTTCAGCCGCGCCTTCGGTCATGGGCGCGATCAACGGGCGCACCATCTGCGGATGGCCGCCGAGTCCGGTGAGGCCGACGGCGGCGGTCAGTTCGCGTACTAGCAGATAGACGATCAGCAAGCGCCCGGCGGTCGCGGCCTTGATGCTGGCGATCCAGGTCTGGGCGCGTTCGCGCAGACCATGCCGTTCGAGCAAGCCGATCACCGCGAGCGGCAGCAGGATGATCAACGGGATATTGCGCGTCTTGATGAAGCCATTGCCAATGTCGGTGAGGATTTGCAGCGGCGAGAAGTTCGCGGCGAGCGCGGTGACGATCGCAGCCACCGCGACGATCAGCATGGGATTGAATCGCAATACGAAGCCAATGATGATGACGGCCACGCCGATGAGCGGCCATAGATTGACTGCTGTCTGCATCTGGATCTCCAAACAGGGTTGCTGACATTGCCGTTCGTGGCGGCTAGCGCGCGGCGGTGCGCGTGGCTCTCGGCGCGTTCCCGGTTCGCGCTGTAGGCCGTCTTGCTATGCGCGGCTCTGTTTGGCCACGTTGATCTGATGCATCGGTGCGTCTGGTGCGTCTGGTGCATCTGGTGAATCTGGCAAACGCCCCGCGCGAGGCGGGGCGTTTGCGTGCCTTACTGTCTGGCTATGCGCTGCTCGAAACGTCGCGGCTCACGCGCGCACCGCGCTGGCCGAGTGCACCTCGATGCCTGCGGTTTCGAGCGCGGCACGGATGCGGCGTGCAAACGCCAGCGCATGTGGCCCGTCGCCATGCAGGCAGATGGTCTGCGCATTGAGCGGCACCCATCGGCCATCGACAGCCTGCACGCGTTGCTCGCGCACCATCGCGAGGGTGCGTTGCAGCACTTCCTCTTCATCTTCGAGCAGCGCGCCGGGCTCCTTGCGGGGCACGAGCGAACCGTCGGAGCGATAGCCGCGGTCGGCGAACACTTCTTCGATGGCGGTGAGTCCCGCTTCGCGCGCGGCGGTCACGAGGCCACTATTGGCGAGCGCGAACACCGCTACCGACGGATCGAAGTCATGCACCGCCGAGACGATTGCATCGGCGATCATCGGATCGCGGGCCGCCTGGTTGTACAGCGCGCCGTGCGGCTTGACGTGCGCAATGCGCCCGCCTTCGGCCTGTGCAATCGCCGACAGCGCGCCGAGTTGATACAGCACGCCGGCGTAAATCTCGCCGGCGGGCAGATCCATTTCCTTGCGGCCAAAGTTCTCTGGGTCGTTGAAGCTCGGATGCGCGCCAATCGACACGCCTTTCTTCACCGCCCAACGCACGCAGTCGTGCATTGCATTGGCGCCGCCCGCGTGCCAGCCGCACGCAATGTTTGCCGAACTGACAAGGTCAAGCAGCGCCTCGTCTGAGCCGCAGCCCTCGCCGAGATCGGCGTTCAAATCGATTTCCATAATGTCCTCTACTTGTTCTTACAACACTGCCGACGCCGGCTGGCGTGCGCAGCGTTCCTCGTGCATTGTGATCGCGGCATCGATCTGCCGCAGATACGCCCGTTCTTCCATTAATGCCTGACGCGCCTCGTGCGGTGTCGTCGTGATAAAGCGAATCCCACCGTTCAGCCGGACCTGCGCGAGTTTCCACAGATCGGCCTGGATGACCGCGCCAATCTTCGGATAACCGCCCGTGGTTTGCGCGTCGCTCATCAGCACGATGGGCTGGCCGTTCGGCGGCACCTGGATCGTGCCTGGCATGACCGCGTGCGAGAGCAGGTCGAGCTTGTGCGTGCGCTTGAGTTCCGTGCCGGCGAGCCGGTAGCCCATCCGGTTGCTGTTCGGGGTGACGAGCCATTCGTCCGACCAGAACGTTCGTTGGGCCTCGGCGGTGAAGCTGTCGTATTCGGCTCCTGGCAACACACGGATCGGCACCGCCCATGCCACGCCCGACGGATGCCGGCCGCGCCGTAAAGGCTCATGGACCAGCACGAACTTGCACCAGGCGGGCGCCTTCACCCCGAATTCCGGCGCTTGCGGACTAAAGCCGGGACGCGTCGATGACCCGCCGAGCGGCAGGCGATCGCCGTCGCGTAGCGCCCGGCCGCCCAGACCGCCGAACTGGCCAGCGAGGTCGGTGCTGCGCGAGCCGAGCATCGGCAGCACGTCGATGCCGCCGGCGATTGCCACGTAGCCGCGCATGCCGCGCTTCGCCGCCTGTAGGGTCAGTTCCTGTCCGGCCTCGACCGGCAGGCTCCACCATGAATAGACCGGCTTGCCATCGAGCGTCGCGCCGAATTCAGTGCCGGTGATGGCGATGCGGGTGGCGCGCGGAAAGCGTAGCACCGTTGGCCCGAAGGTGATTTCGAGGCCGGCTGCATCCGGCCGGTTGCCCACGAGTCGATTGCCTACTTCGAGCGCGAGGCGGTCGAGGGCGCCGCCAAGCGCGACGCCTAGATGCCGGTGGCCATGCCGCCCGAGATCCTGAACCGTGGTCAACAGACCCGCGCGAATCACGTCGATCATGAGTGGATCCCCGCTATCGTGAAGCGCACCCGGTCGCCGGGTTGCAGCAGGGTAGGCGGGGTCTGCGTCGGGTCGAAGAGCCGGGCGTCGGTGCGGCCGATCAATTGCCAGCCGCCCGGCGAGGCGGCCGGATAAATGCCCGTCTGCTCGCCGCCGATACCGACCGATCCTGCCGCCACCTCCAGCCGCGGCGACTGACGGCGCGGCGTGTGCAATGCCTCGGCGAGGCCGCCCATATACGCAAAACCGGGCTGGAAGCCGAGGAAAAAGACCACGTACTCACCCGCCGCATGACGCTCTACGACTTCGTTCGCGGACAGGCCGGTGTGACGGGCCACCACGTCGAGATCAGGACCGAATTCGCCCCCGTACTGCACCGGGACCTTCACCTCGCGGCCGATGTCCGGCAGCTTGCCGCTCTTGTCCCACGCCGCCTGCAACTGGCTGGTGAGCGCCGCAACGTCGGCTTCCAGTGGATCGAACACGATGGTCAGGTTGTTCATCCCAGGCACCACCTCCCGCACGTGCGGCCAGCCGAGCGCGGCCTCAGCGGCCGCCCAGACCCTCCGCTGGCAATCGAGCGTCGCGGGGGCGGGCGCCTCGCACACGAGCGCGGCGTCGCCGAACTGAAAGATACGTGGTTGGTTCATCGCTGGGTCATTCGTTCAGGTCAGTTGCATAGGTTGGAACCAGGTGTCGGAATCAGGTCGGGCAAAGAGACCGCTCTTCTCGGTTAACGGCATCAAGAGCCTCATCCATGAGTGACAGCATACATTCTCAATAAAATATCGACACTTTATCAATAAGCGTTTTCGCCAGGCACCCAGAACGAGGCGCGCGTCGTACACTGCGCTCTCAAAGAAAACGCCCGTTTGCCTCCACGTATTCCGCTGCGCAGGAATTTCCCTCGGCGGAGTAGCCGCGGTTCGGCTGGTTGGGGGCACCCATTTTCCGCTTGCGTATCGAGAACAGCCGTCATGTCGCGCCATCCCACCAAAATAGTCTCCTCGGAACACCTTGTTTCTGAAACAAGTGCTGAACTCTCCGAGCTGGAGTACGGGCTCATCATGGCGAGCAACGCGTTTAACCGCTGGATGGTGCGTTGCATGTCGGCAGCCGGCGAAAAGGACATGACCGCCATCGAGGTGTCGCTGCTGCACCACGTCAGCCATCGCGAGCGCCGCAAAAAACTCGCCGATATCTGCTTCGTGCTGAACATCGAAGATACGCACGTCGCGACTTACGCGTTGAAGAAGCTAGTAGCTAGAGGTTATGTAAAAAGCGAAAAGACCGGCAAGGAAGTCTTCTTTTCCGCCACGCAGGCGGGCCGCGACCTGTGCCTCAAGTACAAGGAGGTCCGGGAGAGTTGCCTGATCGCCACGCTCAAGGAGAGCGGGCTCACCAATGAGCAGATCGGTGAAGCCGCGCAATTGATGCGCAATGCTTCTGGCCTGTACGACACCGCCGCGCGGGCGGCGGCATCACTCTGAGTGCGAGACCGCGGTGACGTGCGGGCCGCTCATGATGCGGTTACTGCGGGCTCACTGTGGATAGCTGCCGGCTTCGGTGATGATCAGGTCCAGTGGAATATCGTGTGCTTCGCGCCCGAGCGCTTCGGTGCGGCATGCCTCATAGGCGATGCCGACTGTCACCGGTTTGGTCGCAACGGGCCATGCGGCCAGCGTGCGATCGTAATAGCCGCCGCCGTAACCTAAGCGATAGCCGTCGGCATCGAAACCGACGCACGGCACGAATAGCAGATCGGGGATCACTAGCTTATCGGAGGCGGGCTCGGGAATGCGGTGATGGCCGATCTTCATCGGCGTATCCGGCGCCCATGCGTGAAACTGCAGCGCCTCACCACGGCTTCTGATGACCGGCAGACCCGCTTGCCGATGCGCGCCGCCTGCCAGCCAGATCGCAATTGCGCCACGGGCATCGAACTCGCCAGGCAATGGCCAGTAAAAGCCGACACAGGCCGGCTGATGATGTTTCAACGCGTCGAGCAGACGGCGGCTCAATACTTCCTGGGCAGTAGGCGCGAGAGCCGCTTGCAGACGTGCTTCCAGCAGGATTTTACGGAGCGCGTTTTTCGATTCTGCGAGAGGGTTGCGTGCTATGCTTGGGTTCAATTCGCGCTCCAGAAATAACGATGTCAAAACGCCTTTTTCGAGTATATCGCGCGGCCAGTCTTGCGCTTGCCGCTGCGGCACTCGTCGCGTGCAGCACGGCCTCGGCCGTCAAGCCTGTTCCGCCTTCGCAACTCTCCAACGACGACCAGATTTTCGTGCAGCTCCGTGAAGCCGCACGCAATAACGACCCAGCCCACGCGGCGCAACTGGCGGCAATGATTCCGGACTATCCGGCGCCGTCCTATCTGGAGTACTTTCAGCTCAAGCCGCAGTTGTTCGATTCATCGGGCCATCCGCGCGTTGATGCGCCAGATGCGCCGGTGCTTGCGTTCCTGCAGAAGTACGACGGTCAGGCCATCGCCGACCGTCTGCGCAACGACTATCTGGTCGTGCTTGGGGCGCGTCACGACTGGAACAACTTCGATCAGCAATACGCTCGCTTTGTGTTGAACGACGACACGCAGGTCAAGTGCTACGCGCTTGAATCGCGTGCCGCGCACGGCGAGAACGTGGCGGATGCGGCGCGCGCGCTGCTGGTTGACCCGAAGTGGTACGGCGACGGCTGTGTCGATCTGGTCACTGCGTTGTCGATCAACCAGCAATTCAGCGCCGCCGACGTCTGGCAACAGATCCGTCTCGCTTACGAGCAGAACGACACCAACACCGGCAGCAAGTTGGTCGACGCGCTGGGCAATCAGCGTCCCGATCCGGTGCTGTTCGATCAGGCTGCGAGTACGCCGCCGTTGTTGCTGGCGCGCGGCGTCGGACCCGATCCGCAGTCGCATCAACTGGCGCTGCTGGCCATTACGCGCATGGCGCGAAATGATCCGGCCATGGCGGCGGCGACCTTTGCGTCGGTGGCGCCGTCGCTCACCTCGCCGGAGCGGGCCATTGGCTGGGGCACGATTGCTTACCAGGCGGCTGCCAAGCAGATGCCAACGGCGGTGGATTGGTACCGGCTGTCGGCTAACGCGCCGCTCCTGTCGAATCCGGCTTATGAATGGCGTACTCGCAGTGCATTGCTGGCTGGCGACTGGACCATGGTGCGCTGGTCGATTGACCAGATGCCGGCCGCATTGCGCAGTCTGCCCACATGGGTCTACTGGCACGCCCGCGCCCTCAAGCAGGCAGGCGAGACCGATCAGGCGAACCAGGAATTCACACAAATCGCGTCGGGCTATAACTTCTACGGACAACTCGCTTCGGAAGAGTTGGGTCAGAAGATCACCGTGCCGCCCAAGACCACGGTGAGTGATGCCGAAGTGCAGCAAGCCGCCAACACGCCTGGCCTGGCACTCGCGCAGCGCTTCTATCAGCTCAATTTGCGGCTGGAAGGCAACCGCGAGTGGAACTGGCCACTGCGCACCATGACCGACCGCCAACTGCTCGCCGTCGCGGAGTACGCGCGCCGTATCGAACTGTATGACCGTACCGTCAACACGGCGGACCGCACGAAGACCGAGCACGACTTCTCGCTGCGCTACCTGTCGCCGTTCCGCAATATCGTCGAGCGCGATTCGCAGTCCAATGGGCTCGATGTCGAGTGGGCGTACGGGCTGATCCGTCAGGAGTCGCGTTTCATCATGAATGCGCGTTCGGATGTCGGCGCAAGCGGTCTGATGCAATTGATGCCGGGCACCGCGCAACTGGTCGCCAAGAAGATCGGATTAGGGCCGATCTCGCGTGAGCAGATGAACGACATCGACACGAACATCCTGCTTGGCA
This sequence comes from Paraburkholderia sp., assembly GCF_049581445.1. Taxonomy (GTDB): domain Bacteria; phylum Pseudomonadota; class Gammaproteobacteria; order Burkholderiales; family Burkholderiaceae; genus Paraburkholderia. The sequence continues at coordinate 6,117 of NZ_JBAURZ010000152.1, read as the reverse complement.
CCAACTATCTGTCGATGATCTACAATCAGTTCGACGGGTCCGCCGTGCTCGCCACCGCCGGCTACAACGCCGGTCCGGGTCGCCCGCGTGCGTGGCGTGAAGGGTTGGCGCATCCGGTTGAAGGCGCGATTTTCGCCGAGACGATCCCGTTTAACGAAACACGTGACTACGTCAAGAATGTGTTGTCCAACACGGTCTACTACGCGGCATTGTTCGAGGGCCGTCCGCAATCGCTGAAGGCGCGTTTGGGCTACATCGCGCCGTAAGCGTCGTGCCGCCTCGCGCCACGCGGCGGCACCTCACTCCAGCCGTTGCCGCGGCTTCCACCAGGGAGTCGAAAATGCGACATCAAGCCATTGCGATCATCGGCGGCTCCGGTTTCATCGGCAGCCATCTCGTCAACTCGCTAGTCGAGCTTGGCAAAGACGTGCGCATCGCCACTCGCCGACGCTACAACGCCCGCCATCTCACGCTGCTACCCATTGATGTGATCGAAGCCGATGTCTACGATCCGTTGCAGCTTGCGCGTTTCGTCGAAAACGCCGATGCGGTGATCAACCTGGTCGGCACGCTGCATGGCGGGCGCGGTACACCATATGGTCCCGGGTTCGCGCGATCGCATGTTGAATTGCCGACCAAAATCACGGCCGCCTGCGAAGGCAAGGGCGTGCATCGGCTGATCCACATGAGCGCGCTTGGCGCCGATTCGAATGGGCCGAGCATGTACTTGCGCTCCAAGGGCGACGGCGAAAAGGCGGTACATGCATCGAAGCTCGCCACGACGATCTTTCGACCGTCGGTAGTGTTTGGTCAGGAAGACCGCTTTCTCAATCAGTTTGCCTTTTTGCAACGGGTCTTTCCGGTGATCCCGCTTGCCATGCCGGACGCGCAATTCCAGCCGGTGTTTGTCGGCGACGTAGCCAAGGCCATCGTCAACGTGCTTGACCTTGACGCCGCCAGCGGTCGCACCTACGAACTGGGTGGACCGACCGTCTACACGCTCGAACAACTCGTGAAGTACTGCGGCGACGCGATTGGTCGGCACGCGCGCATCGTGCGTCTGCCAGACGCGCTGGCGCGACTGCAGGCGCTGACATTCGAAATGGCGCCTGGCGAACCGGTGATGTCGCGCGACAATCTGGATTCGATGAAGGTGCCAAGCGTGCTGAGTGGGCCGCTTGCGCCAGAGTTGGGTATCGAGCCGGCCAGTATCGAAACCATTGCACCGGTGTACCTGACCGGTGCGTCGATGCGATCGCGGTTCAATACGTTCCGCGCTAGCGCCGGACGTTGAGCCTTCTTTTTTCTTTTACTCTCTGCACGGAACATGAAACTCCTGATCGGTGACAAGAACTATTCGTCGTGGTCGATGCGGCCTTGGGTGCTGATGAAGCATTTCGGCGTCCCGTTTGAGGAAGTCTGGGTCCGTCTGAATGAGCCCGACACGAGGGAGGCGATTCTTGCCCATTCGCCGTCCGGCAAGGTGCCATGCCTGGTGGCGGACGATGGATCGTCGGTCTGGGACTCGCTGGCGATTGCTGAAACGCTTGCCGAACGCTTTCCGCAGCACGCGATGTGGCCGCGCGATCCGGTCTTGCGCGGGCACGCGCGCAGCGTCAGCGCCGAGATGCATTCGGGCTTCGGTGATATGCGCACGAACATGTGGATGAACATTCGCGCTTCATTTCCCGGCAAAGGCGCGACACCTGGAGCGCTGGCGGATATCGCACGGATCGACGAGATCTGGACCGACTGCATCTGCGACTACGGCGGCCCGTTCCTGTTCGGCGAGTTCAGCATTGCCGATGCGATGTATGCGCCGGTTGTGATGCGTTTCAATACTTGGAAACCGGCCCTTTCGGACATGGCTGCGGCTTACGCCGAGCGGGTCACGCAAGCGCCGGCGGTGCACGCGTGGATACAGGACGCGCTGCACGAGGGCCACGCGATTGGTTACTACGACAACCTCGCATGAATATCTATGCAGTAGGCGGGGCGATTCGCGACGAACTGCTGGGCGTGCCGGTGCAGGACCGCGATTACGTGGTGGTAGGGGCGACGCCCGAGCAGATGGTGGCGCAAGGGTACCGTCCGGTTGGCAAGGATTTTCCGGTGTTTCTGCATCCGCAGACGCACGAGGAATACGCGCTTGCGCGAACCGAGCGCAAGACGGCGGCGGGCTACCACGGCTTCCAGTTTTTTTACGCGCCGGACGTCACGCTCGAAGAGGACCTGGCGCGGCGTGATCTGACCATCAACGCGATGGCGCGCGAGGTGCGGCCGGACGGCACGCTGACGGGGCCTGTGGTCGATCCGTTCAATGGCACGGCTGACTTGCAGGCGCGCGTTTTCCGGCATGTCAGCGATGCTTTCCTGGAAGATCCCGTGCGGATCTTGCGGGTGGCGCGTTTTTCGGCGCGTTTTTCGGATTTCACGGTAGCGCCGGAAACGCTGGAACTGATGCGCAAGATGGTGGCTGCGGGCGAGGTGGATGCGCTGGTGTCGGAGCGCGTATGGCAAGAGGTATCACGCGGCCTGATGGAGAGGCGGCCATCGCGGATGTTTTCGGTGCTGCGCGAGTGCGGAGCGCTTGCGCGAGTCTTGCCGGAGATTGAAGGCTTGTTCGGGGTGCCGCAACGTGCAGACTACCATCCTGAGGTGGACACGGGCGTGCACGTGATGATGGTGGTGGATCATGCGGCGGCGCAGGGCTACGCGTTGACGGTGCGGTTTGCGGCGCTCACGCATGATCTGGGGAAGGCGACCACGCCTGAAGATGTGTTGCCGCGACATATTGGGCACGAGGGACGCAGTGTCGATTTGCTCAAGCCGTTATGCGAGCGGCTGCGGGTGCCGAATGAGTGCCGGGATCTGGCAGTGCTGGTGGCGCGGGAGCACGGGAATATTCATCGGGTGATGGAGATGGGTGCTGCAGGATTGGTGAGATTGTTCGAGCGGTGTGATGCTTTGCGCAAGCCGGCGCGGTTTGCTGAAGCGCTGCAGGCATGTGAATCGGATGCACGTGGGCGGTTGGGGTTTGAGCTTTCTGAATATCCGCAGGCGGAGCGGTTAAGGGTGGCGCTTGTTGCTGCTCGGGGTGTTGATGCGGGTGCTGTTGCTGCTGGGTTGGGGGATAAGCCTGCTCTGATTAAGGATGCGGTGCATCGGGAGAGGGTTCGGGCTGTTGAATTGGCGTTTATTGAGAAGTAAGGGTTTTTTGCCTGCGGCGCTTTGGGTTTTGTCGGTTTTGTTGTTCTTGGTTTGTTGGCCTTTTCTTGTTTTGTTAGCGGTTTATTTGCGTTGCACCTTGTTTGTTCGCTCACCGGCGTTGGCCTCTCCTTGTATTCTTATCGGTTTATTAGTGTTGCCCCTGTGCGGGGCAGCACTCACTTTCTTTGCGGCCGCAAAGAAAGTAAGCAAAGAAAGCGGCTCACACCGCCAGCCTGTAGGTGTCCACCTCGGCGGCGAACCGGCATTGGTCCGAGACGAGATCTGGTCTCGCGCCGCACACGTCAGTGACAAAGGACTCATTCAACCCACTCCGCACTGCGTGCGTCGCGGATCGGTTTGCAAGGGAAATCGGGCGATGCTCGAAAGTTGCACGCCCGCAGAACTTGCAGAACGGGTTATGCCTGACGGCGGGGCGCGCAGCGCAACGCTGGAACGGATGAATGCTTTGTCACTGACGCGAGTGGTGCGAGAGACCGTCTCGCCTCGGACCGCTCCGGCTGGAGTGCCGAGGTGGACACCTACAGGCTGGCGGTGTGAGCCGCTTTCTTTGCTTACTTTCTTTGCGGCCGCAAAGAAAGTGAGTGCTGCCCCGCACAGGGGCAACGCTAATAAACCAATAAGAATACAAGGAAAGGCCAACGCCTTAAGGCAAGCAGCACAGGGGCAACGCCAATAAACCAATAACAAATCAAGGAAAGCCCAATGCCTTAAGGCAAACAACCTAAGAAAAAGCTGTCTGCAAGACGAAACCCCAACCTTTATAAAACCCGAGCAAGAATTGACAAAATCATCGACAAAACAAGCGTAGACATAAAAGGAAACGGATACTCCTTCCCGAACAACCGAAGCGTAACGTCGCCAGGCATGCGCCCAATGCCAATCTTCCGCAGCCACGGCCAACAGGACGACAACACCATCACGGCGATAAACGTAGTCAACAGCCAGCGAATCATCACACGCCCCTAACGATACCGCCCGACACACACAAGTACAAACCAGCAAGTTCACAAAGTATGCGACCGATCCCCACTCGCAAACGCATCAAGGGTCTCTTCGATGCCCCGCGAAAACGCGATCACCTTGAACAGCTCCCCCATCTCCGCTTCGGACAACAACTTCTGCACCGCGTTCGCCGCCGGCAAAAACCGCGTGGTATCCGTTGGATCAATCTCTCCCAATACCTCGGTGATCCCCGCGTTCAATAGAAACCGCGCCTGCGACGTATACCCCAGCAGATCAGCACCCGTCTCAACACCCGCTTCGGCAATTCCGGAAAATTCAACGTGCGCAGTGATGTCCTGCAAGCCCGGATAAACAAACGGATCACCATGTGCCCGATGTCGGTAGTGACACATCAGCGTGCCCTGCGCGCGTTGCGCGTGGTAATACTCGTGACGTGGAAAACCGTAATCAATGAACAGCGCCGCCCCGCGAGTGAGCATCGTGCAGACCGTACGCGTGAAAGCCCGTGCGGCATCGTGCGTTTCGGTCAGATAATCGCCGTCCAGTTCGCCCTCCGCCTCAATACTCGCGAGCAACTCCGTGTCTTGTTTCGCTGCGACAGGCCGGTCGTCGAATGCGAACCCGTCACCGTCAACAATAACTCCGCGCTCTTTCCAGCCGCTTTCGCCGTGCACGAAGAGCCGCACCGGCATGGCGTCCAGCACTTCGTTGCCGATCACCACGCCCTCGAATCGTTCCGGCAACGCATCCAGCCAGCGTACCCGCGCCGCTAGCTCGGGCGCGTCGGCTACGATTGTCGCGCGTTGCCGTTCGCGCAGTTCGCCCGACAAATCGACAATCGAATACGTGTCAAACGATGCACCAAGCGCCTGCAGCCCGTTCAGCAGGCCCGCGGCGAGCTTGCCCGTGCCCGCGCCGAATTCCATTACGTCGCGTGTGCCGCTCGCTGCCAGCGCCTGTGCGACCGGTCGCGCCAAGGTGGCCGCGAACAGCGGGGACAACTCCGGCGCGGTGACGAAGTCGCTTCCATCCTCCGGACGTCGGCCAAATTTGACCGATCCTCCTCCGTAGTAGCCCAGTCCGGGCGCGTATAACGCACGCTCCATGTAGCGGTCGAACGGCAACCAGTCGCCGGCTGCCGCGATCTCCATGCGGATCTGCTCTGCCAGTGCCTCGGACTGCGCAAGCGCGCCTGGGCCGGGAGCAGGTAAACTGTCGGGTTGGTGAGCTTTCGGATTCATCCCCGTATTGTAAATGAGCGCTACTTTCGACACTTCCCCAGTCCACGCCAGCCCGGCAGCCGCTGAGCGCGTCGTACTGATTACCGGCGCCGCCCGGCGGATCGGCCGCGCGCTCGCGCTCGGCTTTGCTGGCCGGGGCTGGGACGTCGCAGTCCATTTCGGCACGTCGAAGCCGGAAGCGGACGAGGTGGTCGCCGAAATCGTCGCCTTGGGCCGCCGGGCCGTCGCACTGCAGGCGGACCTGGCCGTCGAGGCCGAGGTCGCCCGGCTGGTCCCGGACTGCACAGCGGCGCTAGGGCGTCCGCTGTGCATCGTCAACAATGCGTCGAGTTTCGAAGAAGATTCGGCCCAGGATGTCGGCTACGAGCGGCTTTTGCAGCAAACGGCGATCAATGTCGGCGCGCCGCTCGTTTTGGCGCGTATGCTCCACGAGGCGACGCCCGATGCCGCGCGCACCGATGAGTCGCTGCGCGGCGTCGTCGTCAATGTGCTTGATCAAAAGCTGTACAACATGAATCCGGATTACCTGTCGTACACGCTAACCAAGGCGGCCTTGCAAACCGCCACGGTGGCGCTGGCTCAGGCGCTCGCGCCGAAACTGCGGGTGGTGGGGCTGGCGCCCGGCCTTACGCTGCAATCGGCCGGCCAGACGCCGGACGGGTTTGAAACGGCTCACCGTGTC
>NZ_JBAURZ010000151.1:0-89014 GCF_049581445.1 Paraburkholderia sp. | reverse complement strand
GTGATGCAGCGCGCGAGCGCGGCGCCGGTGTCGACGCGCCGGTAGGCGAGACCGCCCGGCCGTTTGACGTGCAGGTCACTGATCTGGGCTAGCAGCATGGTGAGTGTCCTTGAGTCCTTCTAGTGCGGAGAAGCTGGCGCAGGAAAATGCGCGGAAAAGCAGCCGTTTTGCGCCACGTTTTGCATCACGATAGCGCAATCAGCGCGTCGGGGGCGATGGAAATGCCGACGGACGTGCCACGTGCGAGTTCGACCCGGCCCGCGACGTCGACGATCAACGCGTCGGGCGCCGCACCGTCAATCGTCAGACGGGTGCGCTCGCCCAGAAACGCGGCGCCCTGGACGGTGCCGCGTAGTTGGGCGGTGGCCGGGTCCGCGAGACTGGCATCTTCGGGCCGGAAGAACAACTCGCCGGGACCGGCTGCCAGCGTTTCAGAGGTCGATGGCAGCGCCGGGCTATTCTTCGTGTTGGACGCACGTGACATGCCCGCTGTGTCCGAAGCGTTTGAGGTGAAGGGGACGGCGCCGCCGGTGGTCACCAGCATGCCGTTGCGCCGTTCACCGCTGAGCCGGTTGATCGTGCCGATGAACTGTGCGACGGCCCGGTTGGCCGGACGGTAGTAAATCTCGCGCGGTGTGCCGACCTGCTCGATGCGACCCTCGCTCATCACGACGATGCGGTCACCCAGTTCCATCGCCTCGGCCTGATCGTGCGTGACATAAACCGTGGTGATGCCGAGTTCGCGCAGCAGTGCGTTCATTTCGCTGCGCAGCGTGTCTCGCAAGCGGGCATCGAGGGCGGTAAGCGGTTCGTCGAGCAGCAGCACGCGCGGTTGCATGGCGAGCGCGCGTGCGAGCGCGACGCGCTGGCGCTGGCCACCCGAGAGCTGTGCGACCGGTTTGTCGGCGTGCGGCGTAAGACGCATCATGGCGAGCAGTTCGTCGACCCGTTGCCGCGCTACGTCTTTTGCGACCCGTTTGATTTTCAGTGCATAGCCGATGTTGCCGCGCACGTTCAGGTTCGGAAACAGCGCGTAGCTCTGGAACACCATGCCCACCTGACGGCGTTCGATCGGCAGCGCGGTCACGTCTTCGTCGCCGAACGTAATTCGCCCACCTGCATCCGGTGTTTCCAGGCCGGCGATCATGCGCAGCGTGGTGGTCTTGCCGCAACCGGACGGCCCGAGCAGCACCAGCGTCTCACCAGCGCCGATCTGCAGATCCAGCGGTTCGAGCACGCGCGTGCCGCGAAAGGTCTTGCCGCACTGTGCGAGCGTGATGGAAACAGGGGCGAGTTTCATGGTGTGTCGTTGAGACGATCAGGACGGTTTGTCCGCAGGATGTCGCGTTTCGCGGTGGCGCTGCGCTGACCGGTGGCATCGACGCCAAGCCATTGCATGGCGACCAGCAGCGGCATCGTCATGATTAAAAAGAGGATCGTGTAGGCGCTACCGATCTCGATGCGCAGCGACGCATAGGTGTCCGCGAGTCCGACCGGCAAGGTCTTCGTATCGGGCGTATGCAGCATCCACGTAAGGTTGAATTCGCCGATCGAAAGCGTTACCACCGCGAGGGCGCCCGCGACGATTCCAGGTCGCGCATTGGGCAGCACGATAGTGACAAAGCGCTGGATGAAGGTGGCGCCGAGGCTCGCCGCACCTTCTTCCAGCGCACGCAGATCAGAACTGGCGCAGACGGCAGCGACCGCGCGCACCATGAACGGCAGCGTGAACACCACATGCCCGACCACGATGAAGGCGACGCTCATGCGAAACATCGTGAAGCCGCCGTAGACCACCAGCAACGCGAGCGCGGAGGCAAGGCCCGGCAGCGCAATCGGCAAGACGAGAAACTCTTCGATCAGGCGCGCGAGACGGGTCTGGCTTCGCGCCAGTACGTATCCCGCCGGTACTCCGGTGATCAGCGTGATGATGAGCGTCGCCGCCGCGACTTCGAGCGACAGGAACACCGACGCGTGATACTGCGTCCACACTTCTATCAGCCAGCGCAGCGTGAGGCCGCTGGCGATGCCTTTGAAATAGTTGACCGTTAGTCCGGCCATGATCGACATCACGACCGGCAGGATAAGGAAGGCGCAGAGCAATAGCGTGACTAGCCATTGAGCGGCAGCGAACAGAGTGCGAGTCGACAGGTGAGGGTGCGCGCGTCTCGGCTGCACTATGCGCTCGCCGCCACGGCAGAGCCGGTCATGCTGCGCGCCAGTGCCAGCACTGCCCACGTGACGAGACCGAGCAGGATCGACAGGCCAGCGGCCGTCACCATGTTCGCATTGAGCGTGAACTCGGTGTAGATGGTCATGGGCAGCACATCGATATCGGTGGCGAGCGTGAACGCTGTGCCGAACGCGCCCATTGCGGTCGCGAAGCAGACCGCGCCCGCCGCAATCAGGCCGGGCGAAAGCGCTGGCAAGATGACGTCGCGCATGATTTGCCACGGCGACGCACCCAACGAGCGCGCCGCTTCTTCCAGCGATGCATCGAGCCGGGTCGCCGAGGCCATCACCGTGACGATCACGCGCGGAATCGAGAAATACAGGTAGCCGAGAAAAAGCCCGCTCATCGAATAGGCGAAGACCCAGCGCTCTCCGGTGAGCTTGAGCGACAACGCGCCGATCAACCCCTGGCGCCCCGCTAGCATGATGACCATGAAGCCCACCACGACGCCCGGAAACGCCAGCGGAAACGTGAGCAGCGCAAGCAGCGTGCGCTTGCCGGGGAATTCACGCCGCGCCAGCAGCAGACCCGAGATCACGGACAACACCAAAGTCGTCGCTGTCACCGCGGCGGACAGCAGAACCGTAGCGCCGAGACTCGTCATGTAGCGCGGATTAGTGAGGAGTGCGCGATACGTGTCGAACGCGTGGCCGTCGGCGCTCAATTGCGCGAGCGCGGCCATCGGCAGCAACCAGAACGCAATGAAGACAGCGAGCGCCGGCGCCAGCAAGACGATGCGCCAGCGCAGGGCAAACGTGACATCGTTCAATGCATCACCTGTAGATACTGTTCGCCGAAGCTTTGCTGCTTCTCGGCCATCTTGCCGAAATCGACAGCCTTCGCGCGTGCATAGTCGCTCGCGGGAAGAAATTTTGCCGCCATATCGGGGCTCATCGCGACGGCGCGCACGGGGCGCAAGTAGGCCGCGGCCCACAGCTTCTGGCCTTCATCGGAGAGCACGAAATCCAGCACTTTCTTGCCATTCGCTGCGTGCGGCGCACCTTTGACGAGACTCATCACGTACGGCACCGAGATCGTGCCTTCTTTGGGAATCACGAATTCGACGTTGGCCTGATCCTTGTACTTCGCGCGATAGGCGTCGAAGTCGTAGTCGAGCAGAATCGGAATCTCACCCGAGAGAACGCGCGCATAGGCCGTTTGCTTCGGCACGATCGGCGCGTTGGCCTTGAGCTTGCGGAACCAGTCGAGCGCCGGCTGGAAATTGTCGAGGCTGCCGCCGAGCGCCTGGTTGACCGCCACCGCGCCTGCATAACCCACAAAGGCGCTCGACGGATCGAGATAGCCGATCATTCCTTTGTACTCCGGCTTGAGCAGATCGGCCCACGAGCGCGGCACCGGCTTGCCTTCGAGCGCATCCTTGTTGACGAAAAAGCCCAGCGTGCCCGAGTGGATCGCAAACCAGTAGCCTTGCGGGTCCTTCATATTGGCGGGGATGTCGTCCCAGTGCGCCGGTTTGTACGGCTGGATTACGCCTTTGTCCTTCGCCTGAAACGCCGACGATACGCCGAGGTAAACCACGTCCGCCACCGGGCTTTTCTGTTCGGCCATGAGCTGGGCGATCGCCTGGCCTGAGTTCTTGTTATCCGACGGCACGCGGATGCCGGTCTTCTGCTGGATTGCCTTGATCTGGCTCGCCCAGTCGGCCCACTCGGGCGGGCAGTTGTAGCAGATCGCGGTTTCGTCGGCATACGCCGGACCCGGCGCGAGGAGGTTGGTCAGCCCGGCGGCGGACAGTGTCGTCGCACAGAGGGCAAGCGCGCTCACGCGGTTCAGCAGTCGGCGCCAAACGGGACGATGGCAGGAGGGACGGCGGATCACTGCGAGTCTCCTTGAAAGAATGATGGCAACAGTCATGTGTTAGACGCCCGGCCAATGCCGGGCGAATCCCAGACGCATATCAGGGCAATGCAGGGCAAGCTGGCAATGCAGGCCAACTCGGTAGCGCGCCTACGCAAGTGACTGCGTGAAGCGGCTGCGCGGCAGCTCGTTCGAGCTCGAAATCGCGGCGATGGTTGCGCCTTCGCGTAGCGAATGCGGCAGCGTCAACGCGAGCGACGTGCCGCTATAAGTGTGCTCGATGCGAGCCAGCAAGCGGCGCCACGCGGCGCAGCCGATTTCGCGGTTCGGCGCGCAAATGCTGGCGAGCGGCGGCTGCAGCAGTTCGCCCATGGCGAGGCCGTCGAAACCCAGGATCGACATGTCAGCGGGGATCTGCAGACGGGCCCGACGTAATCCACGCATCACCACCATCGCCAGCAGATCGTTGCTGCAGAAGAGGGCAGTGGGGCGGTTGGCGCCGGTGGTCAGATGCGCCAGCACCGAAGGCTCGAGTTCCTCGGCGTTGAAATCGATTTCGAGCGCAGGGGCAGCGGTGAGTCCTGCCTGTTGCATGGCCTGGGCGTAGCCGAGGTGGCGCTGACGGGCGCGATCCGATGCAGCGAGCGTGCCCGCCAGCATCAGGATGCGCCGGTGGCCGTGCGCGATCAGCATGCGTACGCCTTCGTAGGCGGCGAGCCGGTTGTCGACTGCGACCGAGGGGCGGCGCACCGTATCGTTGTGCGTCAGTACGTACAGGAGGCCCGCGCGGTCCAGCTGGTCCAGCAGCGGGTGGGTGTCGGCATCGGCCACGGTGAGGATCAGGCCTTCGACGCGGTGCTCGCGCAGGGTTTCAATCGCGTAGCGCTCGCGCTCGGCGTTGTACTGGGTGGTCATTAGCATCAGCCGGTAACCCTGTGCGGCAGCCAGTTCGTCGATGCCCTGCAGACATTCAGCGAATACCGGATTGGCGATGGTCGGCAGCACGACGCCGATCAGACGGGTGCGCTCGCCGCGCAACTGGCGGCCGAGCACGCTGGGCCTGAAGTTGAGGGCATCGATAGATTGGCGGACCTTGTCGAGCGTGACCGGATTGACCGTGTGCGGCGCGTTGATTGCCCGCGAAACCGTGGCAATCGAAAAGCCCGCGTGTGCCGCGACATCCTTGATGGTGGGAGTCATCGCCGTAATTTGCGCCCGGTTGTAAACGTTTTCGTCGAATCAATTATCGACACCCTTTGTGACTGTGCAATGACGCTGGCGGGGGCAGTTTGGAGGCGCCGCGGGGCAATGGTAGAATCGCGTCCGCCCTGCCGGGGTGATGAAATTGGTAAACATAGCGGACTTAAACTATTGAGTGCCCGACCGGAAACGGCCGGTGCAAAACCCCTCAAATTCGGTGAAACCCCTGATTGCGCGTACCGCGCCCAATCGAGGCAACGCCGAGCCAAGCCCGCCGTCGCACGTGTGCGAGGGTGCGGAAGGTGTAGAGACTAGACGGGGGGCGCCTAAGGCGGTGCGTGTTACGAGGCGCGCCGCGATGGTGAAGGCATAGTCCAGCGCACGAACGGGAATGCCGCCCGGTGTTCCCGGCGTCGAAAGACGTGGTGTGACGAAAATCCGCCGCTTAACAGCTTGCCGGTTCAAGTCCGGTCCCCGGCACCAGCAATCCTTCCGACAAAATCCGGTTAAACCCGGAAACTCCCTGCGGCATAAGGCTTTGCAGCCATTTGGTTCCGACCTGTTCCGCGGTTATCGAGGTGCAGCCGGTGACAATTGGTGGTATCCGTCCGAGTCTCTGCCATCTCGATCGGGAGATACCACTATGCCGCTCACCGATAAGCAGGTCAGGAACGCCCGATACCGTCCGGACGGCACAGGTAACCGAGAAATATCGGCCGTCTGGATGATTCGCTCTGTGCAAGGCGTGATCTCGCAATGACGCGAGCAGCGCCTGAAGCTTCCACGAGCAATTCGAGAATCATCCTTTTTTCGACTGCGGTACCGTGGATGCGGATGATTCCCTCGCCGTCTGCCGAGGTGCAGAGGCATTGATCGTGCACGCCATCGGCGCTTTCTCACAAGCCATGGAGGGAATGTTTTGACTGGCCACGTTAGCTCCTCAACCGAGTTCGTTCAAGAATTCCGCAGCGCGCAGCCACTCACCGAAGCCCGAGGCGGGGTTGAGATGACCGACAGCGCCGACGTTAACCAGGCGGCTACCCCAGGCGTTCGCCAGTTGCGTGACCGCGTCAATCCGCGCAAGGGGGTCATTCGTACTGGCCGCCACGATGCTCGGAAACGGTAGTCGGGTTCGTGGCGTAGGCAACCACCCGTGCTGACCCAGGACATCCATCGTCGGAGAGCCGTCTGGCAGCGGCGATTCGAAATCCGGCGGCGCCGCGAGCAGCGCGCCCTTGATTTCCCGCTGATGATGTAGCGCCCAGTGCACAGTGATCATCACCCCGGCGCTGTGAGACACGAGTACCACGGGGCCGGTAATGCTGGCGAGCGCCTGGTCGAGCGCCTCGATCCGGGCCACGCAACTGAGCTTGTCGTGCTCCAGCGGCGGTACTACGCGCACCTTGGGCAGCTTGCGTGCGAGTATTGTCTGCCAGTGATCCTCGACGTGGTCCCGCAGGCCCGGAACCATCACTACGGTTGGTGGCAAAGATGAGGTCATCGGCTGGACTCCGTGGAAAATATCAATTGCGTATGGGCTGGTCGCGCACACCGTCGAAGCGGCGCAGGTCCTTCACGTCGTGGCTGTGCCTCGGTCCAGACAACAGGATCGCATGAGCCACGACCGCTCGCGAGATCGCTGCACGCTTGTGCATCGCACATTGCTATGGCATGGCATAGGTGGATCGCAGCGCCGCGTACTGCGAAGAGCGCTACCGGCTGCGCGTCCTTAACGACCTGACCATGTGCCGAATCACTGGGCTACATTTTGCAGGCCTAACCAGCCCGACCGTTCGAGTTTCCCGGGAAGTGGACGCAACACTCAAATCACGAAAATGGAGGAGCCTGTGGTTTTTCGAGCCTCCAGATCTTGATGTGCTTGCACTGCGTCCTGCAACGCATACCGCTGATTGATCTCGATGCATATGCGGCCTGCCGCCACATGACCGAATAGCTCATCGACCAGTTCCGCCTTTTCGACCGGGTCGGCGATGTAGTCGGCCAAACCTGGACGGGTCAGGTACAGCGAGCCCTTGCGGGCCAGAATTTGCGGATCGAACGGCGGGATTTTGCCGGAAGCGGTGCCGACGCAGACCATCAGGCCACGGCGCTTGAGGGAGTCCAGCGAGGACATGAAGGTCGCCTTGCCCACGCTGTCGAAGACCACGGACACGCCCACCCCATCGGTCAGTTCGCGCACGCGCGTGGCCACATCCTCATGACTGTAGTTGATCGTGTGATCACAGCCATGGGCGCGTGCCACCTCCGCTTTGGCATCAGTTGAAACCGTACCAATCACCGTCAGCCCGAGCAATTTGGCCCATTGCGAAACGATCAGGCCAACACCGCCTGCTGCGGCATGAAGCAGCACGGCGTCGCCCGCCTTGAAAGGGTAGATTCGGCGCACCAGGTAGGCAGCGGACAAACCGCGCATGGTCATGGCCGCCGCGGTCTCGCAACTGATGGTCTCCGGCAGCTTGATCAGCAGTGCGGCAGAAATCAGGCGCTCAGTGCTGTAGGCGCCCAGTGTGTTGGTGAAGCCCGTGTAGGTCACACGGTCGCCGACCTCGAGATGGGTTACGCCCGCACCGACGGCCTCAATCACGCCGGCGGCCTCGTTACCGAGGCCACTGGGCAACGGAACCGTGTAGGTACCCCCGCGGAAGTACGTGTCGGCAAAGTTAAGACCCACCGCCACGTGGCGCACGCGTACCTCTGCCGGTCCCGGCTCGCCAACCTCAACGTCCTCAAAACGAAGGACCTCGGGACCGCCGGTTTCGTGGAATTTAACGACTTTTGCCATATTGTCTCCTGTTTTGTATCGACTGCTGCAGTTCACCTGCGGCACGCTAGTCCTTAGTTCACCCTTGATCTCGCCAAAAAACTCCGGTCGATGTTGGGGAACTTCAGCCTCAGCGTCAGTCCGTCTAAAGAAAATGCTGGGCGATTGATAGAGGCTTCAGGTCGGCTTGCGCAGGAATCCCTGGTTGCCACCGTTGCGATTGGGCGCGAAGCCATTGGCCTGAAGCGTCTCATCCGCCGTCTCGTAGAAGACTCCAATCTTCATGATCTCCCGTGCCTGTTGAGCTGTCGCGATGGGGCGGCCAAATTCGCCGGCGATACGCACTAACTGCTTGATCTGCTCGACGGAGCTCATCTTGCCTGTGCGGGTCTGATTCCAGAGCACGTCCTCGATGCCGCACCGCACATGCAGGCCCAAGGCGATGCCGATCATATTCACGGGGAGCACGTTGAGTACCGAACTCTCCACCGTGACCACCGCGCCGTCGGGCGCTGCACGCAGAAAGTTGGCCAGGTTGTAGATGTTCGCCTGATCCATGCCGCCGCTGATCGCCACCCAGTTCATCACCAGCGGCCCCTTGTAGACGCCGCGGCGAATCATCCGCTCAATTGTTTCAAAGCTGTTGATGTTGTAGCACTGGAACTCACTTTGGATTCCGGCGGCTGTCAGGCGTCGGATGTGCTCTTCGGCCCAGCTGGGATTCGAGGGGACGATCATGTCCTTGTACGTTGCATACAGGTGCGGGAATCCTCGCGAAACGCCCTTGAAGTCATCCATCCCGGCGTGCTCCGTCACATTCATCTGGGTCGTGTTGACGGTGACAGTCACCTGGTCGGGCTTTGGATCGAGTTCGGCCAGCATATGCCGCGTGTCATCGCTAAGCCATTGAGCGGCTTGACCTTCGGATTCAGGCGCGAAGCTGATGGAGCCGCCCACCTGGATGACCATTTCCGGCACGCGGGCGCGCACTCCGGCGATCAGTTCATTGAACATGGACAGGCGCTTGCTGCCCTTGCCATCGGGTTCGCGCACGTGCAGATGCAGCACGGTGGCACCGGCTTCGTAGCAATCCACCGCCTTCTGGATCTGCTCTTCCATGGTGACAGGAATATCTTCCGGGAAGTCTGAGGGAATCCAACCCGGCGCATAGGGAGCAGCCGTAATAATCAGGGGCTGCTGGTTCTCGGGATACAGGTGGCCGTCAAGGAAGTTCATGGTGATGGATCTCCAAGTTGAAATGCGAATATTGAGAACGCCGAACTGGATGAGAGTGCTTTAGAACCCGATTTGCAGCACCAACTTCGGCACGGCGGTGCGCTGGCGATCCAGCAGGGACATCGTCCGTATTGCCAGGCAACCCGTGCGCTCCGTAGCGAGCGGCTTGATTGACCGCAGGTTGCTGCCTTTCGTGTAGTTGAGGCGTAGGGGTGGAGTCGCCGTTCAGTCTGAATTCCCGATCATCATGGCCTCGATCGCACGGCGCGATGTCATGGGGGAGCAGCATCACAATGCCGGCCATGCACCCATAGCAAAGCGCTTCGTGACTAAAAGGAGCGAGATGCTCCGTCGGAACAAACGCTGAAGCAATCCGCGCTGCAATCCTTCGAGCGGCGTGAGTGCTGTTCACCAATGTCTTCGTAATGGGCGGTGTCGACAGCATTGGATTCCCTCCATTCATTGACTTCGCATCGGCGGCGACAAGGCGAGACCGCCAGTGTGTCAGCAGTGTACCCCCGTTAAATATTAATGTCGACATAAATATAAGTGTGCAATTTGCGGCCGATGTACTAAATGCCTCTGCTTTCGCCGACGCGAGTCTGAGGGTCTGAACATCGTCGCTTGTCACGAAGTCGCATTTCGTTCCGCGTGCCAGCTTGACTCAGTATAAATATTAATGTCGACATAAACAATTTAGGAGGATGATGAGTGTTGTGAGTGTTCGGCAGGCAAGTCAGGTGGTCGCAGGGCAGGCCGTTGAATCGATCCATTCTCAGGCAGGCATCCGGCCGGGCTCGCCCGGTGTTCATAAAAAGCAGAGGAGACGTCAATGAAACTGAAGTGGAGCGCGGTAGCGGCACTCGCGGTATTCGCCGGCGCGGCGCATGCGCAGTCGTCGGTCACGTTGTACGGCGCGATCGATTCGGGCCTCGTCTATCAGAGCACGGCTGCGTCGTCGTTCGCGCCGAACGCCCACAATAACGGGCACGTGTTCGCAGTCAAGGACGGCGGCATCTATGGGAGCTTCTGGGGCCTCAAGGGGAGCGAGGACATTGGCGGTGGCTACAAGGTCAACTTCAAGCTGCAGGGGGTGTTCAACAGCAGTTCCGGCAAGCTCGGTCTGGCCGACACGACGGGCGGTACCGCGGTGTTCAACCAGCAGACGACGGTCGGCATCTCGGGGCCGTTCGGCACGTTCGATGCCGGGAGGCAGTACACGCCGATGATCTACGCGATGGCCGATACGGACGTCCGCTCGGCGCAGTACTTTGGCAGCATCCTGGGCGCGTGGCTTGGACTGAACCAGGCCGCCGGCTGGCCGGGGACGAACACGAACGTGCCGATCGGCGCGCTGTACGACAGCAACGCGCTCGTCTACCAGTCGCCGAAGTTCTATGGCGCGTCGGCCGGGCTCGAGTACGCGCCGGGCGGCGTGCCGGGGCAGATCCAGGGCGGCACGCGCGAGTCGGCGGTGCTCAGGTATTCGAACTACGGGCTCAATCTCGCGGCGGTCTACTACAACGCGCACGACACGAACCTCGCGGCGGCCACGCCGACCGGGCTCGACAACAACCGCTTCTACTATCTCGGCGCGAAGTACACCATCCGCGGCGTATCGGTGTCGGCGTCGTACGGAATTGGCAA
The DNA here is from genome assembly GCF_049581445.1 of Paraburkholderia sp. Lineage (GTDB taxonomy): Bacteria > Pseudomonadota > Gammaproteobacteria > Burkholderiales > Burkholderiaceae > Paraburkholderia. The sequence goes on along the minus strand of NZ_JBAURZ010000151.1, from coordinate 78,098 downwards.
GAATCCCTCGAACACGAGCCAGGCGGACTACGAAATGATTTCGGGCGGTCTGGGCTATCAGTTCAACCCTTTCTTCCGGATCACGTCTGGCTTTTACTACCTGAAGGACCGGAACAACTCCGCGAACCATTCCAGTGAATACGCGGTGGGCGCGGAATACAACCTGTCGAAGCGCACGATAGCCTATGCGCAGGTTGGGTACGTCGCGAACCGCGGGACCATGAACCAGACGATCGTGTATGGCCAACCCGTCGCGCCGGGCGTGTCGACCACGGCCGCGATGATCGGCCTGCGTCACAACTTCTGATGATGTGCAATCGGAACGGAGAACAACGATGAAATCGATGAATGGACTCAGGGTGGCACTCGGCGTTGTGATGGCCGTGGCGTCAATCGGCGCCTGGTCGCAGGGCGGCGCGTCGGCGGGAGCGTCGGCTGGCACGGCGGTCACCGCTTCCGGTGGCATGACGGCCAAAGCCGCGCGGCAGGCAAATCGGGCGCTGCGGCGCAAGGTGTACGCGGCGCTGGCGAAACACAAGGAGATCGACGCGGGCGACATCAGCTTCACTGCGAAAGATGGCGCGGTGACGATCAACGGCACGGTCCCGGACGCGTCGCAGATCAACACCGTCGCCGAGGTCGCGAAGGGCGTCGAGGGTGTGACGTCGGTGACCAGCAAGCTCACGGTGCGGCAGCCGTTCGCCCAGTAATGCGGCGCGCGCCGGTTCAGCTTAGGCCGGCCAGTCGTTCCTGTAAGGAAGAATGCGTCATGAAGGTCATCTCTCACCTCGATAAGGTGCGACGCATGGCGTCGCTCCGACAGCATCTCGACCCGTTAGCCGACTTCGAATTGTGGTTCTGGGCCACGTTGACCGCGAGTACCAACGTGTTCAATGCGACGCTTCATCTCGCTGGCCTGACGAGCGATGATCCTGTGTTCTCGACCGTTCCCGGTGTGCACGTTGTGAAGCAGTCGGACGGCAGCTATGCGCGCGAGCTCCGGGGGCCAGGCGATGTGAGCCATGTCGGTTGGCCGGAAATCGAGGGAGAAGTACCGCAGGCAATTCGACAACTCGAACACGCGCTGCGGATTATTGAGCATCATCGGGATCCGTGCATTCGCGGCGATCGAGTGCCGACACAAGTGACCGTCGACGAATGTGAACAAGCCTTTACACAGGTCATGTACATATTCGGGCAGGCACTGAAGGGTGCCGGGTATGAAACGTGAGAATCATCGGCTCAAGGCGGAGAACATCGAGAAGTCGCTGAAGTTGCTCGGCGACAATGACTGGGAAATGAAGATTGAGGCAGCGATGCTGGCCGGGACACACTGGGCGAACTACGCGCTGCATAGCCGCGGCGTCACCTCAGACAGTGAGGACATCGTCCACAACTCGATGCTGATCGTGAGCATGTTGCGCAAGTATTCCCTTGCGGAAGGCGAACTGCTCGGCGCGCTGACAGAAATCGAGGAGCTTCGGCCTCTCTATGTTCGGGGAGACCTGCCGGACGGTTCCCGCGCGGCGGTGCGGGCGGTGGAACTGCTTCAGTTGATCAGCTCGCTTGCCAGGCAGGCGTCATGACTAATCCAGCGGAAAGCATCGCGATGACCCATCCGAACGTCGAATCTTTTGAGGGCATGCGTTGGTGTATCGCAGCTGAGGTGAGGCGGGCGAATCATTCTGGTGTTCATACGCTCCCGACAGCCTGAGCGGCGAAACAATGACCCAAGATCGACCGGACCTGCGGCGGGCGCTATGCGCGGCTAGCCATGCAAGTCATCGCATTTCGCAACCGAGCGCGGTTGAAAAATTGCTGTATTAATGTCGACATAAATAAAATAGCGTGCTATCTTATGCTGACAGATGGAGAGGCAACTTTATTTCAAGGTTTCGCGGGCTGCGGCGCCACTCAGCGCGCAGAGGCTGCCGTGAAGGCTTGGTGAAATGCCCATCCAATACCAGGAGATATCGCTCATGATTAAAGTGGAAAGACTGACCGCATGCATCGGTGCCGAGGTGTCCGGTGTGAGCTTAGGGGACGCGTCTCGAGATGCATCGCTGTTCACCGAAATCAAGGGTCTGTTGCTTAAGCACCGAGTCCTCTTTTTTCGAGATCAGGATATCTCTCGAGAAGAGCATGTCGCCTTTGCGCGCCGTTTCGGCAAATTAGAAGATCATCCCGTTGCAGGAAGCGACCCTGAACACCCGGGGCTCGTCCAGATCTATCGATCGGAAGAAAAAAATCCCTACGAGAACAACTATCACAGCGATGGGCTTTGGCGGCCGAACCCGTCTATGGGCGCCGTGCTGCGCTGCGTCGACTGTCCAGAAGTTGGGGGTGACACCATCTGGGTCAACATGGTCGAGGCTTACAAGCAACTACCAGAAGACATCAAGAAGCGCATCGACGGATTGAGAGCAAAAAGCAGCATTGAGCACTCGTTTGGTGCAGCAATGGATCCGGAGGAGCGAAGAAAACTGGCGGCGCAGAATCCCCAGGTGGAGCACCCTGTCGTGCGGACGCACCCAGAAACTGGCGAAAAGATTCTATTCGTCAGCAGCTTCACGACGCATTTCGTCAACTACCATACAGTTGAAAATGTGCGTTACGGTTTGGACAAGACGCCTGGCGCGAGCCTTCTGCTGAATTATCTGCAGAGCCAGGCATCGATCCCAGAGTATCAGGTTCGTTTCCGGTGGAAACCGAACAGTATTGCAGTGTGGGACAACCGGCCAACGCAGCACTATGCGGTGATGGATTATTGGCCAGCGCCCCGCAAGATGGAGCGAGCGGGAATCGAAGGCGATACGCCTTATTGAACAGTTTGCTTGTCCTCGTGAGATTTTGCTGGCCACGCGAGATGTTCGGGCTCAGCTTGCGGTCATGGCCGATCGAGGCTGGCAAACGGTGATGGTCGTTCCAGAACACCATTCCAGCGTTTGTCAGGTTGAGCGATGCTTTGGTTTTCTGGTCCGCACGGCGGCGTCGAGTTTTCACCAAATGAGGCCGGATTTTTGTCGACATTACACCGCCGGAGAATATAATGGTCAGTGGATTAAATTCGACGAAAATTGATTCCGCTATACGCCATGGCCCGAAATAAAACGCAAAATCTTCCCGATCTTTCCGCGCTTCTTACGCCAAAGAACTCACTGATGCTGGCAGTCGAGCGCGCGGTGCTGCGCGGGCAGGACTGGGCGTATGCGTCGGTGCCGATTGCCGAGCAGATCGCAGCCCGACTGGCCGGGGTCATTACGCTTGACCTGGTGAAGTCTGGGCAACGCTTGCTGGAGAGCGATATCAGCGAGGTGCTGCACGTCAGCCGGGCGCCAGTGCGCGAAGCAATGCGTATCCTGGAGCGGGACCGCCTGGTTGAGTTTCAGGCAAGACGCGGGGCGATCGTTACGGCCCCCGACGAGAATGAGCTTCGGGACATTTTCCGCGTGCGCAGCGTGCTTTACGTTACGATGTTGGAGCAGGTAGCGCGTGAAAGCCCGTGCGAACTCGAGGCGTTACTGACCGCGCATATGCCACGACTAACCAAGGCGGCCGAGGAGTCGGTAGACGCCTACGCGGTGGAAAGCTTCCTCCTGAATTTCAACACGGTCGATCTGTGCCGAAACCGGGTTCTGGTCGACGTCCTGCACTCCATCTCATTGCGAACGCTGCGGTATGTCCGGCTAGGATTTGTGGCTAAGCCTCAATCGGTTCGCGCATCCTTAAAAGTCTGGCACGCGCTGCAGAAGGCCGCGGTCAAGCGGGACAACAAGCTACTGCTTTCCCTTGCAGCCTCGCGCCTGGACGACGCCAGAGATGCTGCGGTTCGCGCGGTCGTTGCGAAACCGGCAGAGAGTCGGCGTGCACGCACCCCAAAGGCGGCGCAGTCCGAAGTAGCGGGTTCCTCTAGAGAGTGAGTCGCTCCCGGCATGCTCAGGACGGTTGAATCCTGATTGCCCGGAATTCCATCGTTTGGAGCGCCATGGCTAGGTTCCCGCTACCTGCGCCCGCGTCTAGCGTGGCCGCGAAGTCGCACGAATTGATTCGCACGATCTCTGCATAGGCACGAGTCGGCACGTCACGTCGTCGGAATCGATTTCGCTTCCCCCTCATACATCCTCTCCTCGACGCTGGTCACGCTTACCTAAGATGTGACACGGCAAACCAGCACCTCATCCATAGAGTCTCACGCCGGCATACCGGATATCCATCGGGACGCGAGGTGATCAGGCTGCGCGCGTTCCATTGGTACTGACGCCGTACCCACTTGATCCGATGTAAGGAATCCTTATCGATGATCGTGTTGTCGCGCGCTTGAACTGATGAACCGTAGCTTCACTTCGGGCTTACGCGACTTCGTAACAATTCGTCTCCGCACTCAGGTGTGACGTTTCGCGCTTGATAAATAAATAATGTCGACAAAAATAGCTATCAGTGCTATCCTCAAATCAATCTCCGTCGTCTGGAGCATTGCTGCCGGACGGAGGCTTTGGCGCGATACTTCTGTTGAAGCCTTTCCACGTGGGGGTTTATTTTGGCGAGCGCCTTCGTTCTGTATGTGCGGGCCATCGTCGAAATCCAAAGCGCGCACGGCGACCCCAAGAAAGCGTCCGGCGCTGCTGACGGCCAGCTGAAAACACATCCGGTTCTGGCGTAAGGTCTTGCTTAACACGGGTCAGACGACACCGGCCGGCACGACTCAGTATGAGTTTCGTGAATCATCGGAGGAGACAGAATTGAACCTGAATACGAGTAACGCCATGCCGGTCGAGTCGGCTGCGGCTGTCAGTGGCGCTCGAGCCTACGCCTGGGTGGTATTTGCCTTGATGTTTTGCCTGTTGCTGTCCGACTACATGTCGCGGCAGGCGCTCAATGCTTTGTTTCCCATCCTGAAAGTGCAGTGGCAGATGTCCGATACCCAGCTCGGTTCGATCAGCGGCGTTGTGCCGTTGGCGGTCGGCGTGCTGACCCTGCCGTTTTCCATAATCGCGGACCGCTGGGGACGTGTCAAAAGCATCGCATTGATGGCTGCGCTGTGGAGTGTTGCCACGCTCGGGTGCGCGATTGCCAGCAGCTACCACGAGATGTTCGTCGCGCGCATCTTCGTTGGTGTCGGCGAGGCTGCCTACGGAAGTGTCGGACTCGCGATGCTCGTAAGCATCTTTCCAAGGCATCTGCGCTCTACCATTGCCGGTGGCTTTACGTCTGCCGCTGCCTTTGGGTCCGTGCTCGGTGTTTCGTTTTCCGGCATCATTGCGACCCGGTTTGGCTGGCGTTGGTCGATGGGTCTCATGGCGATCTTTGGTTTTGTGCTGGTGATCGTTTACTTCTTCGTCGTCACGGAAAGGAGGCTCGCGCGTGCGCATCCGGACAATGCGAGCGGAACTCCGGTGTACGGGCGTGTGAAACTGACACCGCGAGCGTTTTTCTCTGGCTTGTTTCCGTCCCGTTCCGTCTTTTGTGCGTACCTCGGCAGCGCCCTGCAGATCTTCATTCAGGGCACGCTTTTCGTGTGGCTGCCCAGCTACCTGAATCGCTACTGGGGCATGCCTGTCAGCAAAGCGGCCGTCGTGGCGGCCGGCCTTGTCCTTGTCAGCGGCTTGGGCCAACTCCTGTGCGGAGTGATGACCGACCGGTTCAGCGGGGACTCGTCGCTTAAGCGGTGGAACATGGCGATTGGTTATTGCCTCGTGCTAGGCATCCTGCTCTCGATCGCGTTCCGTTTGCCACCGGGCAATCTGCAACTGGCGCTCCTTGTGCCTGCAGTGTTTTTCCTTGCCAGTTCGTTCGGCACATGCAGCGCGATCATTGCTGGGGCCACACCGCCAGCCATCCACGGCTCGGCATTTGCGACGTTGACGCTATTCAACAATATATTGGGCCTCGCAGCGGGTCCCTTTTTCACCGGTGTGATAGCAGACGCGGTAGGTCTTCAAGGCGCGCTGCGCTGGCTTCCGCTCGCGGCAGTTTTGCCCTTCACGGTTTACCTCATTGGCAGGTGGCTTCACATCGCAGAAGCGCGGCGCAGTTGAGTGTGCTGCCGGTATTGCGAACATCTTCGACTTTAAGGGTGCGTATTGCGCTCGGCCTGCTGTGCAAGTCTGTTCCAGTGCATCGGGTCGTTGAAATGATAGAGCCCGGCAAGCTGGTGGACTAGCCGGGCTCTTTGTGAACTGGACGTTGACCGGTTTTCGTGGACAACTTTCACCGGGCCGTGTGCTTACCCGCTCGCCAGATCGTGAATCTGGTGTGGCGAGCGTGGGCGCGAACGTGGAGCAGGATCGAAACGCTTGTCAAACGCTTCGACGAGATAGGCGCCGATCGGCAGCGCGGAGGTAGCCGCCGGAGAAGGCGCGTTGCACACGTGCAGGCTTCTTTGCGACGAGCGGATCAGGAAGTCATGCACCATGGTGCCGTCCGCCATCACGGCCTGCGCGCGTACGCCGGACGGGTAAGGCTCAAGGTCGGACAGCGCAAGTTCGGGACAATAGCGGCGACACAGTTCGAGATAGCCCGGTTTCCACAGCGAGTTCCACATCTCGTTGAGCCCAGATGCTCCATGCTTTCCGAGCATCTTCCAGAATCCCGGGAAAGCGGCCATGCCTGCGAGATCCTTCAGATTTGCATCGCGCCAACGATAGCCCTCGCGTGCAAGCGCCAGCACGGCATTTGGACCTACTGTGACATATCCTCCGATCATGCGCGTCAGGTGCACGCCAAGAAAGGGCAGAGCGGGATTCGGTACGGGATAGACCAGGTGCTTCACAATGTCGTTCTTCGTCTCCGGCAATCGGTAGTATTCGCCACGAAATGGCACGATACGAAAATCGAGGTCGACCTTGCACATTTTCGCCAGTCGATCCGCCATCAGGCCAGCGCAGACGATCGCGTGCCTTGCCCGGAAGCGGCTACTCGCCGTTTCCGCGGTAATGCCGTTTTCGTCTTCGTGCAGAGCATCCACACGCTGGTTCAGCAGAATCTGAGCACCCTGTTCCTGCGCGAGTTGGGCCATCTTCGCGGTCATGGCCGGAAAATCCGCGATACCGCTTGTTGCCACGCGGATCGCTGCGCGACCCACGACGCGCGGCTCAAGTTCTTTCAACGCTGCCTCGCCGAGCATCTGCGGTGCAAGGTGGTTCTGCTGGCAACGTGCATAGAGCACATCCAGTCTCTCGACTTCGACATCGTCGGTCGCGACGATCAGCTTGCCACATTGCTCGACGCTCACGTCATGGCGACGGGCGAACTCATAAGTCGCAGCGGCGCCTTGCCGGCAGAACTCGGCCTTAAGGCTGCCTGGCGCGTAATAAACACCGGCGTGAATCACGCCGCTGTTGTGCCCTGACTGGTGAGCCGCAAGTGAGGCCTCCTTCTCGAGCAGCAGTACACTCAGGCCTGGATATCGTTCGACCAGTTGCATGGCCGTTGAGACACCAACAATGCCACCACCGACGATAAGGACGTCAGCGTCATACCCGCGGTGATGCTGGACGGTCGTCATTTTGCGAACACTCCACGCTGGCGCATCAGTTCACGATGCAGCGCCGGATGCTTCTGGAACGGCGCCCGCCCGTGCAGCCAGAAATAGTTGTTGAGGACGACGAGGTCACCCACGGGGAGCGGTACTTCGCGCGTTGCGGACGTGGCTTCCATTGACGCCGAGAGGTCGTGCAGATAAACCGCTTCGGCTGATGAACGGGGTTGCACGAACTGGTCGATGAACGATATCGCGAGACCATACTCGCTCTGGAAGAACACCGGGCGTTCGACTTGTGCGTCGATGTTCTTCGAACCAGGCGCCTTGTAGAGGAACGGTCGCGTGCCGAGTGGATCGTCGAGGAAAGTGGCGCGCTCGCTCCAATCATCGATATGCATGAAGCGCGACTCGCCGCCGACTGCGTTCTCTTCGGCGAACTTCATCATGAGCAGCCATTCGGTCGGTTCGTCGACAAAGGTGCCGTCTGTGTGCAGCGTGAACAGGCGGTATGCCTGACGCAGATAAGAGTCGCTGTCGTCCGTGTCCTTCACAAGGAAGCGGGCGTAGTACGTGCCTGACATAGCATCGTGATTCGCCGGTCCGAGCAGGTACCCGACTGCCGTTCCAAACAGGACGAAACAGCGATGATCGACAGTCGAATCCTGGACGCCCAGCGTGAAACCTCCAGTGGACCGGTCCCGTACGAGCTGCCGAAGTGCGGACGCGAAACCGCCGCCGACTGCGCGCTCGAGTGCGTCTGCGACCATAAAGCGCATGAACGGTACATATTCGAGGTTCTGCAGATCAATGTCTTTGACAGAAGCGAAGAATTTTTGCAACGCGTCACCCTGCACCGTGACATGACGCAGACGTTCGTGATGGGGGTGACTCGCGATCGAGAACTTCAGTGGCGTATCGACCGACGCCACCTTCGGCAACACTGTGACGGAGTTCATGGAGATGTCCTTGGGGAAGAGAGTATGGCTATTTGACTCCTTATCGCAGATTCGTTAAACACGTATAAACTGCATTTTTATTCGTGAATTGAGATTAAAGATGATCGATAGCCGGCAGCTCAACCTATTCGTTGCATTGGCCGAAGACCTGCACTTCGCTCGCTCAGCCGACCGGCTCGGAATCGCCCCCTCGGTGCTCAGTCAGCAGATCAAGAGACTCGAGTCCGATCTTGGCGTACGGTTGCTCAACCGCAACAAACGCGCAGCCATCACGCTAACCGATGCAGGCAACCTTTTTCTGGTTGAGGCCAAGGTCGCACTGCGGCAGATCGAACGCGCCGATCGCATCGGGCGTCTCGCGGCGAGAGGGGAAGCGGGTCACGTTGCGCTCGGCTATATCGGCTCGGCCGTTGCGACCGGGCTGCTGCCCGATACCCTCAAGGTGTTCAGGGTGGCGAGCCCAGACGTCCGCATGCACATTTTGGCGATGGAAACACCGACGCAACTGGAGCGCCTGGCGGATGGCGCCATCGACGTCGGCTTTATGCGGCCCCGCGCACACTATCCCGACGGGGTCACAGCCAAGGTCGTTCAGAGCGAACCCCTGCTGATAGCTCTGCCGGCAGATAGCTCACTTGCGCGCGTGAAAGCCGTGAAGGCGTCCCAGTTACGCGGGATGTCATTCATTGCGCCGCAGTTTAATGAGGCGGCTGGTTTCGCGGAAGATCTCGCCAGACTCGGCCGCGTCGGTGGGTTCGATGCGCAACCGGAGTATCGGGTCAACGATTTCATTACCGCGGTCAGCATGGCTTCGGCGGGCTATGGCGTAGCGCTCGTGCCTCAATCCATCCGCGAGTTCGCCCAACCTGGCGTGGTGTTCAAACCTGTAAGCGACTTCAAAGATCAGGTCGAACTCGCGGTGGCGTATCGTGTGCGCGAGCATTCGCCTTGCGTGCGGGTGTTCATCGAGACAGCGATGTCATACGGCGGTGTCGCGAAGCGCCAGGGGACGTACCGCACGACGCGTTAGCGAGCCTCGGCTATCGACTGGCAGACCGTGAACCTGCGCATAGGCATGCGGGCCGTCGACGAGTGGACAGCCCCGATGCCAGAATGCCGTTTATCCTGACACCTTTCAGCACGTGACCACTTTAGTTCGCGCTGCAGCCCTCACCAATTTTTTCGACGTGGCCTGCGATCTGGGATACAAACCGCAAGAAGCTCTGCGCCGGGCGGGTTTTAGCCGTGCGCTGCTAGAGAACCCCGACCAGGTGCAGCAAACTCCACACGATTTCGCCCACCCCGTTTCGCCTTATACAAAGCTGAATCGGCAAACCCGTATGCAATGTCGAAATCGGTTCGAGCCGGGTTCGCACTCACGCCAAAACTAGCCGTGATTCGGCGATTGACGGGCGGAGCAAACACGTGATTACCGATTGAACCGCGCATTTTCTCAGCCAGTTGCAGGGCGTCATCGAGGTCATGCCCAGGCAACAGCACGGTAAATTCTTCGCCGCCTACGCGACCGATGACACCCTGGTCACCAACAATGTGCCGCAGACAATCGACAATCCCGAGGATGACTGCGTCGCCCACGGGGTGTCCGAAATCGTCATTTACTTTTTTAAAATCGTCGATATCGAGCAAGATGATCACTGCCCGGTCGACGCGCAACGCCTTGGTCGTCCTTTCGATCACCGCGCTGCGGTTCAGGACATTGGTCAGCGCATCGTGTGTCGCGCGATACTGCAACTGTTGGGTCAGTGTCTGCATCTCACGCTCGGCGCGGTCGCTGCGCCCAATAAGCCGGCGGGTCTCGCGCATCAGGCGTTCGAAGTGCCCGCTAAGCTCAGCTAACGCCAGGCGGCATTGGTGCGCGTCGGCATCGGCATTCGCATAAATGGCGCGCGCTTTCTCCAGCGCCTCACTCTCGTTCTGGAACAGGTCGGGAGTGTCGTTCGAACGTACGTCCGAAGGGGAAGTTGAGACCACCGTCGCTGTCCTTATGTCGTAACTGGGCAATCGGTGAACTCGATCGCCTTGAAATCGGCTTGCAATTCTTCGCCGAATTCAAGAATGGTTTCGTCTTCGGCGTCACGGTACCACCTGACCAGCACACGATTTCCCGATGAGGCCGCCCGATCCAACGCATCGAACACGCTGAATAGCATTTTCGTGCTCGAACTGTTGAAGTAGGTCAGGGTGACCTGAACCGTGATAACGGCATCGTTGCGACTTTCAAGGTATGCGCGAAGCCGCTCGATAATCGGCGCATAAAACGCGGCCGCATTCTCGGGATAAGACTCTCCCCTGAGAATCAACGCATTCTGATCGAACTGAAAATCGACTTCCGGCGACGTGGTCGTGGCCGCAATATAAAGATTATTCATGGCGCGTACTCGTCACTTGGTCAGATGATGGTCTTGAGGCAAAACAGCGTGGTTTCGGGTGCATCGACGCGTGGATAGAAAGCAAACTCCAGCGGAGCGCTCGCATCACGCGCCATTGTCAAAAAACCAAGCCCCGCACCCTTACTTTCCTCGGGCGTATCCGAGCGCAGTGTCAGCTTGTAGGCCTGCTTGATTTCTTCAAGCGACATGCTGCACAGCGGCTCAAGCCTCTCACGCAGACTGGCTACTGCCGTCGTCGCAATGGGATTCACGCAGAGCATGAGGTGGCGATCGCCGTCAGTGGCAATGGACACGGCGCCTTCCCGTATGGCGCCACCCGTCCCGCCGTCTTCAACGAGCGAGTCGGACGAATAGTGGATGATGTTCTGCGAGAGTTCGATAAAGGACGAAAACAGTTTTCGTCGGATTGGGGCGCTGATCCCAGCGACCTCCAGTTGCAGTTTCACGACCTCGCTCATTCCCGCGATGATGCTGTGGGAAAAGTAGCCCTTATGATAAAAAAGCAGGTTGCGCCGTTGAGCAAGTTCGAAAAACGCGGCATCCTGGTCTAAGAGTACAAACATGTTCATGGACTACCCTAAACGCGTGCAAAAAATAACGTTACGTCGTCTCGACGCACCTGCGTGGCCTGCCAGTCCGCCAACCCGCGCTGTACAGAATCGCGTATGGTGGAGAGCGATTGCGCACGGCTTTCGATAATGAGTTCGAGGGCCCGGCGCCTTCCAAAAGCAATTTTTCGCGGACCGCCAATCTGATCAATAAGCCCGTCTGTCGAGACGAACAGGAGACTGCCCGGCGTAAGCGCGACGGTGTTCAGCGCCCAGGCATAGTCCGCCAGACTGTCGACGTATCCGACGCCCATGCGTTCGCCTTGAATGCTTTCAAAGTGATCGGCATCCGGTCGCAAAACGTGCAGCGCGATGCGCGCGCCGGAAAAATATAGACGCTGCCGTTGAGCGTCGAACCAGAAGAAAGCGGCGTCGAGGCCGTCGTTCGACTGTGGCGACGCGCCTGTCCCTTGCACCTGGCCCAGCAACCCTTTGACGTTGCGGTTGACCGCTGCCAGAAGGGCGGCGGGGTCGCGCGGCCCGATGCGTTCCAGCGCCTGCGAGAGTGAAGCTGAAGCAAGCAATGTCATGAAGGCGCCAGGCACGCCATGTCCGGTACAGTCGGCGACCGCGCCAAACCATCCATCGGGAAACGAAGCGAAGTGATAGAAGTCGCCGCCGACCACATCACGGGGCTCCCATACCAACGTGGCATCCGGCAACATGGATGCGAGCGCTTCGCGCGAAGCGCGCAGCATGGCTTGCTGGATCACGCTCGCATATTCAATGCTCTGCATGATCTGACGGTTCTTCTCCGCCTGCATTTCAGCTACGGCTCCCAATAGCTGAAAGCCGCTCGCCAGGCCGACAAAGCGGCCATGCCGCGTCACGATAAATCCGTCGGACAGCGCCTTATTACCCACCTCGACCGTCTTGAACGTAAGCGCTTCGATGCTCATGTCCGCGTCGACGATGAGCGGCGCCTTGTCCATGAACGCGATACAGCTTTTCTTGTCGTAGAGCTCCCGGTGAAATGGTTTGCTCATTTGCGACAGGAAAATATCGCGGTTAATTAGTCCAATTGGGCGGTCATCTTCGACCACGGCCAGACTGACCATGTCGCGTCGCGACGAAAAAATCTCCATTGCCAGGGAGTTCGAATCGGCCGCGTCGATGACTGGAAACTCCTGACACAGATCGCTGGCGCAACGCGGGATTTCGGGTACGCCGGGGCGACGAAATTGCGCAAGCGCGGGATGCATTTCAAGAGCACCTGTTAAGCGGGAAAATCAGCACGCTAAAGGGTATTTATGACAGTTTTGTTATGTCCGATCATTAAAAAAAGCCTGCACAGAAGACAAACGCTGGAGGGGCGCGGCCAAAGTCTCGCGGCAAACGTTTTCCTCTTTGGATATCGCCGTTATTCGTAGCGGAGGACCAAAGTTCGGCGTTGCTCTGCTTTATGACTGCGCCGGCATGGCCAGCGTCGCGACGTTCATACTCCAGGACGTTGTTTGCACATTCCAACCGCTCTGGATATATCTTCGGTCTGGCGTAGGGGCGCATCCTGCGACGGGCGCGCCGCTGTTGCGCTGGGGTAGTGAGCCGAGTCGCCATTCATGCCCAAACGGGTCATGGATAGTAGCTGTACGATCGCCATAGCACTGATCCTGCAGATTTACTTCGGATAACGCAGGTAATCGGAATGCCATCTCGTGGTGCGATAATCGGTGTTGCCGACGCGGCCGGACGCGGCCGGACGCGGCGCGCGGAATCCATCCCTGGTTGCATAGGAGAATCGTGATGACAGACAAACCCCTTGACGTGGAGGCGCTCACCGAGCGTCAACGCCGTTTCCAGGAGGACCTCATCGACGCATACGATGAGGAACTTGAACTGGAAGTCGACGATCGCATCCAGGACGGCGCAGCCGGTCTGACTGAAGACGCCCGACTGTCGCGCAAGTTGTATTTCCGGGAGCTCTTCCGCCTTCAGGGCGAACTCGTGAAGTTGCAGGACTGGGTTCTGAATACCGGTTACCGGCTCGTTGTGATCTTTGAGGGACGGGATGCAGCGGGCAAAGGCGGGGTGATCAAGCGGATCACGCAACGATTGAACCCACGTGTATGCCGCGTTGCGGCGCTGCCGGCTCCGAATAGTCGCGAACGCACCCAATGGTATTTCCAGCGCTACGTGTCGCATTTGCCGGCCGGCGGTGAAATGGTGCTGTTCGATCGTAGCTGGTACAACCGTGCGGGGGTCGAGCGGGTGATGAATTTCTGCACAGATTCAGAGTACGAAGAGTTTTTTCATTCCGTGCCCGAATTCGAAAGAATGCTCGTTCGCAGCGGCATCAAGATCGTCAAATACTGGTTCTCGATCACCGACGACGAGCAGGAAATGCGCTTTCAGGCCCGCGTACAGGACCCACTGAAACAGTGGAAGCTGAGCCCAATGGATCTGGAGAGCCGTCGGCGTTGGGAAGAGTACACGCACGTCAAGGAAGTGATGCTGCAGCGCTCGAATATCCCTGAAGCGCCGTGGTGGGTCGTGCAGGCTGTCGACAAAAAACGTGCGCGACTGAACTGCATTACCCATCTGTTAGGTCAGGTTCCGTATCGCGAGGTAGAACACGCAACGGTTATCTTGCCCGAGCGCGTGCACAACCCGGAGTATCTCCGTCATCCTGTGCCTGAAACGATGATCGTTCCGGAAGTATTCTAGAAGGACCATTTCTGATCCGGCGCCGTTCGCACCGTGGGCGGCGCGACGCGCTTCAATCAATAGTCTGGGACCGTTCGCATGCGCGTTCGTGGCCGAGCAGGAGCGGATGCCGAGATCGACCCCTTCGGCGCACACGGTGCGCAATGATGCAATTAATCACAGTGCCGCGATTGGTCTGCCACAAACGATTACGCATATCCCTATTTGCCTGGCGAAAACCACTTCCCGTAGATCTGTTCGTAGGTCCCGTCTCCGTACATGGCGAGCAGCGTCTCGTTGATAGCTTTGCGTAAGGCGCTGCCGTTAGCTACCGCTATTCCGTATTTTTCCGGCCTGAAGATCGGTCCGACGACGGCAAGCGCGCCGTTGCCGCGCTTGGCGACCCAGTACTGAAGGGTCGGCGCATCATAGACGATCGCCTGCACATCACCTTGCATAAGCATCCGGATTCCGTCGGCGGCGGTGCTTACATTGACAAATGGGAGGCCGCGTTGGGTCAGGTAGTCCGCGGCGGTAGTCCCGGGCACCGTGCCGATCGATTTGCCTGGGAGGTCGTCAGGACCCTGAATGTTCGACTGGAGGCGTGCCACGGTCTGGGATGATGTGACGGTTGCCGTGAGTTGAGCAATCAGCACAACACCGATCAGCCACATTGCTGGAACGAGGATACGCTTCCATAAGCCCGGTGCATCGCGTTCGCCGTGCTCACCCGTTGCAATGATTAGCATGGTCACCCAAACACCTTCGCCCAGCGCGCGAAAATAGGGCTTCTGGAAATTCGGATCGTTCTTGCGCTCGATCAGCAGTACGAGATTGGCGAGAATAAAGACAATGGCAACCGTTACGCTCAAGAGTTGAAAAATAGCCAGCCATGGAATCGACCAGATCGTGGCCATGAATGTGCTTTCGTTCCGCCCGCGCACCATAATTTGCAAGCCCGAGTCGTAATAGGGAAGCGAGAAGTCCACGGCCTTTTCCCGTTCTGGGGTCATGGTAATCGCCGCTATTGCGACATCTGCGTCGCCGCGCTCTACAGCGGGCAGTAAGGCAGCCTGAGTCGCCACTCCATTCCATGTGAAGTCGACATGCATCCGGCGTGCTATTTCGCTCCATATATCGACACTAAACCCTTCAGGGGTTGCAGTTTGTGGCAGGACGAAGGGCGCTACCGGGGTAATGGCGACCCGCAATGTGGCTCCCGCAACGGGGGACTTGAGGGTGTTTAGTGGCACGAAGTCCGCAACTGGAATGGCCGAACCACGGCCGTTGAGCCCATTGCTCAGACCACTCTCGCTCGCACTTGCCGCTAAGGTCGCTGTTTTCGCGTTGGTTGCCAGCTCCATCGTTTCGGATGCCTGAGGAGCGGATCCAGTCATCACCGGCGATAGCGTTATAAGACTCAGCGCGACCAGCCACCTGGTGGGCATATTCATCGCGTCTCTCCCGAGGTCGATTCAGGACCATGCGGCCTAACGTCCAGATAGTTCGCCGATTAAACCCGTCAGACGCGAAAATCTGCCGCCATGTCCTCGTCGCTTCGAGCTTCCAGCTTGCCAGATCGGCATGCTCGCATGAAAGTATCGTAGTCCTTCTGGTTCTGTTCCGCGTAAGCGAACGCGTACTGGGTGAGCGCTTCCGCGAACCGGTTGCCGCTGCCGAGATAGGTCGCAATTTCGACAGCCTTACCGCTGGCCTTAGCGTGGGCGCGCGCTAGCGCCCAGCCGCAGATGCGAGCGTAACCTTGGAGAATCGTATTGCTCATGCGCTCGACTTCCGCCGAGATTTTCATGTCGCGCAACTGACGGAAATAGAACTGGCGTCCTGCCGGGCCGATGGTCCAGCCGAGAAATGAATCGCTTGCGGCCTGAAGCAGGCGCTGCCCGGTCACCACACGTTCGCCCTGATGAGTGGGTCCATCGCCCTCGAAGTAGCGGGAAATCACCGACTGGCGAGCTTCTTTGACCTGCAGGAACAGCGGCTTGCCGTGGCTGTCGACGAACAACATCACGAGGCAGAAAGTGCCGACGCTGCCGACGCCGACTACCTTGAACGCGATGTCCTGGAGTTCGAACTGTGCAAGCAGTTGACGACGTTCCGACGAAAGGGTTTGAAGGTAACTATCGAACGCGCTGGCTAGCTTGCCCTTCCACTCGTCGGTGTCCGACCATTTTTTGTCCTTGCCAAGCAGTGAGTTGGGGCCGCTGGGATGAAAGAGGGCAGGCGGAGCGTCCTGAATGAGCCAGCGGCCATCGTGCAACGCGGCCATCTTGCCCAGCATGCTTTCGTGCGTCCGGGTCGCTGCCTTTTCCATTGCCCGGTTGATCAACTGGCGTCCTTCGGCGGTTGCTGCAGCTTCGAGCATCCGCTCAAACGAGACGATCTCGTGCCAGAGTTCGAGGGTGCTGCATTCGGCGTACCGGTGCATCCGGTCGCGATACTCGTGCACCGCGGTCGAGACGATGTCCTCGACCGATGCGCGGTCGATGCCCATATGTTCGCCGGCAATCGCGAGGCTGGCGGTGAGCCGTTTGACATCCCATTCCCACGGGCCATACGCGACTTCGTCGAAATCGTTGAGATCGAAAACCAGTTGCCGCTCGGGAGTTGCGAATCCGCCGAAGTTCATGAGGTGCGCGTCGCCGCACACAGGAAACGCAATCCCGGTATTGGATGTGCCGGAAAGATCATGAGCCTGGAGGATAGCGCTGCCGCGGAAGAACGTGAAGGGCGAAACGGACATGCGGCCGTATCGCAGCGGAACGAGTGCTTCGACACGGCCTGCGCTGTTTTCCCGCAGCAACTGCACGGGATCCCGGTCGACATTGCCAATCGCGGAGTTTAGCGAGCGCGGCGCGCGCTGGCGGGCCTCACGAGCTGCAGCCTGACGCTCAGCCAGAGTCTGTATCGTTGACATCATTGCGCTCCTTTTTTCCGTTGTCATTGAGCCGGCGCATTCCCGCTTCAGGGCGGCGGCCCTCGCAACACGGCCCGTGAAATTGCGTCCAGAAAATCCTGGGCTACGAACGGCTTGGTCAGCAGTTCGCCGCCGCCGGCGCTCGTGACCGCGCTGCGTGTTGCCGGACTGTCGTGCGAGGTGATAAACACGGCCGGAGGACGTTGATTAGCGAGTTGCTCGTAAAATCGCGGACCAGATGCACCGGGCAATTGAACATCCAGCACAAGGCAGTGCGGTACGGGCGTGTTGGTGGCGGTCGCGAATGCCTCCGCGCTGTCGAACAGCAAAGTGTCGAAGCCCGACACGTGCAGCAGGCGTTGCAAGGCGCGACCCATGCTGGCGTCATCTTCGACGATCACGATCAACTGTCTGATAGGGTTCATTGTGCGCCGATGTCTCTTGCATCAAGTGTCGTGCGAGCCAACGTTCGACGCCATCGGGGCAGGGGGCAATCCAGTTGCCCCTTGGGGCAAGCGAGCTTCAGATTGGAGCTTGGGCGCGCACAATCGGTTCAGCCCGTCTCACAAGGTCTGCAAACGAATGCGCGTGGAGCTTGCGCATGAGGTCGGCCCGGCAGGATTTGATGGTTCGCTCGCTCAGGGCCAGTTCCGCAGCGATCTGCTTGTTCAGTCGGCCTGCCACAATGCCGCGTAGCACCACCCGCTCGCGCGCGTTCAGATCGACGGGGTCGGGCACGCAAGCGGCCTCATCCGCAGTTGGTTCGACGGTCCCCACCGCGAGCGCATTTTCGATTGCGGCGAACAGTGCCTGCGCATCGATCGGCTTGAGGAGAAAATCGCTCGCGCCGGCCTTGATGGCCATGACTGTTTTGGGAATATCGTGGTGCGCGCTGATGAACACAACCGGCATTGGGTTGCCCAGCCTCTTTAGCGCGCGTTGCAAGTCGAGGCCGTCCGGGCCGGGGAGTTCCAGGTCCAGCAAAAGACAGCCCTGCGCTGCGTCGGGCGCCGCAACGAGAAATTCTCCCGCGCCCGGGTAGCCTTCTACCTTGAATCCCGCATGACTCAGTAACCGCATCAATGCAGTGCGTAGGGCAGCGTCGTCGTCAACGACATGGATGACGGGTTCGGCGTGATCGCTCACGGGTGTCCTCCTTGGGTTGTGGGCCGGGCGTCAAACGCGGCCATTTCAGCACGCTTATCAAGCTCGGGCCGAGCCCGCAACACTGCACGCCCTGGCATTGAGGGAAGCCACACGGTGAACAGGCTGCCTCCGCCTTCACGGGCCGCGGCCGAAACATGCCCTCCGTGGGCCACGACGATAGTGCGGACGATGGAGAGCCCGAGTCCCATGCCGTGGGGCTTGGTCGTGTACAGCGAGTCGAACAGGCGCGCTACGGCTGCCGCGGGGATGCCGTGTCCGCGATCAGCTACGATCAGTTCATAACCCTGTCCCGCCGCCCGCGTGGAGACGGACAATATGCGGTTCGCGGGAAGTGTGTCCTCCATCGCGTCCATTGCGTTAATGGCGAGATTGAGCAATACCTGTTGTAACTGCACGCGGTCGCCCAGCACATGAGCGTCTTCCGCTACCTGATGCGACTCGATGACGATGCGCCGCCGCCGGGCTTCGAGGCCGAGCAACGACAGCGCGTCGTCGAAGGCTGAATTGAGGTCGAGCGGGTCCAACGTGGGCGTGTGCTTTTGCAGCAGCGCCCGCAGTCGCTGTACCACCTGATTCGCGCGCAGCGCATCACGGCGTATGTCGGCAAGAATGGAGTGTAGTTCGCTGACTTCAGGCTCATCTTTAAGAATTATTCCGGCAGTGTCCGCGTTGCTTAGAATGGCGCCTAGCGGCTGCCCGACTTCGTGAGCAATTGATGCACTTAGTTCACCAGCCAGCGCAAAGCGCGTCGCTCGAGCCAGTTCGGCCAATCGCAGCGCTGCCTGATCTTCGGCGATCTGGCGGTGCCGTCGTTGCCAGAGCAGAGCCGCGATGGTCAACGCCTGCAGCAGGACAACTGCGACCGCGATCAGCACGATTCCCTGATGCTCGCGCCACAGCGAAGGTGGCTCGTCGATCAGTTGACAGCCTTCGGGCAGTACCGCTGCCTGCAGCCCCAACTTCGCCAGTACGCCGACGTCCGCGACGCAGTGGGACGTGCTCCCGGATGCGGTGGCGCCTTGGCGCGGTGCCGTGCCGAGCAGAATCGACGAGGCAAGCGCGCCGGTGATGCGCCCGTTGTCCTCAAAGTTGATCACCGATCCCGCTGCCAGGCCGTGACCCAGGTAGGTCGGGTACCAGCCATAGATGGGCGCGCCTGAACTCATCGCCATGGGGGCGATGACCTCGTAGGGGAAAAATGTCCGGCCGTTGCGGTCGCGATACATCGTGGTGTAGAGCACGGCAGTATCGCGGTCGAGTGCGGCGAGGCGTTGCTGCAGTTCTGGCACGGTCAGGCCGCTCCAGACATCGACGGCCCGATGACGGTATTGGCCTGCTCGCGCCAGATCCGCAGTACGCTGCGCAAGCACGAGATCCGATTTCGCCGCGCCGGACACCACCACGAGACGTCGTGCATTCGGCTGCAGGGCCTCTGCCAATGCTAGCGTTCCATCAAGATCGACATGCACAGGCACGTACGCGAATCCGGGCGGAATATCTTTTTGCCGTGTGTCGCTTACGCTGGAGATGACAACCGGTACGTCCGGCCAGATTTCGTCGTGATAGCGCTTCGTGAAATCCAGTGCGAAGTCGCCCAATCCGACCACCACGTCGACCTGTTTATGTTCGTACTTTCTCTTCATTAGCGCGAGAAAGCTGGGCATCAATTCTGCAGTGTCGAATCGCAGATCGTCGAGTGGATCTGTGTAGAACTCCACACCATCTGGCGCGGCAGCGGCAATCGAGCTGCGTATCGCGAGAATCTGTTCCTGGGCGGCTGGTTGCGTGGGGTCTGCACCAGGAAGAATTACCACGCGCCACGTGTGTTCCGCGTAGGCGGAGGTGAAAAATACCGGCATCACCAGAAACAGAAACAGCCAGCACATCGCTCGGGCACGCGCGATTGTGCGCGGCGTCCGGCTAGTCGCAACGATCCTCGGAGTGTGCTCCTCGTTCATAGACTCTGCGAAGATTGGCGTCGCAGACACTATGACAGATCAGTTAGTAATGCGAAAGCGGCCTGTAGGGGAAAATCTGATTGAGACGAGTTATTAAATGGGGCTAAAACATTTGCATCAATTATTGCGCTTGCAATTTACCGAAGGGTATTTAATCCCATTCGCATGGAGCATGGTTCGCAAACCGTGGAATCGTCGCGCCGCTCGCGATCTTCTTAGGTCTTCGGGCTTGTCAGGCGGCTGACTTTTGCAGTCGAATCGGACTACGGTTTTGCCAGTGATTGCGCAGTGCTAATGAGATTTTGCGGTACGACCCGGATAATGCCGTTACGCGGGCTGTCGATATCCGCAATCAGCATAAATGAGAGAGATACCGTCATAGGCATGATCACCAGAAAGCGGTTTTTGGCCTTCGCATTTTTTACTCCGTAGCCGACTAGTATATTGCTGAATACGCCAATGACGAGCATCAATATCCAGGCAGCCAAGGGAATGCGGTTCCACCACGCCGCCTGCGTGTAGCCTTGCGTGTTGATCACGTCGTTCATGCCGGCGACCGCAAGTGCGGTGACAGGATTCGGTTGCGTGACGGCGCCGCCCTTGGCCGCAGCCCACAACTTGCCCTGCAGATCCTCAGTGGCGGCGTTGATCTGCTCGACCCGTTGGGTGTCACGCGTCTGATAGAACTCGATGCGCAACTCGAGATACTGAGTGAGGTCGGACCGGATTGCAGCGGCCTCGCTGGCCGGCAGAAGATCCGCACGGAGGTACTCGGTGCCGATTGCGTTGGCTTCTTCTTCCTCGTAATTCTTTCGCTGATCGTAGCGGCCCACTGCCATTGACAGGCTGAAGCCAATCACCAGCGCGAGCAGCGTCAAGGTGGCGGACTGAACAAGCTTGAAGTCGTCGCGTGCGTCCTCATCAATATGTAGGCGCGATCGCAGAGCCGCGCAGCCGATCCACGCGGCGAGTGACATCAGCACAAACGAAACAACGAACAGGATGATGGGATGTCTTATGAGTTGCTGCATACATCGCTCCCTTAAAAATCACGGAGCTCCGCCTTGGCAGCGAACCGTGCACCGACAGCAGCGAAAAAATTTTCAATGCCGGGGTCGCGAATGTGGCCGGAGCACGCCGACAACGCGGATCGTCAATACGGGGCATTGACAACGACGTATTGCGCACCCTGTGGCTGATACCAGCTACCCCCACATTGCTGATAAATCATGCCTCCATAGTTCACGGGCACGCAATTCGGCGGCACCGAACGCACGACCGACCCGACGATTGCCGAAGTGACTGCAACAGTCGCTGTGACGGCCGCCGCCGTTGCTATCGGATGATAGTCATTGTCCCAGCCGCCGTGGTGGTAATCGTTTCCGCCGTGGTGGTTATTGTTCGCGTTAACGTTGACGTTCCGGTTGACGTTAACGTTGTTCACGCTCGTGTTGCGGACGTTGCGAGTGCGGTTGTCGGCATGACTATCATTCAACCGGGCGCCGCCTCCGCCGGGACCACCCCCGCGTGCTCCCCCACCGCCGCCGTGCCCGCCCCCACCCCCGCCCCGCTCGATATGGCCACCGCCCCGTCCAGCTGCGTCGGCCAGTGGGGGCGTGCAAATTGAGGCGCATGCGGTCACGAGGATCGGGAGCACGACTTGATTTCGCCGAAGTGCGATTTTCATGGCCTACTCCTTTTGCGCGGCAACCGGGAGAATCTCGATCTTCTTCGAGCCCTCAGGCGGACGGAACGTGAACACGGAGTCCTTGAAAGTGGGCGACAGGGTCCAGTGGACGATCGAGACCGACTGCGGACGCGCATCGTCGTCTCGCCGCGTGATGACGAGCTTGCGCGGCAGAGGCTTCGGGCCTGTCGTGATCCAGAGCTGCCAGTCGATATCTTTTTGCCGGAACGCGTAGTGATCACACACGTCCGAGCCAATGTAGTCCTGGCCGGCGAACATGGCGGATTCGAAATCGTCGGTCGGCGCGTCGGGCGTGCCCCAGATGAAGAGGTCAGAAAGTGGGAATTCGACGCCGTAGCGCAAGCGGAGTTGCTCGATCAGCGCCCCGATATTGCCGTTGAACCCGACCGTCGAATAGTACTTCTGCTCCGGTGAATAGAGCCAGGCCGTCTTGCCGTCATAGAAGATCTCGTGTTCACTTCGCGCGCTTCGCATGGAAGCGCTAATCCGGTTGGGCCGGTCGACATCGAGCTGCGCGCTTGCGGTGTGCTGAAGTTTCTGACCGTCTTCAAGGACTCGTTCACCGGTCAGATCGATCGAAACGCTAAACCGTTTGAGCGATTGCAGGTAAGTCCCCATCTTCTGAAGCGCCTGAATGGCCGCTGGGTCCACCGGATTCGCCGGGGCACTCGCGGCGCTCGGCGCGCTGGCTGGCGCTGTTTGCGCCTCGGCGTATGGCAGGAGCATCGTCCCGGCCACCATGAAAATGGCTAAAACGCTTCTCTTCATTGTGTTCTCCCTACTTGTGAGAGAAAAGCCGCATAAAGCTGCCGGCGGTCGGCGGCTCGCGGTAATTCACAGGGTACTTGCCGAAGTTAATGTAGCGGTCATCCGGGCGGAAGGAAAGGAATGCGTCCGATATTGCCCAAAGGGGCAATCGTCTTGCCCCAAGTACCTATGGTTAGCGGTTGGCTTCTGTGCGAAAAATTCGTAACAACGAGCACGCGGCACGCATAAATAGCAATGCCGACCCTGATCCTCGAAGCGACTCGGGATATACGCCGTTCCCTGGAACAACGGGAACTGATAGTTCAATGGGGCTGTGCAACCCGTTGCGCCTGGTTGTCCAGAACGTTCCGCACGCGGCTTGATCACCCGAGATGAGAGGATAGCGATGCGCTTTACCGAACATCACACGTGGTCGCGGCGAGTGTTGCGTGGTTTCGTGGGCCTGATTGTTTGCGCATGCGCAGTACTGAGCGCCTGCGTGAGTCATGAAACGCCGTCGGCGGATACCTCGGCTGCGGCCACGCAACAGGCGCTTTCCAGAGAGCAATTGGTCGCGGCGCTGACGTCGTGGCAGGACGGCGCGGCACGTGCTGCGATTCTCAAGTTTGTCGGCGACGTGTCACGCGAGGGTTCCGCTACATACGTACCGCCCGAAGCACGCATCGCGGTGTTCGATAACGACGGCACGCTCTGGAGCGAGCAGCCCATACCGTTTCAGCTGTCATTCATGGTCGCGCAATTGAAGGCCGCCGCGCCGCAGCATCCAGAATGGCAACGCGATCCCGCCTTCAAGGCGCTTCTTGCACACGACACAGCAGCGCTCGCGCAAAACCGGAAGGCACTTCTGCAGATGATCGCGGTCGCCAACAGCGGCATGACAACTGACGAATATGACCAGTCGATCCGAACCTGGCTAGCCAGCGCCAGGCACCCCACACTCAACCGGCCTTATACCGAACTCGTGTATCGGCCACAACTCGAATTGCTCGATTTGCTTCGAGCGAACGGCTTCAGGATCTGGATCGTTTCCGGCGGCACCGCTGAGGTCATGCGTGTGTGGGTGACGCAAGCCTACGGTATCCCGCCCGATAGGGTAGTGGGCACGCAAGAGAAATTGAAGTACGAGGTTCGCAATGGCAAGTCCGTGCTCGTGCGCCAGCCCGGCTTCGATTTCATCGACGACGGTGCCGGAAAACCAGTGGGCATATTCCGTGCGATTGGCAGGCGCCCGATCCTCGCTTTTGGCAATTCCGATGGCGATCGGGAAATGCTGGAATACACGACGAGCGGCCCGGGCGAAACGCTTGGACTCCTGCTGCATCACGACGACCCCGGTCGGGAGTTTGCCTACGACCGGAAATCGTCATTAGCGCGACTCGACAAAGCATGGGATGAAGCCGTTTCGCGCGGCTGGATCGTCGTCAGCATGAAGCAGGACTGGAAGACGGTCTATCCCGCTCCGAAGGCAGGCGCGGCGCAATGAAAACTGTTAACCGACAACGAAGCCGGTGAGCACGCAGGAATGCCCGATCATCGCCCCGTGTCGGCGCGCGCACCGCTCGCATAAGAGGCGAGCATCTGTGAAAGCGCGTCCGTCATTTCGCTATCGTCGAGATGCAAGGGTCCCGGATCGTTTAGCGCGGCATTGATCATCGTGGCGATCACCACCTGAAATGCGATCCGCAACTGTACAAGCGCCTGCCTGTTCCGCTTGAGTTCCGGCAGACGCGTCATACGGCCGGCCACGTCGTCGACAAAACCTCTCGCGTACTCCTTGAACGGCTGCCAGCCGCCCGTCGTGTGATCGCGGCGCTGGATCGACGCGCGCAACACCCCGCGGTGTCGCAGATGCCACATGCGGACCGCATCGACGACGTCCCGCGCACATTCGTCCAGCGAGGGACGCAAGCCATCCTGCCTGTCCATCTGCGCAAGGAGGGTTTCCTTCAAACGAGCGGCGTCATCTAGCGCCAGGCGTTGCAGGGCGAGAAAGAACGCGTCCTTGCTATCGAAACGACGATAGAAAGCGCCCTTGGTCAGATTTGCCTGCCCGCACAGATCGTTGATGCTCAACGCTTCATAGCTGATGTCCGCGAGTAGGGCGCGACCGGCTTCCAGCAAGGCATCCGCCGAGCGCTGCCCGCTCCGATAGCGCGGCGAGAGCGGTAACGGCAATGCGACGCAGTTCCAGTTGCTGGCGGACTACAACCTGTCGATCGCAACCGATGTCTACATCGAAGGTGACTACTCGCTCTATCGGGGCGGATTGATCGGGGCGCAGTTGCAGGGATTCAACAACGTCGGCGCAGCGGCGACCTCGACGCAGCTCGCGATGATGGTCGGCTTGCGTCACGTGTTTTAGGAGGATCAAGCGCGCCACGTATAGGGACGAAAGCGTTGGCGCGTTTAAGCCGATCTGGAGTAACGGCGAGACTACGGAGAATGGACCCGGGATCTATTTAACTTTTCTCACCGCGTTTTCCGCCTGCCATTTGAGACGAGCGCAGTTGCTTTTGACGCGTGCAGCGAACTCCGTAGGGTTGGTGGCTGGCATCGCTCGAAGTTGCTCTGTCTGGCTAACTTCGCTATGCCATCCGCGATCCCACGATGCGTCGAAATCATTGGGTTCGGAGAGCATCGCCTTAAGCTTCGTTTTATATTGGGCTATGCGTTCGGTCGATACGCCGCAAAACTCATTCGCGAAGTGCGCTCTTTGGCCGGCCACCCTCGCGCTAGCACTGTCGGCTTCCTCTCGGGGCGAGGCCGGAGCGGCCAAAAAGACGCAAAGAACAAGCATTCCCGCCGCGATACGTCGCCCCCACGATGAATACGATTGCGGAACCATAATTTCCTCCGTACTGCTTCAGCAACCGGTTCCTTCTAACCGTGGGACGCGTCAATCTCGAGCCGGCCAGGCATAACGCGGGTCCCCGTACCCGCGCCTTCAAGTCAGGGTTTGGGCAACGGGTGATGACTTAAATACTGAGGCGCGTGATCTTCGCGCCGCCGAGTGACAGATCGCCCATCAGGCCGCTGTTGGTCACGATGAACACTTCGACAGGTTTCGTGGCCGTGGTCGTGTCAACGGAGCCATTGGCACCGAGTTTTACGAGTGCAACCGAGGCGTCGCCACCGGCCGACCAGCCGTCTGCGTTGCGGAATTTATCGAGGGCTTCCTGTGTCATGAAGACATAGATCACTGCCTTTGACTGGATGCCGAGCGTCGCGCCAACCGAGAGCGAAGTGGTGCTGTAATACCCGGCCGTGCTGCCGTCAACACGTAAAGCGCCGTCGCCGTGTTCTCCGCCAATGGCGACGCCCGCCTGCACCACGGATGGAAATACGAGGACTCCGCGTGCCTTGCCGACCAGTTCATGCGAACCGGGCACAGTTTGGTAGAGACGCGAAAGCGCCCCATCAACGCTTGCATCGATCGACTGTCGGCGTGAGTCGTTGGTCGCTGCGGAAGGAGGCGCGTTCGAGGTCGTGGTGCAGCCGGCAACCATCACCCCTGTCAGCGCGACGATCATTGACGAGTTCAGAATGAAGCGGCGTACTTTCATCATTTTCTCCAGGAGGAGTTAAGTCATTTCGGGAAAAGCAGCGTGACCACAAGGCGTGCGCCTCATCCGTGTGGTCCGGAATCCGGGCTAGCCGCCCAGTAACGCACGCCCCCGCCAATGCTGATTGGCTGTTGGCCGAGTTTGAGCAGCTTGCTTACGGTTGCATTGATCGGCGTCGACCATTGGTGATGCTCCCAGTCGTACGTCGATTCGGTGTTCAGACCGAATGTCCACGCGTCCTTCGTCGTGTAGTTGAGAAAAGGTTGCAAAAACGTCGCACTGACGCCGGAGCGGTTTCCGTCGCCGGCAAATGACCATATATGGTTGGCGAGCGCGCCATAGGTCCAGCCGTTGGCTTGCCAGAGCAGAACGGGCGTCGGGCCGGCGCCCCATTTTTCGGCGCCAAGCAGCGGGTCAGTATCGGTGGGCAACAGCAGCGCGGGGCCCACTCCCCAGATCAGTCCGTTAGCGGTCGGCGTCGATGGTGAAAAGAACAGACTCTGGACGATGTCACCCAGCCCGGTGTGCGAGCCTGAGCCCGGCGCAATGTTGTTTTGCGAAACCACCGGCACGATAGTGCGGGAGATAAGGTTCCAGTCGTCGTTGAGGCGGAACGGGATAACGGGCTGAAAATTCAGGAGGTATTTATAGCCGTCCCGGTTCGGACCGACACTTCCATCGTAGTTGAACTGGAAGGGTACGCTGATAAGCGCGGCGACAGGATTACTCAATTGCTTGGCGAGATCCTCATCACTTTGTGAGAACGCGGGCGAAGGCGTGATGATTAACCCCAGGTAACATATCAGTCGATCAGGAATCCTACGAGCGCTAGCCATCGCATTTTCCATGACGTGGGTGACCTGGACGTAACAACGTGGTGGTCGGTTGGCATGCGCAGCAGATTTTGCCGAAATCGGCACGGACCGGGAACGTTCGTCGACGGGACCATGGTTAGAGGTACCATGAATGGACGCGGCGTCTCTTCCATTGGGCGCTCGTTCAATTGCCGGCCTAGTCTGTTATCGAAGCGCCTACGAGTCCATAGGTACTTGGTGCAAGAGATTGCCCCTTCGGGCAAGGTTTTGGTTTATGGATATCGCGCGGTTAGCATTGCATCGTTCTTCCTGTTTTTTACTTTCTTAGATGATTAGCCGAATTATTTCAAAAATAGAAACGCCGCCATGCTTTCAGCGGTACCGAAACACCTTAATAGGTCGAGAACCACTCGGCTGGTCTTTAGTAATTCGGGCGAATCGTGTGGACTTAGACACGCAATTGCGCATCGCCACACGAACGTGTGTATCGGCGATGGAAAAGGAAGTCAATATGACCGGGGGCAATAACTACGTTCTTGCTGCCCGCACAGACTCGTTGCGAATAGCCTTGTTCCAGACGGCTTCCACTAAGGATCGTCAGCGAGGAGGCGGTGAACAACGTTCACGCATGCTGACCGGGTTGGCAATGAATGGGTAAATCTTTCCCGTTATCGAGCGGAAAATGTCAGTCCGAGCATCTGGCGGGATGTGGCTTTGAGTGCACTGCATCAAAAGCTCGGCCCGGTTTTTGTCTGGATGCAATTAGCATTAGCCCACGACCCTGTATTTTAGGCCTCGTGAGCGGTGGCGCGGTTAGGAGTGGTCACGACATGAAGTCGTTAAGAAATATTGTGTAATCTAATGAATAGGACGTCTATACTGGTTTGGCGCATCTTCGTAATTCGTTAAAAATTTCACCGCAATCGCATCCGCGTTCAGGTATTCAGGAAATACTGATGGGGTACGCGCCGTAGGTGACAGCGGGGATTGGTCTTCATTTATCGACTCCGATCTGAGGTTGCTAACGTCAATGCAGATCACGCTCCGGTCATCGAACGCCTCTAACTGCCCCTCGCCGCGAAGCCACGTGCTCGCATTAGCGCCGGTAATTCTGTCCGGCGACGCAGGCGCAGCAGCGGTTGATCAATACTCCGCCAGTGAAGCCGGCAATGTCCCAGTCACGACTGACGCACTGGTCAGCCCGATTGCGTTGAGCGCACCTGGGCTGATGCGGCCTTGCATCCCAGATCTCCAGGCGGTGGAATTATGAAGGACTACTACCTTCAGTGCCGAAGCCGCGCCGTTCAACAATGTGCCGATGTGTCTGCACAGGCGGCCCGAAGCATGGGCGGAATGACGGGTTGCATTGCGCGAACGTGCAATCACGCCTTTGGGGTTTTACTTCTGGCGACGTCGTTAGGCATGCCAGGGTTGGCACTTGCGGCGGGACCAAGCGGCGGTCAGATCACTTCTGGCGTGGGTAGTATCCGCCAATCGGGAGCAACCACCACCATCCAGCAGACCAGTCCGACGCTGCAGTTGAACTGGCAAAGCTTCAATATTGGTAGTGGCCAGACTGTCGATTTTGTCCAGCCAGGCGCAAGCGCCATCGCGGTCAATCGCATACTCGGCAGCACGCCTAGCCAGATCTTCGGGCGCCTTAACGCCAACGGGCAAGTTTGGCTGATCAATCCAAACGGCGTCCTGTTCGGCCCCACCGCGCAAGTGAACGTTGGCGGACTTGTGGCATCCACGCTGGATGTTGACGCCAACAGCCTCAACAGCAGCAGTCGCAGCTTCAGCGGACAGGGCAAAGGCAGCATCGTCAACCAGGGGACGATCAAGGCAACGGATGGCGGCTATATTGCCCTGGTGGGCAATCAGGTCTCCAACCAGGGGACGATTAGCGCCAGGCTTGGCACAGTCGCGCTCGCCGGTGGCAGCGCCGTTACCCTGACATTTGACGGCTCCCGACTCGTCCACATTCAGGTGGACCAAAGCACCTTAAACAATCTTGCGGATAATCATCAGCTACTGATCGCCGACGGCGGTCAGGTCATCATGACCGCTGGGGCGAAAGATTCCTTGCTAGCCAGTGCAGTTAACAACACGGGCAAGGTGCGGGCACAGACAGTCGATAACCAGCACGGCACGATCACCTTGCTGGGTGGCATGCAGGCGGGAACAGTTAGCGTCGGCGGCACACTGGACGCAAGTGCCCCCGCGGGTGGAAACGGCGGCACTATCGAGACCTCTGCGGCGTATTTCAGGCTTGCACCTGGTACCCAGATTACCGCGGCCGCGCGCTACGGCCTTGCGGGCACATGGCTCGTCGATCCAATTGATCTGACTATCGACGCCGCCGCTGCCACCGCAATTTCGACCGCGTTGCAGGGCGGCACGAACGTAACCGAGCAGACCACTGCCGAGGGCGCATCGGGCTATGGCGTGCAGACTGCGGGTGCCGGCGATATCAACGTCAACTCGGCAATCAGCTGGACCAATCGGGCCGCTAACCTGACGCTCGACGCGCTCAATGCGATCAACGTCAATGCGTCGGTCAGCGGGGCGGGGACGGTAACCATGCAGGCGGCGGGGGCGAACCTGACGATCGCCGCAGGTGCCTCCATTGTGGGCGGCACTGGGGTCGTGCTGGCCACCGCTGGCAACTTCGTGAACAACGCCGGGAGTTCGGCCGTCAGCACAGGGACGTCATCGCCCTGGCTGATCTATTCGACCAATCCCACTCAGGATGCGGCTGGGGGGCTCACACCGTCGTTTATTCAGTACAACGCGCCATATCCTGCCGCGCCAGTTGCATCAGGAAATGGCTTTCTCTATAGCCTCGCGCCCACTGTAACCCTTACCGGATTAACAGGTAGCGTGACCAAGGTCTACGACGGCACCACCGATGCCGCATTGACGGGCGCAAACCTGGTGACGACGGGACTCGTCAACGGCAACATAGTCAGCAAAGCGACGGGCACCTATGCCTCGGCCAATGCGGGTTCGGATATTGAAGTGACGTCGCCGACCTCGATTGCGAACGTCACCTTTACCGATGCGACCGGCACTATCCCCGTGTATGGGTACAAGGCAGCAGGCTCACCAGCCACTGCCGCCATCGGCACTATCACGCCCGCGCCGCTGACGGCCACCGTCGTCAACGACCCAACCAAGGTCTACGACGGCAGCACATCGGCGGCGCTTACGTCCAGCAACTACGGCTTCACCGGATTCGTCAGCGGACAGGGTGCCACAGTCAACGAGGCCAGTTCCGTTACGTATTCCAGCGCTAATGCAGGCAGCTCGATCCCCGTCAATGCCACGTTCACCCCGACCAACTTTGTTGCCAACAGCGGCACCAACCTCGCCAATTACATCCTCCCGACCTCAGCCACAGGACTTGGCACCATCACGCCCGCGCCGTTAGTCCTTGACGGGCTGATTGCAAACAATAAGGTCTACGACGGAACGCGGGCCGCCACGCTCAATGTCAATGGGGCATCGCTATTTGGTGTGATCAGTACGGACGCCGGGCAAGTGACACTGAATTCGTCAGCTGGGGCGGGCACGTTCGTGACACCCAATGTGGGCACGGGTATCGTCGTGCTGGCCAGCGGATTCACGCTCACGGGAGCCAAGGCATCCAACTACCAGATCAGTCCTCCGCTGTACCTTGCGGCGGATATCACGCCAAAACTGCTCACAATTACCGGCGTCACGGCCAACGACAAGGTGTACGACGCCACCACGACGGCCAGCCTCAATGTTGGGAGCGCCAATCTTTCGGGTCTCGTAGCGTCGGACAGCGGCAACGTCACGCTCTCGACTACAGGCGCCACGGGAACCTTCAGCCAGTCGAACGTTGGCAATAACCTTGCCGTATCGGCCAACGGATTTACGCTCGCTGGATCGGCGGCGGGCAATTACACGGTGGCAGGACTGTCTGGCGTAACCGCCAACATCACGCCGGCCCCGTTGACGATCCAGTTCGCGGGCGATCCGGAAAAAACTTACGACGGCAGCACGACCTCCACCCCGACCCAGGCCAACTACTCCATCTCGGGATTCGTGGGCGGGCAGAGTGCCACCATTTCCCAGACCTCGTCGACCTATGCGACCGCAAACGCTGGGACCGGCATTCCGGTCACGGCGACGCTGACGGCTTCGGATTTCACGCCGGCGACGGGTACATCGATGTCGAACTACAGCTTTCCGACCAGTGTTTCCAGTCCCAACGGCATCATTGATCCCGCGCCGATCGTGGTCAATATTGTCAATAACCCCACCAAGCTTTACGACTCCACGACGACGGCCACACTCGGACCTGATAACTACGATGTCGTTGGCGCTATTCCAGGCGAGACGGTCAACCTGAGTCCCGCTCCCGCGACGGGCAACTATGCGTCGGCCAATGTCGGATTTCAGGGAGTCAGTACCACCTTGACACCCGGTAACTTCACGGCCGGCCTGGGTACGCTGCTTTCCAACTATGCACTGCCCACTACGGCCGTTGGTCTCGGCACCATTGTGCCGATGCCTCTTAGCGGCACCTTGAGCGCAGCGATCACCAACAATCCATCGAAGACCTACGATGGCACGACCGTCGCCACCATCGCAGCGGGTGACTTCACGCTGTCGGGTTTCCAGGGGACCGACAGCGCTAGCGTGTCGCACACCATCACCGGTCAGTACGCCACCAAGAATGTTGGCTCGCAGCCTGTCTCCGCCACGCTGAACATGTCGGACGTGACGGGCGGTCCAGGCACGAACCTGAGCAACTACACGTTCCCGGTAACCGCCTATGGCATGGGCACGATCATTCCGGCAACGCTGATCGTCACCATCATCAATAACCCGACCAAAGTCTACGACGGACTCACCACGGCGAGGCTCAATAGCTCCAACTTCCAGATTAATGGCTTCGTGAGCGGCGAGGGCGCGACGATCACCCCCACGACACAATTCAACTATGCGACCGCCAATGCCGGCAGCACGACCGTCAGTGGCCAACTGGTCCCGGGCAACTATGCAGCCAACAGCAACACCTTGCTCAGCAACTACACCCTGGCAACAACCGCTGCGGGTCCTGGCACCATCACGCCGGCGCCGCTGTACGTGATCAATACGTACGCGACCAACAAGGTCTACGACACGACGACCAGCGATACGCTCAACGTGAGCACCGCTGCATTGTCGGGGCTGGTATCGACGGATGCGGGCAAGGTGACCCTCAACACGTCGACCACCGGCACGTTTGCCCAGTCCAACGTCGGCAACAATATCGGCGTCACGGCGAGCGGATTCAGCATTTCGGGCAGTGCGGCCGCCAATTACGCGCTGCAGCCGATCACCGGACTATTGGCCAATATCACACCGGCCACGCTGCTTGTTCTCGGCGCGGTGGCAAACGACAAGGTGTATGACGGCACGACCGCCGCGACGATCAATAGCAGCGGCGCGACGATCTCAGGCGTGCTGGGCAGCGACAACGTGACCTTGACCTCGACGGGCGCGACGGGCGAGTTCGTTACGGCCAACGCGGGCAACAGTCTGCAGGTCATCGCGAACGGATTCACCGTCGGCGGCGCGCAGGCGGGCAACTACACCGTTTCGCAACCCTCGAACCTGCTGGCCAATATCACACCCGCGCCATTGTCTGTGGTCATCAGCGGTAACCCGGTCAAGGCATATGACGGAACGACCTCGGTGTCGCTCGGTGCATCTGACTTCACGATCACCGGCTTCGTAGGCACCCAAAGCGCCACCGTCAACCAGGCAGCGACGAGCAGTTACCTGTCGCCTAATGTCGGCGCGAACGTAGGTATCTCAGCCACGCTGGAACCTTCAGACTATGCGTCGCCACTGGGCACCAACCTCTCGAACTACCTGTTGCCCACCACGGCCACCGGCATTCACGGTGAGATCACGGCGGCAGTCATCAACCTCACCGGTACCCGAGTCTACGACGCCACGCCCAACGCCGATGCGAGCCTGTTCAGTACCGGAGGTCTCGTCAATGGTGTCAATGGTCAGACACTGGAGTTGAGTGGGGTTGGCACACTTCCGGGCAAGAACGTTGGCGCCAGGGTTCCGTTAAGCAGTCTGGGGACGTTGACGTTAGCTGATGGCACGGGGCTCGCCGGCAACTACACGCTGGTAGGGGGCACCGACTGGGTCACGATTACGCCAGCGATGCTAAGCGTCCTCAATACCACCGCCAGCAACAAGGTGTATGACGGCACCACTGCCGCTGCCTTGCAGAATGCGTTGCTCTATGGCGTGATTGGAAGCGACGATGTGGTGCTTGGCAATGCAACAACCGGCACGTTCAACAACAAGAACGTCGGCACCAATAAGCCGGTCTCGACCCAGATGACCATCTCGGGGACCGATGCAGGCAACTACAGGCTGGCTCAACCGGACGGCATCGTGGCCGACATTACGGCGCTTGCCATTACGGTCGGGGCCACCGGCATCAACAAGGTCTACGACGGCACGACGACCGCGCGGGTCTCGATGAGCAGCCCCGGCGTGGTAGCAGGCGACAACGTGACCTTTACCGACACGTCCGCGAATTTTGCCCAGTCCGACGTCGGCAACGCTATTCCGGTCACCGTTCTGGGTATCGGCGCGACGGGCAGCGACGCAGGCAACTATACGCTGCTGAACAGCACGGCAACGACTGCGGCTAACATCACCCCGTTCGTTTTGAACCTCACCGGCAGCCGCGTATACGACACCACACCTAATGCGGCGGCGACCCTGTTTGGGTCAAGCGGAACGTTGGCGGGTGCCAATGGCGAGACGCTGACGCTGACGGGCACGGGCCAACTGGTCGACAAGAACGTAGGCACGCAGAAGCCTTTCGCCACGAATGGACTGAGTGGATTCACGCTGACCGGGGACGGCTCAGCCAAGGCGAGCAACTATACGCTGAGTGGTGGAACGGATTGGGTCACCGTTACGCCCGCTACCTTGACGGTGACGGGCACATTTGCCGACAACAAGGTCTATGACGGCACCACTAACGCGGCGCTGCATGGCGCCACGCTAAACGGCGTACTCGGTTCGGATGACGTGACGCTGACCGACGACACGCTGGGCCAATTCAACACAAAAGATGTTGGGACCACCAAGCCGGTCACCACGAGTATGACCGTAACGGGAACGGACGCCGGCAATTACACGGTCGTCCAGCCCAGCGGGATCACTGCGGATATCTTCGCGCTAGGCATCACGGTGGCAGCCGCCGGTGTCGACAAGATCTATGACGGCACGACTACGGCCACCGTCAACCTGAGCAGTGCCGGTGTGGTTGCGGGCGACAACGTGACGTTCACCAACACCTCGGCCAATTTCGCGCAGGCCAATGTTGGTACCGCCATACCGGTGACGGTGTTGGGCATCGGTGCGACGGGCACCGATGCGGGCAACTATACGTTGCTCAACAGCACGGCGATGACCGCCGCGAACATCAACCCCTACGTGCTGAGTCTCCAGGGTACACGCGTCTATGACGCGACCACCGGCGCCGCGGCGAACCTCTTTGGTACGAGCGGCGTACTCACCGGCGTCAACGGCGAAACGGTAACGCTGGGCGGCTCTGGCACGCTTTCGACGAAGAACGTCGGTACGCAGCAG
The DNA here is from genome assembly GCF_049581445.1 of Paraburkholderia sp. Classification (GTDB taxonomy): domain Bacteria; phylum Pseudomonadota; class Gammaproteobacteria; order Burkholderiales; family Burkholderiaceae; genus Paraburkholderia. The sequence goes on along the minus strand of NZ_JBAURZ010000151.1, from coordinate 43,439 downwards.
CCGTTCGCGACAGGCGGTCTCGGTGGCTACACGCTGACTGGCAATAATGGGGCGCTTGGCAGCAACTACACGCTGACCGGGGGCACTGACTGGGTCACCATCACACCGGCCATGCTCACGGTCACGGGGACCACGGTGAATACGAAGGTCTATGACGCCACGACGAGTGCCACGCTGAGCGGCGCGACGCTCTCCGGGATTCTCCTGTCTGACACTGTCACGCTTGGTAACGACACGAGCGGCACGTTCGCCGACAAGAACGTGGGAACCGGCAAGTCCGTCACGCCTGCAACAATGACCATCAGCGGGACCGACGCAGGCAATTACACCCTCGTTCAGCCCGCGGGCCTGACGGGAACCATCACCCAGCGTCCCATTACCGTCGGCGCGACCGGACAGGACAAGACCTACGACGCCACGACTACTGCGACCGCAACGCTCGCCAGCACCGGCGTGCTTTCGGGCGACACCGTGAACTTCAACTATGGCGCGGCCAACTTCAGCACGCCCAACGCCGGGACAGGTATTAGCGTCCTCGTCACCGGTATAAGCGGCAGTGGTACCGATGCGGGCAACTATTCGTTCAATAGCACGGCGACGACGTTGGCCAATATTCTGCCGGCAGTGCTCAATCTCACTGGCACGCGTGTGTACGACGGCAGCACCAACGCGAACGCAGGCCTGTTCGGCAACAACGGTGTGCTGACGGGCGTCAATGGCGAAACGCTCACGCTGAGCGGCACAGGGACGCTGTCGTCGAAGAACGTCAGCACGCAGATCCCGTTCGCAACCAACGGTCTTGGCGGATTTACGCTTAGCGGCAACGGCGCGGCACTGGCGAGCAACTACACGTTTGCCGGCGGAATCGACTGGGTCACCATTACTCCGTTGTCGATCACGGTCAGTGCAACCGGACAGAACAAGACCTATGACGGCACGACCGCTGCGACCGTGACGCTCGGCAGCAGTGGCGTCGTCTCGGGCGACACGCTGACCTTTAACTACGGGGCCGCCAACTTCAACACGCCCAATGCCGGGATAGCCATTCCCATTGCTGTGAGCGGCATCACCAGTAGCGGCACGGATGCCGGCGACTACACGGTGAATACGACCGCTACGACCAGCGCCAACATCAATCCGGCTATTCTTGACCTGACCGGCACCCGGGTCTACGACGGCACCACCAATGCGAATGCCAGTCTCTTCGGCACTAACGGTGTGCTTGCGGGCGTCAATGGCGAAACGCTGACGCTAGGTGGCGCAGGCACACTCGTGAGCAAAAACGTGAATACCGCCCAGCCCTTCACGCCGGCTGGCCGCGTTGGTTTCACCTTGACGGGTAACGGCTCCGCACTCGCCAGCAATTACACCTTCGTGGGCGGCATCGACTGGGTTGCCATCACGCCCAGGACTTTGACCGTCACCGCCGTCGGGCAGAACAAGACCTACGACGGCACGACGGTGGCGCAACTCAGCAGCCTGAACGTGACCGGCCTCGTAGCGGGCGACAGCGCAACGCTGGGTTACGGCGCAGCCACGTTTAGTTCGCCGAATGTCGGCACGGCCATTCCGATCACGGTAACGGGCATCAGCGGCAGCGGTTCGGACATTGCAAACTACACGTTCGCTGGCACGACGACCACCAGTGCGAACATCATCGCGGCTATCCTCAGCCTCACCGGTACCCGCACTTACGACGGCACCACCAGCGCCAACGCCAACCTGTTTGGCAACAACGGTGTGCTGACTGGTGTGAACGGCGAAACGCTCACACTGGGTGGCGCCGGCACGCTCTCCACGAAGAACGCCGGTAACCAGCAGCCGTTTGCCGCAAACGGCCTCAACGGATTCACGCTAACGGGCAACGGCAGCGCGCTGGCGAGCAACTACACCTTTGCCGGCGGTATCGACTGGGTCACCATTACCCCGCTCGCGATTACCCTCACGGCCACCGGACAGGACAAGACCTACGATGGCACCACAACCGCACAGGTCACGCTCGGGGAGAGCGGTGTGCTGACCGGTGACAACGTCGCATTCCACTACACGGCAGCCAACTTCAACACACCCAACGTCGGCACTGCCATCCCGATCGCGGTCACGGGCATCACCGATAGCGGCGCGGATGCCGGCAACTACAGTTTCACGAACACTGCGGCGACGAATGCCGATATCAACCCCGCAATTCTCAATCTGACCGGCGCCCGGCAATACGACGGCACAACCAGTGCGGCGCCTGGCCTGTTTGGAAACAACGGTGTCCTTACCGGTGTGAACGGCGAAAAGCTTACGCTCGGCGGCACCGGTACGCTGTCGTCCAGAAACGTCGGCACCCAGGTCCCGTTTGCGGCCAACGGCCTCAGCGGCTTCACACTCACTGGCAACGGCTCAGCGCAGGCCAGCAATTACACCTTCGCTGGGGGCGTCGACTGGGTCACGATCACGCCGGCTCCGCTGACGCTCATCACGACGGCACAGAGCAAGACGTATGACGGCACGACAACGGCACAAATTAGCGGGCTGACGATCGAGGGTCTGCTGCCCGGCGATTCCGCCAACTTCACCTATACGGGGGCTAACTTCATTACCCCGAACGCAGGTAACAACATCCCAGTGGTGGTGTCGGGCATCGCGGGTGTAGGTAGCGATCTCGGCAATTACACGTTCAACACCACGACGTTGACCCGTGCGGACATTACTCCGTTCGTCCTGAACCTCACGGGTGGCCGTAGTTATGACGGTACGAATCAGGCGGCGGGAAGTCTGTTTGGAAGCAGCGGTGTGTTGACAGGCGTGAGCGGCCAGTCGCTGACTCTCACCGGATCGGGCACGCTCACCACCAAAAACGTTGGGCAGCAGCAACCGTTCGCGACCGGTGGACTCGGTGGCTTCACGTTGACTGGCAATGGCTCGGCGCTGGCCAGCAACTATACGTTGATTGGTGGCGTCGACTGGGTGAGCATCACGCCGCTGGCCGTGACGGTGACACCAACGGGCCAGGACAAGGTTTACGACAGTACTACCGCTGCCACCGTCGCGCTGGGAAGTGCCGGCATCATTGCTGGTGACAACGTGACGTTTTCAGACACAGGTGCCAACTTTGTGACGCCCAATGCCGGCAATGGCATCCATATCATCGTCACCGGAATCAGCGAGGCGGGGACCGACGCAGGCAACTATACGTACAACAACGTCGGATTCACTTCCGCCAACATCGCACCCGCCGTCCTCAATCTGAACGGCGCCAGAGTGTATGACGCCAATACGGATGCAACGGCGAGCCTGTTTGGTGCCAATGGCGTGCTGCAAGGCGTGAATGGCCAGACGCTGACGCTCGGCGGAGTCGGAACCTTGTCCAGCAAGAACGTCGGCAACGAAAGAGCGTTCGCACCGACGGGGCTCAATGGCTTCACATTGACCGGCAATGGCACTGCGCAGGCCAGCAACTACACGTTGGCCGGTGGCACGGACTGGGTCACGATCACGCCGGCAACCCTCGAAGTGATCGGGACACAGGCGACCAACCGCGTCTACAACGGCAGCAGTGACGACAATCTGATTGGTGCAACACTGTCCGGCGTACTCGGCAACGACAGTGTGTCGCTGGGCAACTACACGCTGGGCATGTTCGATAACCCGAACGTAGGCAAGGACAAGCCCGTGAGCACCGGCATGACGGTCAGCGGAACAGACGCGGGCAACTATATTCTGGTGCAGCCAGGCGGACTGAGCGCCGACATCATCGCACCGGTGACACCCGTGCCTCCGGGCGCGCTCGCGAGCGCACAGGCGCTGGTGGGCGCGGACGATCTGTCCACACCATACGGCACCGCCTCGCCGACTGCTGAGGGCAATTACAGCGGTAACCAGAAGCAGGAGGACAAGCCCGTGGAGCGCAACCGGGCGCGTTCGGACTTCCGCTCGGGGCTCTCCCTCATGGTGATCGACGGAGGAGTCAAACTGCCTTCCAACTAGCGCATATCGTTGAAAGGACAACAAAGCACGCTTACTGGCGCGTCCAACACTATCTTTAGACTGGCGAACATGACCTCGATTCGCTCATACGCCGTACGGATAACGCAGCTGTGCCTGGTCATCGCAATCTCTATCGCCGTCGGCGCCGCGTTCGCGCAGGTGCGGGTTACCCCGCTGCCCGACAGCGGCCAGCTGCTCCAGCAGGTCCCGCAGCCGTCCACACTGCCGCCTTCGTCAAACCTGGGTCTCACGATCGAACAGCAGAAACCAGGCCTGGCAGACAATACGACGACATTCCCTGTTCGCACCATCGAGATCACGGGCAACACCGAGTTGCCCACTGAAATGCTGCACGCGCTGGTGGCCTCCAGTGAGGGCAAGAACCTGACGCTGAACGACGTCAATGAATTAGCCGACCGCATTAGCGACGCCTATCACAAGAAGGGATTTCCGTTGGCGACAGCGTATGTGCCGGCGCAGACGATCAAGGATGGTGTCGTACGTATCGACGTGGCCGAAGCGCGTTACGGCGCGGTGACGCTGAATAACCAGAGCAGCGTGTCCGAACGGATACTGAATGCCACGCTCGCGGCGCTGCAATCGGGGCAGCCCATTACCGATTTCACACTTGAACGTACGCTGCTTCTGCTATCCGACATTCCAGGCGCGATTGCCAGTTCCACACTGAAACCTGGGCAAGAAGTCGGCACGTCCGACCTGCTGGTCGATATCGCTGCCCAGCCTCGTTACACGGGCGAGGTCGGCATGGATAACGCCACCAACAAATACACCGGAGCCCTGCGCGGCGACGCCAACTTCAACGTCAATGGGCTGTTTCATCAGGGCGATCTGCTGGACCTGAACGCGCTCACGTCGGGCCACGGCATGAACTACGGGCGCATCGGCTATCAATACCTGCTCAACGGGCAGGGCACGACGCTTGGCGCATCCATTTCCGGGCTCGACTATCACCTCGGCGACGACCTCTCTGATCTGGGCGCACATGGTACGGCCACGGTCATGAGCGCGGTCCTGTCGCACCCGCTGATTCGCAACACGATGGGTAACCTCTACGGCCAGATCGAATTCGATCACCGCAAGCTCAACGACTATATCGATGTGATCGGGCTCGAAAACGATCGGCACACCAATAGCGGGACGGCATCGCTTGCCGGCGACGAAATAGACTCGACCGGGGTGGTCAACATGCGTGTGGCAGTAACCTACGGCATTCTTTCTGCCAACAATCCGCAAACCGACTATATCGACAACCTGGGTGCGCAGACAGCAGGGCATTACGCCAAATTCGCACTCTCGCTGTCTCGGCTGCAACAGATCACGCAGGCCGACGCGTTCTATTTCGGGTTCTCCGGGCAGACTGCGAGCAAGAATCTCGATACGTCCGAGCAGTTCTATCTGGGTGGACCGGATAGTGTGCGGGGCTACGATGTGGGCATTCTGTCGGGCTCGCAGGGTTATCTCGCCACGGTCGAGTTGCGTCACGATATGACCTTCCAGAAACTTCCGGGACTCTGGGAATTTGCCGGCTTCGTCGACAGCGGCTGGGTGCAGCAATTCAAGGACACCTTCGTTCCGGGGCCCAACACAGGCCAGTTGAACAGTGCTGGTGCACGTTTGCAGTGGAATGGGCCTTACAGCTTGATGATCAATGTCAGCGTGGCTGTGCCGTTCGGGAGAACGCCCGAGTTGCTCGCGGCCAATGCGAACACCTCGGCGCATTTCTGGTTCTTGCTGCGCAAGGGATTCTAGAGACGATCAAAGCGCGTTGCCCCAATCCCCTATAGCTTTGCGCCCGTGAATATGCGAAAAAACCGGTCGGCAATCTGGAAGCGAGGGCGATATCGAGGGGCAGCGTGCCGGCTTGCCTGCTCGTCGCGCATTGATCAGCTTTCGTTGACCGTTAGTTAGCGTAGGTGCCATACGAGATGTCTGCTCGATGGGATGAAGATGCTAATGTCCGGAAATATCGATCGATGCGCTCGTCGCCTCGCCGCCAGATGCGGGAACATATTTTTTCAGTGCATCCTGGTACGCAGGTACATACGGACCGTGCAGATCGCCAGCCTGTTTCTGACGGCAAGCGGACTGTGGCTCATGTCCGACACCGCTGCAGCGCAAGCCTCGTCCGGGCCTGTGTTTACCGGGCCGGATGTGCAACGGCGTGCTGACGCCGTGCTTGCCATGTTGTCCTTCTCTGTCACACCTGATCTCTCTGCAAGTACGCTTGGCATCCGGAATGCCGCGAGCGGAAGTCCCTCACTGAACATGACCCAGTTCGGCGGCGGCTTCACCCTGAGTCCGACCTTTCCACTCTATCTGGAGGGGGCATTGGGTGCATCGCGCTACGATCCCACGTTTTTAGTATCGGACGGTCAGGAGCAGCGCGCAATTCCAACGCGGTGGACGAACGTAGCAGCAACGGGCGGCGTTGGCTGGGATTTTCCACTTAACGAAAGCAAGAATCTGGTTATCCGGCCAATCTTTAATTTTTCGCTTGGTGAAGTATTAAGCGACGCGACGGCGGCTCAATTTCTCGTCAATCGAAAGACAGACAAGAACATTGATTTTATTCAGAGCGGCTCGCTCAATGCTTACGGACTCGGTGGGTCACTGATGCTCGGGTGGTATCCGCGCATGGAACCCTATGAGTTCGACCTCGAACTGCGCTATACGGACATCTATCTCCAGAGCTTCGGCTCGTCGAGCGGGGTTCGAGGTTCCGCCAACGCGGAATCCACGAACCTGTATGCGCGCTGGCGTGGGCCGACTGGTTTGCTGCTTTTGCACCGGCCATTGCGTTACGTCCTCGAACTTTCTCATTCGACATACCTCGGAAGTCAGGCAAACATCCTCGGCTTCAATCAGCTGACGTCGCTGGGTGCAGGCATCGAAGTCGACACGGGCGCGGTGACGAAACTCTTTTCCCGACTGCGCGTCGTCGCACGATACGCGTTCGGCAAGGATGTTACCGGCGCTTCGCTTGGGCTCGCTCTCAGTTTCTGATCGACGACGTTGCCAGTTGAGCATATTGCCCTTTGGGGCAGGCACATTGCCCCAACTACCTATAGTTTGACGTCGGCGAACATGCGAAAAGAACTGATGGTAGTGAACCACAATCTTTCGCGGGCCGCCACGCGCCTGCCAATGCCAAAGCGGAGGTGATCATGTCTAAGCCGGACGACTCAGCAAAGACCGATGGGCGTAGGGCATTCCTCAAGAATGTCGCAGTTGTCGGCGCGGCGACAGGTTTATCGGGCGTGGTGGGCGAGACACTGGCGCAAGCCGCCGGTACAGCAACACCCACCACGCCGGCGTCGAAACCTGCGACGCCCGCAACGATCGCGCTGAACAAGCAGTACGCGGACTTTCTTTCCTTCTCGGACGGCCAGGATTTCGAGGACGCAAAGCGTGGACTCATTGCGACACTGCCTGAGCCCGTCATCATCAAGGGGCCAGGCGATATCCCGGCGTGGAACCTGGAGCAGTTTGCATTCGTCAACGGTGGTCCGGAAAACAACGCTCCGCCGACGGTCAACCCGAGCCTTTGGCGTAACGCCAAGCTCAACATGAACCATGGCCTCTTCATGGTGGTCGATGGCATCTGGCAGGTGCGCGGCTACGATCTCTCCGTGATGAGCATCATTCGGGGCGATCAGGGCTATATCGTGGTCGACCCGTTCATCACGACCGAAGTGGCCTCGACAGTGTGGACGCAACTTGTCATCCCGCACCTGGGCGACAAACCCATCACCCACGTCATCTATACGCACAGCCACGTGGACCACTACGGCGGCGTACGGGGAATCGTCAGCGATGACGATCTCAAGTCGGGCAAGGTGAAAATCGTAGCGCCGGCTGGCTTCACGGAAGCCGCCGTCGGCGAGAACATCATTGCTGGTAACGCGATGGGGCGTCGTGCCAGCTACATGTATGGCTCACTGCTCCCGCGCAGCCCCACGGGAATTGTTGACGGCGGCCTTGGCAAGACGACTTCGGTTGGTACTATCACGATGGCCGTGCCCTCCATGTTCGCGGAAAAGACCGGCCAAAAGATGACGCTCGACGGAGTGGAAATCGTGGTGCTGATGGCCCCGGAATCGGAAGCACCGTCCGAGTTCATGTTCTACCTGCCGAAATTCAAGGCGTTCTGTGCCGCGGAAGACGCCACCCACACGCTACACAATCTCTACACATTGCGGGGCGCAAAGGTCCGTGACGCACTGCTCTGGTCGAAATACCTGCAGACTTCACTCGACATGTTTGGCGATGATACACAGGTGATATTTGCTTCGCATTACTGGCCGACCTGGGGCAATGATCGCGTCGTTGCTTTCCTGGGCGCTCAGCGCGACATGTATCGCTACATGCATGACCAGGTTCTGCGTATGGCCAACCAGGGGATGACGCCACTTGAAATCGGTGAAGCCATCCGCCTGCCAGACAGCCTCGCAAAGCACTGGTATTGCCGAAGCTACTACGGCACGGTCTACCACGACGCCGTCGCGCAGTACAACTTGCGCCTCGGGTTCTTCGACGGCGTTCCGGCCCATCTTCATGCCCTGCCACCGACCGAGAGCGGCAAGCGGTATGTCGAATTCATGGGCGGTTCGGCGGCCGTTTTGAGCAAGGCACACGAGTACTACAGCAAAGGTGAATATCGCTGGGTGGCTGAAGTTGTCAACCACGTCGTATTTGCAGAGCCACAAAACACCGCAGCCAAACAGCTGCTCGCAGACGCATACGAGCAACTGGGTTATCAGTCGGAGGCCGCGTCATGGCGCAACTTCTACCTGACAGGAGCGATGGAGTTGCGCAACGGCGTCAAGGAGCTGCCAGCGGCTCAGCCACAGAGCCCGGACACGATTCAGGCTATGCCGCTGGACATGTTCCTCGACTACCTCGGCATCCGGCTCAACGGCGACCGCGCGGCCGGAAAGACGGCCTTGTTTAATCTCGTGTTGACCGACACGAAAGAGAATTACGTGCTGGGCGTGGAGAACAGCGCGTTGCACTATTCGAGGAACACGAGCTCGAAGACGGCCGATGCGACGGTCACGATGACGCGCGCAGACCTGAACAACATCATGATGGGCAAAACCAACATGCAGAAGCTCGTAATGGCCGGCAACGCGAAGATCGACGGCAATAGCCAGACGCTCGGCGAGTTTGTTTCCTGGCTCGACACCTTCAGCTTCTGGTTCAACATCGTCACACCTTGAGGTGCTGCCATGTGCGCGATATGTGAGTTCAAGATCGAATTCAGCATTGGTCACCCGCTTGCGCTAAGCGTAGCGGTCGCGACTCGAAAGGCGATCGATGCGGGGTTGATCGACGAGATGGATACTGATGACGGTGCGCTATCTGCGGCTCGAAAGCGCATGTCTGCCGTCGAGACCCTGAACCTTTTGCAGGCGCAGATCGAAGACGCGCACAGCGAGGAGGCACTCCTCGAATTGCCCGACTTTTATGTCCTGCTCATCGAGAACGACACGTGGGGTTTCTTTCACGCAACGACTAATGGTTTCGACCCGGACATCGTTCCCGGGATGCCCGACGTGACGGCGACGGACGAGGTGAGGCGCAGTAACGTCGTCATCACGTCCGAGGCCGCGTTGCGCGGGTGGCTGAGTGGGGATTTCGACATCGAGTACGCCTTCCGGGAGTCGCTTTTCGTGGTCGATGCACCGCAGGTCCCAACTGCATCATTGTGGGAGATGTTCACCACTACCGAACTGGCCGCTCAGGATAACTGACGCACATTACATTGACGGCCCGTTTCACGCCCTGAGGTGCTCGGTCAATTTTTTCCGAGGGCAGGGGCAGCCAATATCCTTTACCTTGTAGCCTTGACCCACCGATCACTCGTGGGTCGCCGCTTTACTGAAGGCAGGGCAACCGGCCCGCCCTACGACCGCTACAGGAGAAGGGAGAAATCATGACGCAGTATCTGGTTGCTATTCACCACCCCGACGGCTACGACCCGTCTGTCGCAGAGGACGAAGCGATGTCCCGCGGTATTGACGCGCTCAACGATGAAATGAAGGCTGCTGGTGTCAGGATTTTCGTTGGCGGCCTGCACCCGGCAAAGAACGCGAAGTCGCTGCGGGCGCAGCCCGATGGCGAGGTGCTCGTCACCGACGGACCGTACCTGGAGACCAAGGAGCACGTGGGCGGTTTCTGGGTGCTGGAAGCCGCTGACCTGAACGAGGCGCTGGCGTGGGGCCGCAAGGCCGCCGTCGCCTGTCGGGCGCCGGTCGAGGTGCGCCCGTTTCACGAATAGCGCAGAATATAATCGCAAGCACATTCAAACGCGCGATAGGCCGTGGCGCCCAATTTCCGTCGTTAGTACCCGTACGCTAGCGACAACCTTGCCGCAGAGAGACCCATGAAGAAAGGAAAGACGAAACTTACCCGCCATGACGCTGAGCGCCTCTTCGAGGGGCTGCCTGAGGGGAACGTGAGAGTATCGAGCAGGCCCGAAAACCCGTTCGACGCAGGGGCGTTCGACAAGGTCGAGCGCGTCGACACTGAAGCCAAACTCTGGAAGGACAACCTCATTACCCTTCCGATGGCGATCGAGTTGCCTGCCGGCTACGAGTCGGTTTCTCGCATGCGTGAGTCGATGGTGCAGGCATGGCGAGTGAAGTGGGTGAGGGAAGGTAAAAACGAGGTTGTTACCGAGTTCCCTGAAGGATGGACAGCCGTTCGCCCGGAAAGCGGACCCATCGAGCTGCGAGATCCCTCTGGCGTGGTTCGTGCCTTATATGGGTGGGCCGAGGATGCGGAGCTCAAGATTTTGCCGCGGTATCTGGTTGAGTCACAGGCGAACAGTTCAAACGGACTCGGCAGCTTGCTTGTCCGTGATCGCGGGAACGGTCAGATTCTTGAGAGGTCATCGATCTGGTCCGCTCAAACGGGTACCAACCATCCAGATTGGGCCAGGTTGTCAGCATGGCTCAACTTACGCTACCCACAACATCGCGATCCGCTTCGGTACTGGGAAGACTGTGAGGAAAACATCCAGAATTGAGCTACTTTTTGGGGGCTGTGTTCTTGCGTTTGTGACGGGTCAGACTGACGGCTACTCTGGATAGAAGCCTGATCCGACCAGGGCTGGAACTCCATCGATCTTCACCGCCTTCACATAGGTCCACTTCCTCGATGGTTGGGTCTGCCCGGGTTTCGGGAACATGTAGTCAACCCATCCCGATCCTTTGGTTTGGGCCGTCTGAATCATGGCGTCATGAAACAACTTGCCGTTGACGTCCTTTTGACCGGTGACCTTGGTCCCTTCACGGGCTGGGAAGGCAGAATTCAGCAGTACATTCGACTCCATGTCGTAGGCGAATAGATATGTGTCGTCGTGGAACCACTCCGAGCCCTTCATTCTGAACTCGGAAAAGGCTGCCTTGCCTTTACTGTCAATCAGAGCTGCGGCTTTGTTCACTAGCGATTCGACCTGTTTCGTCTTCTCGGACGGTGGAGGAGATGACTGGGCAAAGGTGGATGACGCGGCACCAGGCAAAGCTGCCATGAGCAAGAGGCCAATCAGGAACGGCTTCGTTTTCAAGGCGTTGTCTCCAGCCGCTTGGTGCGACGGTGTTGAGCCTCAAGGTTCGCCATTCAATTGTGGCACAGCCTTCAGTTACGGGGTTGATGCAGTGCATCATAAAAAGTTCGGATCGGAACAGTAGAGGTGTCCAGCGCCATCGGGAAGCACGTGGACCAGCACCGCGACAATGCTGATGGTTGACCGTCGGCAGTCATGCTAGGATTTCTCGCAAACCACTACGGAGACTGTTATGCCGTTTGTCTGCGAAAACGTTGAATGTCGCGCTGTGCTGGCCCGCGGGCAGCTCAAATCCGTTCAGGAGAAAGAAGGGTGGTGCTTCTATTGTCCGGACTGCAAAACGCGAAACGAGTTGAACGACGTTGGCCTTCCGGGCGGTCCTGTTGAGTTGGTTCAACCGGAGAGATCTGTGCCGCCGCACAAAGTAGTTGCAACTGCTCGACCGCTGGAAGACGGCCAGTACGCGGCGCAATTACGCATACAAAGGGCTCTCGGCACGAAGGGTACTTACGCGGTCGAGGAGCGTTGGGACCAGCTTGGTACATTCCCTAACGCTCAGGACGCGGTCGCGCATGCAAAGTCCGTCGCGGCGGACCGGCTGGGCTAGAAGCCACTCCCCGACGGGGACTCTGGATTCAGACATGCGCACTGTGCGCGGCACCTTGACGGGCAAGTTTCTCGCTTGCCCGAACTCTCGTTGAAACACTCCCCGGGACACGACGCTACTGGTTTGAATTCGCACAAAATCGCTCACGAGCCTTCAACTGGAGCGAGCTTGACAAGCAGTCTGGCCGCTTCATTGCCATGGGACAAAGCGCGCAGTGCGAGGGCGAGAGCTAGCTGCGCGTCGTGGGCGGCGGCGCTCCGGTCTTGATCGAAAAGCTTGGCTGCGTGGCGCATATGCTGTGCCGCCTGCAAGTGAAGCTCTGCTGCGGCTACGTGATGCTTTGCCGCCGCGCTGTTTGTGCCAGCATCGGTCGATGCCGGCGTTGTCGGCGGCGTATTGGCGCTGTGTGCGCCAGCATCGTGTGCCCGATCGATGGCGTGCAACGTATGTCCATGTGCCATCATCGCCTGGTGCGCGGCGTGGTCAAAGTCTTTGCCGTCCTCGAAATGCCGCGACGCCTCGTGGTGATATCGCGCCGCCTGCTCGTGGTGCGACGCCGCGGCTTCAAGATGCCCCTTTTTGCTGTGCTTCGTATTCATGGCAGCTCCTGTACGAATGTGGGACTGACTTCGTTAAGCGTTGTCTCGCGCTTAACGACTACGGAAGTACAACATCAGACCACGTTCGGCTATCTCCCGCCATTGGCGCGTACTCTCACGAAGACATTCGAGTGGCGCATTCACGCCGGAAACTGCTCTTCTGCGCCAGGATTTATGCAGGAATGTCCCGCACGATCTCAGTCAACTTACCCGTATTGATCTCGAAGAAGAAGCCGTAGAGTTTGACGTCCTTCGGCACCGCTGGGCTCTTGCGGAGCAACTCGACGTCATACTTGATCGATTCCTCGAAATGCGGAATGGAGAGGCTGTCGTGATCGAACAAATCCGAAATGTCGGCGTCGTTATGCTCACGATACTTTGCGAAGAGGAGCTTGGGGGTTAGAGCCGTCGCACCGCAGAACGAGTGGTGAACCACAATCACGTTTCGAACGTTAAACAAATAATCCATGGTCGCTATCGACTGCAGAGCGGCGTGCGCACGGCCGCCGGCGTTAGCCACGGCAAATAATGTCCGCGTGTTGCCGACCCGGTTACCTGCTTCGTCCAGAACGTTTTCGCCCGGGTAGACCTCGTCGCCAAAATGCTCGGCAACCTTCTGCGGGATATCAGCTGCTCGAGGGTCGAAGCAGTGGATCAAGACGGTTTTCATCGGGATGAACGGATTGAATCCCGGGAACGGCGCCTGATCGAACCAGGCCTGATCGAACCAGGGCTGGGTCCTGAATTCATATTCAGTGAACTTCGTCATTATCCTTCTCCACTAGCCATATCGAACCGCAGGGCGAAAGCACTGCGACTGGGCGCGGGATACATTTGGAAAATAGACTCGTCGGGCAGCGGCGCAAATGACATCACGCCACCGGATTCTGCCAGCTCTGAGGCCGGATTGCAGATATCAGCGTGCAAGAGAGTAGTGACTGACCTTGGGGTTGAACCGCGCGTTGACGTCGCGCGGCTTGCCCTGACGTAGCTTGTCGACGGCGGTCTTCAAGTTGCCGTTTATACCGCCGCGTTGCCGTGAGGCGTTCGGGCCGTTAGCGCGCGTTGCTCTTATAAGTTACCTGGCTCGGAGTTACCCGAGCCATGGTTGTGTGCCCGCTGTCGGGCCGCTCCGCGCCCCAACGTGTGGGCGGCGCCGATGGCTACCTCGCGTCTTTAGAACATCTTGCGAAGACCGATTGCCACGCCTAGCTGGTTGGTCCGGCCAATGGTGTTGGTCGGAACGCCGGCGGAGTTGACGCCGCCCGGGTAGTCGGCGGCGAAGGCACCGGTGCCGCGTGCCCAGTCGGTGATCGCATAGACCTCCGTGCGCTTCGTGAACGAGTATTCGGCGAGAATGGTTGCCGATTGGTTCACCCCTTTGCCGAGCGAGCCGTCGAGCAGTTCAGCGTTGCGCGTTTGTCCATAGTAGTAGGCAAATGTGAATAGCAGCGGAACAGTGGCTTGCCAGTTCGCGCCGGCATAATAGGTGTCGTCTATACGGTTGGGGCTGGCGCCCTTCAGGGTCGGCGCGCCTGCTTGCTGCTGGTTGCTGTCCGTCAAGCCGGTCTGGTCCTGCCCGTGTAGCCAGCCGGCCAGCAGGCGGATGTCACGGGTGATCTGGTACGCGCCACTGACGTGCAGGAAGTTGGTCTTGCCACCATTGATTGCGCTGCCGACAGCGGTGCCGGTTGAAGAACCGAGCGCAGATGTGGGCACGGAGACTTGCTGGAAACCTGCGTTGAGCGTGGCGGGGCCATACGTGTACGTCAATTCCGTGGCGTAGGTGTAGCCGAGACCGAATGCGCCCGGCTGGTTGCCGAAGCCGTAGAGGGCATCGACCGCCAGGTTATCGAAGCTGCCCTGGTACTTGACCGCGTTGTTGACTTCGAGGTAATTGCCGATGCCGTTATACGCCCAGCTGTTCTGCCAGTAGTTGCCAACGGTCAGCGGGTCGAGCCCATTGCCCAAGGTATCGTAGGCGGGCGCGTATTGCAGACCAAAGGTCAGTGAGCCCCACTTGCTGTTCGATAGACCCACGTAAGCTTGCCGACTAAACAGCGTATCGGGCACGTGTAGTTTCCCATCGAAGGCTTCGAAGCCGTTTTCAAGGTGGAAGATTGCGGACCAGCTGTCCCCCAGATCCTCGCTGCCCTTCAAGCCCCAGCGGCTGTGGGTTTCCGGGCCGGACGTCATGGAGACCTGGTCGTTGCCACCCGGCCCGGCATTCGTCTGATATCGGATGGCTTCGTCGACGATGCCGTACAGCGTGACTGAGCTTTGTGCGAATGCCGAAGATGTGGCCGCAGCGAGGAGTGCACCAGCGGCACCAGAAAGGACGATGTTTTTCATCAGCGATCCTCATTAATTGGTGAGCCAGCAGAAGAAAGTTTTCCGCTGGCTAGAACAACAAGGCCGTGGTCGGGAGCATAGCCCGTCATTTCATTGAGGCACAGCGAATTGTTACGGAATGTTGTTTATTTGCTGTGTCGGGACGGATGCGTGTAAATCGTCTGGTGAATATAGGTGCAGGACAACGAGGTATCAGTCGGGTCTAGATGTACCGCGCTGCTTTTGAGCGCGAGGCATTGCCAATGACGAGGCGACCCTGGCATGGAGACGGAATGCTTTTATTGCTGCGGCAGCAGACCTTTTATATGGAAAATGAATTAAGCGAAACAATAGTTTCGACAGCGTAGTTTCGCCACTCACTGCTACGATGATTCAAAGGCGCGGACCGCATCCGTGTGAGGGAGATGAAAGTAGAAACGGGCGCCGCCGTGCGAGGATTTGTTGTCTGCTGCGATGCGGCCGCCATGCGCCTCGATAATCGAGTGGCAGATCGTCAGCCCCATGCCCATGCCGTCTTGCTTGGTCGTGAAGAAGCTGTCAAAAATGTGGTTGAGGTGGGCGTCGGCAATGCCTGGGCCGCTGTCCTCGACAGAGCAATACATGGTCTGCTTCTCTGACACGGTTGTCCGGATAGTAATTCTGCGCTCCCGACTTCCCACTTCCGCTGTCGCCTGCATGGCGTTGACAGCGAGGTTCACGATCACTTGCTGAAGCTGCACACGGTCAGCAAGTATCTTCGGGGCGCCCGGAGCGAGATCGTGCGATACGGTGACGCCGCGCGATTCGACTTCGTGACCCAGAAAAAGCAGGGCCTCAAGGATGAGTTCGTCAAGCGACACAAGGCTACGCTCGGGCGAGCGACGCACTGCCATCCCACGAATCCTGGCAACGATGTCCGCGGCACGTACGGCGTCAGACACCATCCGCGAGGTCCCCTCGCGCACCATCGCGAGGTTGGGCACGGGCCGTTCGAGCCAGTGCAGGCCGGCTTCACCATTCGCAGCGATAGCAGTGAGCGGTTGCATCAGCTCGTGGGCAATTGAGGCGGTCAGTTCACCCAGCACGGAGATGCGCGTAGCATGCGCAAAGTCTGCCTGGACGCGCTGAAGCATTTCCTGGGAGCGAACGCGCTCAGTGATGTCGACCAGACCGAGAAGCGAAATCCCCAGATCGTTGGCGATGGGAGGTCGACCAATGGTGCAAAACACGTCAATGATTCGCCCGTCAAGAGTCCGAAACTTCGTCGTTTCTTCGAAGAACGTTTCGCCGCGAAATCTGCTTTGCATGGCGCGTTGCAACGTGCCCAGGGCGGCGTCTCGCCAGAACCACTCCATGGAACCGAGCATTTTGACCCGATCCCTCGCACCGAACATCTGGACCGCGTGGTTGTTGACCTCTTCGATGACAAGCGCCTCAGATGCCTTAGGGAGCAGGTCAGGATGCTGATCGATGTAGACCGATAGATCTTCCACACCTTGTGCGCGAAGGTCCTTCAATATTGCTATCAACGATTGGGTCTCGATCTGCATCAATGCGACGGGCATGTCGCGGAACAGGGTGCGGTAGCGATGCTCGCTGCTTGCCAAAGCCGCGTTGGCCTGCTTGCGGGCTGTGATATCCATCAGGGCGCCTGCGAAATGCAGCTCACCTCGTTCTTCGGTTACGGCACGCGCCACTACATGAACGTGCTTGACGGAACTGTCGGGCATCAACAGTCGGTGCTCAAACTCAAAGCCTTGCTTGTCGTTTGCCGCGCGCTCTATGACCTCGTGAACATTGGAAAGGTCATCCGGGTGAACCCGGCTGAACGCGAGATCCAGAGAGGGCTTGGTTTGCAAATCAAAGCCGAAGATCCGGTAACTCTCTTCGGACCAGAATATTTCTCCAGTCGCGGTATGCCAGTGAAAGCTGCCGGTGTGACTGAGTCGTTGTGCATCTGCCAGAAAAGCTTCTGCATGTTGCAGCTCAGCGAAAAGGCGTGCGTTCTCCCAGGAAATCGCAGCTTGTGATGCCAGCAGTCTCAGAACGGCAAGGCGGGCAGGCGTGAAGACGTGAGGGCTCAGCCGATTCTCAAGATACAGCACACCTATCAGCTCGGTCTGCTTGATCAGCGGCAGGCACAGAATTGACCGGCAACCATTCTGGAGGATGTACTGATCCCCCGAGAACTGGGTTTGCTCAGCGGCATCATCGAGCAGCACGCTATCTCTCGTCCGGACGACGTAGCGCAGAATCGTTTCCGGCAGGTCGGTAGATGCGACACGCGCCTGACGAGAATGGACCTTGACGCGGTCACCCACGGTGGTGGCTTCTGCTTCGATTCGCAATCCGTCATCGTGCGGAATGATCAGTAAGCCCCGGTCGCCACCCGCGTGCTCCAAAGCAAGAACCATCAGGGCGTCAATCAGGTCGTCCAGTGCGATCTCACTGGAGATCACCTGTGAGACTTTGAGGACAGTGGCGAGATCGAGTTGGTCAACCGAAGTAGTGATGGTGCTGTCCGCGCGCGATCGGTCCGGCCGGAGGTCGGGATAAACCTGGTCCAGTTGACGGACCTTTCCGTCTGCACCCCAACGAGCATAGCAAGATCGTGCGTTACGAATATACGTCTCAGCGAAGACATCGAAGCCGTTGGCCGCACAAAAGCGGGCGGCTAGTTCGTAAGCGAGTCCCTCATTCTGGATAAAGCCGTGTTCCCGTGACGAACGTATGGCGTCCTCGTAAAGGCGCATGGCGTCGTAGTTGCGTCCCTCGATGCGTGCGATCTCGGCCGAAACAAGGGCGTGACGATTGCTAAAGTTCTCGGGGCAGTTGTCGGCCCAGAGTTTCAGCTTCTTGAGATGCGCGTCGATGGTCTGTCGATACTCTTTTTGCTGTGCTGCAGAGACCGTTGGATATAGCGTGGTTAAGGTGAGGGCGTGATAGAAATGATAGCTCGCCTCGATCGGCAGGGACATTGCCGCCCCGATGAGCGTTTCCGCCTGGGCTGCGAAGTCCAGGGCCTCTGCATACCGCCCGTAGAAGAACGCAAGCATCTGCTTCATGATGTGATGGAAGACGACGCCAGTGCCGAAAGCCGCGCCGACGACGACGGCAAGGCTGGCCGCTTCATCGAACGTTTCATCATCGAAAACCAGAGGACTCTTTGTCGTGCCCTGCAGGCTGGCTACGAATCGCTGCTCCATCCGAATGGTGTGGTAGACCGCATCGTTACGGCACTGCAGGGCGAACGCCGAGTATTTCGTCGAGGCTGCCATCACATCGGTAAGGGTGTCTCCTTTCTCGACGAGCTGCCACACGGTCTCAAACGCGAGGTAGCCAGCATAGACAAGATCACCTACTTCGAGGCAGGCGGCGAAGGCACGTTCCAGGATCGGAATGCTGGTCGAGAAGTGGCGCCGCCAGATAAGAACATGGTCGCCGTGTAAGTGAAGCAAGGTCCCTCTTAAGGGGGAGTTGTCGAACTTGTCGTTCAACTTGAGCGACATTTCGGAAAACTCGAACGCAGATGCAATGTCGCCAAAAAATGAAACCAGCGCGAGCGCAAAAACGCCATAGGCGAAACCCGACTGACTGGTATTGCCTCGTTGCATGGAGACATTGACCGCCTTAAGCGTGACCAAGGGGAATATCATCGGGCGCGCGATATAGGCACAGGGTCCTGCATCAACGAGCAGGTCGATGATCGCACGGGTCGCGGGGTCAGCCGCCACAGGCGCATCAACAAGATCGCGAATGGCTCGTTGCCCGAGGTTAGCCCACATGTCGCGAAACTCTGCATCAACGGCTTCATTGATGTCAGCGTCGAATTCGGGAAAGGTCACATCAAAATGTCGGAGCGCATCGAACGCGACGGAAACACCGTCGTCATACTTGCCTGCGACCTGGTACATTTTGATGCGCAGACTATAGACTTTGGCGCGATCGATATTGGAGCGTGCAATACCCAGAATTTTGTCGAACTGTGCGTCGGCCTCGGTAAAGTTGCCGACCAGATATTCACACTCGGAGAACGCCAGATAAAGGTCGAAGGTGTGCTCGTATCGGCGGGTCCAGCTATCCGGCGGCAGGAGTTCAATGGCCTGGGCCAGATAGTTGCGCGCCGAAGCATATGCTGTCGAATTCTTGGCACGCTTGCCCGCGACGAAGTTCACTTCGGCGACGCGCTCAAACTCCTCCTGCGTAGCGATCAGCGCTTTGCCGCGATTGAAGTGGTTCGCGATGTCAAAAATGAGCTCTTCTAGCTCATCAGGCGCCGTGCGCGATGCAAGCAACCGGCCGATTCGAAGATGCGCAGCAGCCCGTTCTGATTCGGGAGTCAGCGCATAGGCTGCCTCGTGAATGCGATCGTGCACGAACACGTATGAACCATCAACACGGAAGATGAGCCCTGCCTGAACAGCTTCCCACAGGTTCTCGTGGATCGTTTGCCCGGATTGGCCGTTCACCAGAGCGAGCGTGGCAACCTCCGCCGTATTCCCCAGATAGGAAAGTTGTCCTAAGGTGTCCCGTGCTGCTTCTGGCAGACGGTACAGTTTGCTAGCCATGAGATCGGCCACGTTTTCTGTGAAGCCTTTGGCCCGAATGCCAGGCATATCGCAAGTCCAGGCCGACCTGTCACGGTCAAACTGGAGCAGCCCCTCATCTGTCAGCGCTCTCAGGAACTGGATCGCGAAGAATGGATTGCCGCCCGTCTTTTCGTGCACCAGCTGTGCAAGAGGGGTGGACATCTCCGGGCCACAGTGGAACGAATCCGTAACCAACTGCACCACATCCTCAGGCGTGAGGGGAGAGAGGGTGGTTTCATGGATCTTGCCTCCCGCCTTGCGGATTGCTCCCATGGTCCGCAGCAGGGGATGCGAGGGACCGACTTCGTTGTCCCGGTACGCGCCGACCAACAGAAGGTGACGTACCTCCGGATGGGTGACGAGGTGTTCAATCAAATCGAGCGTCGCTGTGTCTAGCCATTGCAAATCGTCCACGAACAGCGCGAGCGGATGGTCTGGGCTCGCGAACACGCCGAGGAATCGACGGAATACGATCTGGAAGCGATTTTTAGCGTCCTGCGGCGGCAGGCTCGGGACCTGCGAGGGTTCGCCGATAATGACCGAAAGTTCCGGGATCAGATCGACCATCAGGCGGCCATTCGGGCCTAATGCCTCCAGCAGGGCACGCCGCCATCGGCTGACATCCACGTCGCTTTTGGTCAGCAGTTCACGAACTATTGACTGGAACGCCTGCGCGAGCGTCGCGTAAGGAATATCGCGCTTGTACTGGTCTGCCTTGCCTGCTGCGAAGAGGCCACGCGGGGGGACAAGCACCTTGTGCAATTCGTTGACGACCGAGGTCTTACCGATGCCGGAATAACCCGATATGAGCGCCAGCTCGCTCGTACCGTGGACAACGACCCGGTCGAAAGCCGCGTTGAGCGATTCGATCTGGGCCTCTCGTCCATATAGCTTTTCAGGAATCAGCAAACGGTCGGACGCATCGCGCGCACCCAACTGGAAAGCATCAATGCGTTGGAACCTTTCCCATGCGATGAGACACGAGTGGAGGTCGGCCTCGACCCCTTCGGCAGTCTGGTAGCGGTCTTCGGCGTTCTTCGCGAGTAGCTTCAGCACGATGGCTTCGACCGGTTCGGGCACGCCGCTGACGCGCTCACTCGGCGGAGTCGGCCTTCGGGCGATATGACAGTGGATCCATTCCATGGCATCCGATGCAGCAAACGGAAGGGATCCCGTGAGCACCTCGTAGAGCGTGACGCCCAGTGAGTAAAGATCGCTGCGAGCGTCAATCGATCGGTTCATGCGACCTGTCTGCTCAGGTGCCATGTACGGGAACGTCCCAGCAATAATCTCCGGCGGAACGGGATGCTGACGCTCGAGTGGCAGCCGGGATGCGATGCCAAAGCCCGTGAGCCGCACGTTGCCGCTTCCGTCGACAAGCACGTTCGCTGGTTTGATGTCCTTATGGATGAGTCCGTGTCGATGAAGCTCGCCAACCACTTTCGTTAGATTAATGGCGAGATTCAGGAAGCGCGCCAGTTCGAGTGGTTGGCCGACAGTGCGATTCAGTGGCTCGCCACCGTTGTCCTCCAGAACGAGCGCGGCAGAAGATTTGTGGTCATTGAGCGCCAGTGGTCGAACCGCCCACCTGGAATCAAGCAGGGACGCCAGTGTGAATTCGTGTTCGAGGCGTGCGAGGATTTTGGACGCCGACCGCGCTGCCACAAGCGTGAGCACAGAGACGGGGTTGCCAGGCCGGCGTGCGCGGTACAGTGAGAAATCCCCATCGTCGCGCAGCGGTTCAAGCTCGTAACCGGTGAGATCCATAGTGTGAAGGTCTCTCTCGAAGTAGACGCCAACGTCTTACGATTTTGCGCGCTTCGGGAGTAAGTGACTGTTTCCAGCCTGTCACTAGTTGCCTGTTTTGGTGGCGATGCCGGCAATAGAGAACCCGCAAGTATCGAACTGCCGGGAACCACTTTCTCGATTCCAGACCAAAGTAGAGGAAGGCAGTCTCGCGATTGAACCGATGTGGTAATGCGCATTACTGCCAGGGCAGGTCTGCGTCGCGCATATACCTTCGTATCATAGCGGCGCCGCGTAATATCCATGTAATCTGTAATCGGCGGCACAGAAGCGGCGTTCGCGACCGCTGTCGTCCGATTGAAGGCATGGTTGAGGGCCAAATGTTGAAAACTACGCCTATTGTGTCAATTGTCGACGACGATGAGGGCGTGCGTTTCTCTTTGAGCAACCTCGTGCAATCGTTGGGCTGGCAGACGCGGGTTTATGAATCAGCCGAGACATTCCTCGCTTCGGGGGAAGCGTCTGGCACGGCATGTCTTATTTCGGACATTCGAATGACAGGTATGTCTGGGGTAGAGATGCACGAACTCCTCATCGCACAAGGTAATCCGCCGCCGACAATTTTCATCAGCGCCTATCCGACACCTTCGGTCCAAGTAAAGATCGCAGACAACGGAGCACTGGCTTTGTTGAAGAAACCGTACTCAGCAGCAGTGGTTAAACATTGGCTTTCGGTCGCCCTTGGCTCTCCGGAGACCGGCTTCGAGAATTGATTCCGAGAGCATTGGCCTTATGAATGAGATCCGCTAGTGAATGCGCGGTCATTTTTTTCATCGCTCGCGCGCGATGCACCTTCACAGTGATTTCGCTTACATTCAATTCTGATGCAATCTGTTTGTTCAACAGGCCAGCGACGACTAACGCCATGACCTGTTGCTCCCGCAGCGTCAAAGAGCCGTAAGCGACGCGCAGTGCAGTAGTGGAGTGGTCAGCCGCAATGCGCTTGCTGTCCTTTGCCAGTGCTTGAGCAACGGCGTCCAGCATGTCCTGTTGGCGAAAGGGCTTGGCAAGAAAGTCGACCGCTCCCGCTTTCATGGCTTTGACCGACATTTCCATGTTCCCGAACCCTGTCATGAACAAGATGGGGATGTTCAGCCCACTCTGTAGCAGTTCTTGCTGGAATGTAAGGCCGCTCTCACCACGTAACCTGACATCAAGAATGAGGCAGCTAGGCACGTCGCGCTTCGGGAAAGCAAGAAACTCTTGAGATGATTCGAACGCCTCGACGCGCAGACCCACTGAATTCAGCAAATTGCATAACGAGTACCGCATCGACTCGTCATCGTCAACAACGTAGACGAACGATGGGCTGGATTCGCCCGTTGTCGACGTCGAATATGACCTGGCAGGCATGATGATTCCTCGCGAAGCGAAGCTGTGCGAATCCATTATAGTTCGCAGTCGAACGTTAAGCGGGCGAAGATTCTTTCCAGTATTGCAATACCTTTTTCATAGGTAGTCCTGATCGTCTGGGAAGGGGCCGGAGCGGAACATCCTCGGCGCGTGAGGCGCAGAACGGTCGACCGGCGCAGTGTGCGCGCCGAATGGTGTCGACCGCTCAATGTTTCGTTCAGATCAACTGGTATTTTTCGCGAACCAGATGGCCGATTCCCATGCGATCAAGAATCTTCATTGGGCACAGAAAGGTGACGCGGACGGTGCCAGGCAACCCGCTGATTTCAATGGGGCCGATAAAGGTGAGTGGACCGCTGCTTTCAACTTCGTGTTGCCCCCAACGCTCACACAGTTCCGCCACTTTCTGCCGTTGTTCTGTGCTCATCGGGCGCGCCATGGGCGGCAGATCGTCGAAGTTCTGCAGCAGGATCGGACCATCGAGCGTAAGACCCTTGATCACCTCGACCGTCAGCTCGGTTTCACCGGATACATCGGTGGCATGTCCGGCGATTTCGCCATTGCCCTGCTGGGCGTGCATGTCACCCATGTAGACGCCTGCGCCAGGCACCTTGACCGGGCAAATCAGAATGCAGCCCTCGCGCACCGAGTTCGTGTCCATGTGGCCATCGGTCTTGGCTGCATGCAACTCTTCGATGGTCAACGCATATTTGTGCGGAGCACCCACCAGATACTGACCGAAATCGGCGCAGTTGTGGGAGTCCGGTAAGTCACGCGCCGGCGTCGTGCCAATGTTGCCGAGGAACGGGCGCATATGTGCAGCGACTCGTGGCATATTGGCGCGAGCCAGCGACAGAATCGAACGCTGGGCGGCCAGTTCGGGCAGTGCCGACATCTGCGACGCGTTACCAGCGAGGCGATTGGCCACCTGCTGATTGACCGTGAGGCTAACCTGATTTTCCTGGTCCAGCACGATGACGTAGCCGTGGCGAAACTGGAATGAATTGCAGGGCAGGTGGTGCCTGGCCAACTGGGAGCCGAACGAATGGCTTCCGTCCCTTAAAAGTGGGTTACAAGCAACGCAATGTATATAAGTGTATCTAATGCGATTAAAGCGTGTGCGATATGATGACTCGATAGTCCCGCATGTCAACTCATTCTCGCTCCATCTAATCGGAGGATGCGACCCTGTCATCGGCGGGATCGCACCTTATCGGGTGTCGTTGTGAGTGATGGCATGTATCGATGCACACCAAGGTATTAGGTTGCATGACCAAGATGGTATCCAAGCATCCCTTCGTAGCATGGTTTATGGGCGCATTCGGAACTACCTTTAACGTACGAACAGAGTCTGATTGAACGCCACTCAAGATCACTCCATGGCGTGCTTGCTCAGACCTTCCCCAACGCATCAACGACTGATTCGGGATGGAAATATGTCGACGTCAATCACGCTTTTGGCCAACGGGTACCTTGAAATTGTCTGTACAGACCCGTGGCGTTCCCCGCTGTGCCGTCACTACATCATCCGGCGCACGGTTGATTACACGTCTATCTGCGTTCAATAGTGCTGGTGAGACGTCTCTCGACCAATAATGCCTATTCGTGAGTTGGCTGACTGTTCATCTTATCGGCGAGGTTTAGCATGCTATGGCAAGACCCCTTTGAAATTCCGCGATCAACCCCGGTGATGGGATCTGATCATCAAAACATCTACGAAAGCGGGAAAGTCGTTGATAGGCCCGGGCCTGAACTGAGCGCGCTTACGCAATCGATTGTGGTTCTCGCGGCAATCTGGTCGGTGTGCGAGTTACCCGTGGAAATATTGAGTAGTCGAACGCCCGCCGAAAGCGCCGCATGCATTGTGGGGAAATTGATCTGGCTTTCCTTGACGCTTTGGACCTTGTCAGGCCGCAGAGCCGCCAGGGCCGTCTTCGCCGTTTGTTGCGCCATCAGCACATTTTCTATCGCTACGGGATTGGCGGTGGAGCAGCAGTTTTTCGCCGTTGGATTTTATGTGTCCGCAGTCGAGTGCGCATTGAAAGCCGTCGCGTTCCTCCTGATCATCTGGTCGGCAGTCCGGCGGATTGCTCGATAGACACCGGTTGCGAAGCGCGTGCGACTGGCCGAGCTCGATTCATATATCCACTGTTCGGTGATCGGGACCTGCCTCGCCAGTGCGGATCTGTACGATATCGTCGCGCGTTATGCAGCTCTCGGCATGGATCAGGCTCGCGAATTCGAACTGCACCATGCCGCAGTGCAAATCGCCGCCGAAGGCGGGCGGGGCGCAGAGGCCCTGCATGAAGCGCTGGACAACCGTCACGATCAGGAAATCCGGCGCTTCGAACGTGCGCGCGATGAAAACGAATTGCTTCAATGGTGGAGCGCGCAGCGACGACGCGGAGAAACCGCCGGCGCCTACTGGGCATTGATGACGCATCCGCGTGTCACAGACGAATTGCGCCAGCGTATCGTGGGCGAACTGCACGGGCTCACTTATCTGGAAGCCGGTTCGTCACCGGCATCGCATGCCGATTGATCGCATCGCAGCGGGTGGCACGCGAGAGCGGAAGTTGCTAAGCGGTTGAAAGCGCGTCGATGCGACGGGCGCGTTCTATCAATTGCGGCTCTGGAATCGATCGACGCTGCGAGACCGGCACCTGCTATTTGGCTGCGGCGCCACCATGTCCGAGATCATCCTCGCGAACATGGCGCCGATTCATATCGGAAGCCCGCTAGCACCGTGCTCCTCTGTCAATTTCAACCGCGCGAGGATGTTTGCATAGTCCTCCGGCGTGTCCATATCGAGCGCAAAGCGGTCGTGCTTTGCCTCATGGACAAAGACTTCATCGGGATGCTCTGCGATCAGCTTTTTGCAGCCGGGGTTCACATGTCCACTGACGACTTCCGCTGCGTAACTTGCCGAAAACGCCACCGGATTGCCACGCTGCCCGCTGCATGAGGGCACCAGAATGGAGCCGCGCGGCATCGCGGCGTATGCATCGATCAGCTCGCAGTAGTCATCGGGTTCGAGCAGAACCTGGTCCGCGAGACAAACAAGCACGACACTGCACGGCGCACTGAGCGCAGCCACGCCCGCTGCAACCGAGGTCATCTGCCCCTGCTCGTAATACGGATTGAACTGGAATCTTAGCGGCAGCCCGTCGAGCGCCTCGATGATGGCGCGACCGTTGAATCCTGTCACGACCACGATTTCCTCGGGACCCGCCGCGAGCAGCGCGCGTACGGAACGCCTGATCGCGGGTTCACCATCGATCTGCAACAGCAGCTTGTGACGGCCCTGCATGCGTGACGAAGTGCCTGCGGCTAGCATCACCGCGGAGAATGCCAGCCGCGTCGCAGCATTCATACTACCTCCCGTTGACGTCGCTCCTGGACGATCGCGAGATATTTGCCGGGTGCGCGTTCGAACTCGAGTTTGCAGCCATCGCAGCAGAAGTAGACGCGCTCTCCGCCCGTTCCGAGGACGTGCCTTGCGGATGCAACATCGATTGCCATCCCGCAGACGGGATTGATGTAGCGAGCGGGCGGCTCGACCGACGCCATTGCTTCGCACGGCGGCTGCGGCGGCAGCACGGGCAGCACGTCGGCTCCAGCGGTAGGCGTGGCCGTCGTGTTGGCCTCAGCCTGCTCCAGCATTCGGCGCAGTGTCACGAGTCCCGCCACGGCACCGAGCGCGATTTCCTGTGGCGTGCGCGCATGAATGCTCGGTCCGGCAGGGGCATGCAGGGCGGCGAGCCGTTCTTCCGGGATACCACGGACGCGCATCGTGTTGCGCAGGCGATCCGCCTTGCGTTGGCTCGCGACCAGCAGCACGGCTACTGCCGAGGTCTGCAGGGCGGCCTCAAGCGCGTCCTCGTCGCTGTCGCCCTGAGTGGCGACGAGAATCAGTTGCGGCATCAGCACGCGCAACGCATCCGCATTGAAACCCTCGATGACCCGCTGTACGCCAAGCGGGGCAAACGGCGCGGTCACGTGGGCTGCGGCATGGACGCGAAAGCCCATGCGTTGCGACAGCACGCAGGCTTCGAGTGCGGCGGGTGTCGAGCCGAGTATCAGCACCGATGGCGCGGGTACCGACGGCTGGATAAAGAGTTCGATGGTGCCGTTGCTGGCGCAGGGCATTGCATGATGCTCTACGCCAGGTTCTGGCGCGACCTCCGAATTGCTGATGCGAATCAACTTTGGCTGTCCTAAGCGCATCGCTTCCAAGGCGGCCTGGACCACGATCGCCCGGGAACAGCCGCCGCCGATCCAGCCATGCAGCGTGCCGTCGCTTTCCACCAGCGCTTGCGCGCCGACCCACGTCGAGGTGGGTGGCAGCGCCCGGACTACGGTGGTCACGGCGAACCGGCACGCTTGCTCGGTCAACCGTTGTTCAAGCTGGATCAACTCGTCGGAGTGGATCGCGGAGTGCGTGGTGGAGTTCATGGCGCGCCTCATTGCAAAACGGACAAGACTTGCGGCAGGACGCGCTCAAGACTGGCGAGGTCGCTCGCGCTGGTCATGAGGTCGAGATAGGGCATGGCCGCCGTCATGCCGACACTGCTCGGCGTAAAACCGGGGCGGCCGGCAAGCGGATTCAGCCAGACAATGCAACGGCAACGACGCCGCATCCTGCGCAGCGCCTGCTGAAGGAGTGCCGGCTCCCCAGCATCGTAGCCATCGCTGACAATCATGACGGCCGTGCGCGAATGCAGCAGCGCGGCTGCGTGGCGCTGGTTGAATTCGTCGAGACTGTCGCCGATGCGCGTGCCGCCTGCCCAACCGGCCGAGAGGAGTTGCAGCCGCTCCTGCGAACGCCACGGGTCGGGGTCGCGCAACGCCTGCGCAATACCGACGAGCCGCGTGTGGAAATTGAAGCAATGCACGTCGGACAGACGTGTGCTGATAACCCGCGCAAGCCGCATAAAGAAGAAGCTGTACAGGCTCATCGAGCGGCTTACATCCAGCAGCATGACGATACGCGGCCTCACGCGCTGCTTGCGGCGCCACGCGAGTTCCAGCGGTACGCCACCGTGAGACACGCTCAGGCGAATGGTGCGCGCCATGTCGATCGAACGGCCCGACGAAGCGCGGCGTTCGCGCCGTATCTGCATGCCACGCAGCCGATGCACGAAGCGTCGGATGGCCTGGTCGATGGCGAACAGTTCGTCGGGCTGATTCAGATGGCGGAAATCCGCATGCATGAGCGACGTTTCACGGCTCATGCCGTGCTCAGCCGTTTTGCCATCGGCCTGCGCGGTATCGGCGCCGCGGCCAACCAGCGAGAGCGGCATGCCTTCGCTGCGATCGCGCGCCGCGCTTTCGCCACGCGGCGTCAGTCTGCCTGCGCCGCCCGCCGTCGTTTCAACCAGTGAGTGGCGATTCGGGGCGAAGAAATACGCCTCGAAGAGTTCATCGAAACGCCGCCACTCTTCGGCCCGCGAGCAAAGGCATGCGCGTAGGCTCCAGCGCAACAGCAGGCTGTCGAATTGCCCCGTGCGATGGGCGATTTCCATCGCCGCGGCCATGTCGCTGCTCGTCACGTGAAAACCATTATCACGCAGCCATCCCGCGAAACCGACATAGCGGGACATTATGGCGTCGGCCAGTTCGGGCGGCGCCGTTTCGGTGGCGAAGTCGTTATCCATATCAATCAACATGCGGCCGCCAGTCGTTCGACCACGGAGCGCGTGAAGCCCGCCTGATCCTCGCGGGTCTTCACCAGTGTCGAGAGCGAATCCATGATCCGGTCAATACCGTCCTCGTCGAAGGTACTTACGCCCAGGCGCAGAAGCGCAGCCGCCCAATCAAGCGTCTCGGCGATGCCGGGCTTTTTCTGAATGTCCATCTGCCGCACCGCCTGAACGAACTCGACCACCTGTTGCGCCAGTTTCGGGGGCACCTCCGGCACCTGCGCTCTTACGATCGCCAGTTCCTTTGCGAAGTCCGGGTAGTCGACGTAGTGATACAGGCAACGGCGGCGCAGCGCGTCGGAAATCTCGCGGGTGCCGTTGGAGGTCAGGATCACGACGGGCCGCTCGATCGCGTGGATTACCCCGAGCTCCGGAATTGATATCTGGAAGTCCGACAGCAATTCGAGCAGATACGCTTCGAATGCTTCATCCGTGCGATCGATTTCGTCGATCAATAGGACAGGCGCGGGTGTTGTCGTGATCGCTTCCAGAAGAGGGCGCTTGAGCAGATAGCGCTCGGAGAAGATGTCCTGTTCCTTGTTCGCTAGCGGCCGGTCGTCCTGTTCGAGTAGCTTGATGGCGAGCAACTGGTGCTGGTAGTTCCACTCGTACAGCGCAGAATGGACATCGAGACCTTCATGGCATTGCAGCCGGATCAGCCGTGTGTCGGACAGACGCGAAAGCGCCTTGGCCACTTCAGTCTTGCCCACGCCCGCCTCGCCTTCGAGCAAGAGGGGCCGCCGCATTTCCAGCGTCAGCAGCAAAGTGGCCGCAAGGCTGCGCTCGGCGATGTAGCCATGATGGTCGAGGCGCTGTTGCAGGTCCAGTACGTTGCTCATGCGGTCTGTGAACATGGCGACCTCATCGCTCACGCGGTTTTGCGTGAGAACAGTCTACGCAGCCAGTCATGCAGAACCGCCCATGCAAGCGAGAGTCCGTTCAGTTCGGCGGGAGGCCGGGCCGGTGCGCGCGTGACGGCGGCCGCAGCCGGTTCATCGGGTGACGGCGCAGCCTGCGGCGCACTCCGACTCTGCGCCAACGCACCGAAGTTATCGACGAACTGCTTGAGGATCTGGTCAGCGACCGTGTTCATCATGCGGCCGCCGAATGCGGCCGCCTTGCCGCTCATTGCGACTTCGCTTTTCCCAACCAGTTCGCAGGTCGCGCCGCTCGCCTGAATGGTCGCGATGAGATCCATCGATGCCCCGGACGTGCCAGTCGTATCCGAACCCTTGCCGACCAGATGCAGGGTGCGCAGCGCGGCGTCGAGTTCCAGGACCTCAATATTGCCCTTGAACGACATCGAGGCTGGGCCGATCTTCACGGTCACGGTGCCCTTGTAATGCGTCGCGTCCAGGCGCTCGGTGATCCTTGCGCCGGGCATGCATCCGCCTACTGCTTCAATGTCCTGAAGACACTGCCACGCGGCATCCGCCGTGGCGGACAGAGGAAATACCTTTTCGATGACGACTTTCATTCAATCATCCTCTCTATGTCGGGATCATCAGTCCAAAGTCGCGCGCTACTGCCGTGTGAGCCCAAGTGCGCGGCTTTGCTGCCATACCCGCCAGGCGTTGTGGGGCATGTTCATGTGGGTGACGCCCAGGTGTGCGAACGCATCGACCATTGCCGAGGTGAAACACGGAATCGAGCCGACATGCGGCGATTCAGCCACTCCCTTCGCGCCAATCGGGTGATGAGGCGATGGTGTCACCGTGAAATCCGTCTCCCAATGCGGTGTTTCCACAGAGGTCGGCACGAAGTAATCCATCAGCGTGCCACCCAGCAGATTGCCCGCCTCGTCGTAGGGCATTTCCTGTCCCATCGCGACAGCGAATCCTTCCGTCAGGCCACCGTGAATCTGGCCTTCGATGATCATCGGATTGATACGCGTGCCGCAGTCGTCGAGCGCGTAGAAGCGACGCACCTTTGTTTCGCCTGTGTAGCGATTGACGTCGAGCACACAGAGGTAAGCGCCGAACGGGAACGTGAAGTTGGGCGGGTCGTAGTAGTCCACTGCCTCCAGACCCATCTCCATGCCCTCTGGAACGTTGTTGTAGGCCGCCCACGCTACCTGCTTGATCGTCTTGAACTGCTCGGGCGACCCCTTGAGCACGAAGCGGTCGAGATCGAACTCGACATCGTCCGGGCTTGCTTCCAATAAGTGAGCGGCAATCTGGCGAGCCTTTTCGCGAATCTTGTGCGACGCTCGTGCAATGGCGGCACCGGCGACCGGCGTGGAGCGCGAGCCATAGGTCCCGAGCCCGTACGGTGCGGTGGACGTGTCGCCTTCCTCGACCGTGATCACTGAAGCGGGAATGCCCGCCTCGGAGGCGATGATCTGCGCGTAGGTGGTCTGGTGTCCCTGACCTTGCGTGATCGTGCCCATGCGCGCGATAGCGGACCCGTCAGGATGCACGCGAATCTCGCACGAGTCGAACATGCCGACGCCCAGGATATCGCACATCTTCGACGGTCCGGCGCCGACGATCTCGGTGAAGGTGACGATGCCGATTCCCATCAGCCATTCGGCGCTCGCATCCGCGCGCCGGACGGCTTGCTCGGCACGCAGGGCAGGGTAGTCGACGGCGGCCAGCACTTTCCTGAGCGCAGGTTCATAGTCGCCCGAATCGTAGTCGAGCCCGAGCGGTGTGGAGAACGGAAACTGGTCCTTGCGAATGAAATTGCGCAGACGGATTTCGGCCTTGTCGATGCCGAGTTTCTGCGCGAGGACGTCCACCATGCGTTCGATCAGATAGACCGCTTCGGTTACCCTGAATGAGCACCGGTAAGCTACGCCGCCCGGAAACTTGTTGGTGTAGACGCCATCCACCGACACAAACGCGTTGGGGATGTCATAGGAGCCCGTGCAGACATGGAACATGCCGGCGGGCCACTTCGTTGGGTCCGCGCAGGCGTCGAACGCGCCGTGATCCGCGGTGACATGCACGCGCAACGCCTTGATCCGGCCGCGGCTATCGGCGGCGAGTTCGCCCGTCATGTGATAGTCGCGAGCAAACGCGGTGGAGCTGAGATTCTCGGCGCGCGATTCGATCCACTTGACTGGCCGCCCGAGCACGATTGACGCGACGATCGCCACCACGTAACCCGGATAGACCCCCACCTTGTTGCCGAAACCACCGCCGATATCCGGCGAGATGATGCGGATCTTCGATTCCGGAATCGACGACAACATGCCGACCACCGTGCGTACCACATGCGGCGCCTGCGAGGTGATATAGACCGTCAGATCTCCGCGCACCTTGTCGAACGATGCCACACAGCCGCAGGTTTCGAGCGGACACGGATGCACGCGCGGATACAGCATCTCCTGCCGCACGGTGACGTCCGCGTTGTCGAACGCGCGCGCGGTTTTGTCCTTGTCGCCGACGTTCCAGGTGAAGATGTGGTTCGGATGCGTGCGCACGCCATGCGCGCCCATCTGCTTGTCGCGGATGTCTTCGCGAATCACGGGCGCATCACGCTCAAGCGCTTTGAGTGGGTCCACCAGCACGGGCAGTTCTTCGTATTCCACTTCCACCAGTTCGGCCGCGTCGGCGGCGACGTAGCGGTCGTCGGCTACGACGAAGGCGACTTCCTGGTTCTGGAACACGACTTTCTCGTCCGCAAGCACGGCCTGTACGTCGCCCGCAAGCGTGGGCATCCAGTGCAGCTTGAGCGGCTTAAGATCGTCGGCCGTCAGCACCGCATGCACGCCGGGGTGGGCGAGCGCGCGGGTCTTGTCGATGCTCAGTACCCGCGCATGTGCGTACGGGCTGCGCACCATCGCGCCGAACAGCATCCCGGGCATCTTGACGTCGTCGACATAAGTGCCTTTGCCCTGAATGAAGCGCGGATCTTCGCGGCGTTTGCGCGAGCAGCCCATGCCCTCAAGCGCGGCAAGACGATCCAGATTGGCGTCGATATTTCCCATTTCGTGTCTCCCGGATCAGTGCGCCGACACTTCCGCCATGAGCGGATGCGAACTCTGGACCGCTTCGCCGCGCAACTTGGCGGCGGCATACTGGACCGCTTTCACGATGTTCTGGTAGCCAGTGCAACGGCACAGATTGCCCGCCATCCAGAAACGGATCTCCTCTTCGTTCGGGTTCGGGTTTTCCTGTAGCAGGCGATAGGCACGCGTCAGCATGCCGGGCGTGCAGAAGCCGCATTGCAAGCCGTGCTCCTGCATGAAGCCCTCCTGCAGCGCATGCAGTTCGCCGCCTTTGGCCAGTCCCTCGACCGTTAGCAGATCTGCGTCCTCGGCCTGTACCGTCAACAGGGTGCAGGACTTAACCGACATGCCGTTCACGTCCACCGTGCAGGCGCCGCAGTGAGAGGTCTCACAGCCGATATGCGGGCCGGTGTGCAGGCATTTTTCCCGCAACGTGTGGATCAGCAGCTCGCGCGGCTCGACCACTACATCTGTGTGCGTACCGTTCAGCCTGAACGACACCATGACCTTCTGGCTCATCGCGTGTCTCCTCGATAGATGTCAGTACGCGTCTTAATGTGCGGCTCGCGAGAGCGCCTTGCTCAGCGCACGCCGTGTCATCTCGCCCGCCATCGCGGTCTTGTATTCGATATCGCCGCGCAGATCCTCCGCCGGCTCACAGATGCTCATGGCGAGCCGTGCGGCTTCGTCGATGCGGGCGTCGTCGAGCGGCTTGCCTAACAGCGATTGTTCCGCGCCGGTCGCGCGAAGCGCGGTCTGCCCGACATTGGTTAGCACAATGCGTACATCGCTCACGTTCCCGCCTGACATGCGCAGCGTGACAGCCGTCGCGGCGGTGGCGAAGTCACCGGTTTTGCGCTTGAGCTTTGCGTAGCAATAGCCTGTTCCGGCCGCCGGAGTCGGAATGCGGATCTCGGTCATGATCTCGCCGGCTTCGAGCAGCGTCATGTAGGTTCCGAGGAAAAAGCCGTCGGCCGGCACGACACGGTCGCCATGCTCGCCGGCGAGCACGAACGAGGCATCCAGTGCGATCGTCAGCGAGGGGTGGTCATTTCCCGGGTCCCCATGCGAGATGTCGCCGCCGATGGTGCCTCGGTAGCGCACCTGGGGATCCGAAATCTGACGCGCGCCTTCCACGAGCAGCGGACATTTTTCCTGTAGCAGGGTCGACCAGATCAACTCGTTCTCGGTTGTCATCGCGCCAATGCGGAGTTCATCGCCCGTTTCACGGATACCCTTGAGTTCCGTGAGTTTTCCCAGATCGATCAGGTGGTCGGGAAGGGCGAAGCGGAGCTTCATCATCGGCAACAGGCTATGGCCACCCGCCAGCAGCTTGGCGGTGTCGCCATGCTCGGTCAGCAATGAGATCGCTTCGGACAGGCTGCGGGGCGCGTGGTATTCGAACGGACGAGGGATCACGTTGGTCTCCTGGTTTTCATCGGCCGGCGAGCGGAAGCGTAGTCGGCCTGTCATTCAGAAGCATTTCACAGGACTACACTGCAATTCAACGCGAGTTCTTCAACGGTGGAATGGATGCGTCAACGGTCGTCTGGATGGCGTGAAATGCGGTCAACCAGTCGCGGGCAGGCGCTGCAGAGGGCTAGGGGGCCGTATCGCTGAAATCTCCGGAATCGGCTTGTCCGGTTCACGACGCAGTGCAGCAATTCAGCGTACTTTTCGCGAATGTTCGGTTTACCCGCACCAGCTACCCGAAAACTTGCGTGAATTTTGGAAAAGGCATACAAGAGTCAAAAATCGCCGGTGGCGAAACCATCCGTTTGAGCAGGAGACACCGAATGAACCCGCTGGCCCCAGCCCCGACAGCGAAGTTGCCAACGTCCGAGTCACGCCATAACGAGACCTTCCAGCACAAGCTGGAGCAGTTCAATCCGGGGATGGTCTGGCTCGATGCGCAGGGGCACGTGACTGCGTTCAACGATGTGGCGGTGCAGATCCTGGGTCCGGCGGGCGAACAGTCGTTGGGAGTCTCGCAGGACAGGCTGTTCGGTATCGACGTGATCAAGCTTCATCCGGAGAAGAGCCGCGACAAACTGCGCTTCCTGCTGCAAGCGGATGAACCTGCCGGCTGCCCGGTGAAGTCACCGGCGCCCGTTGCGATGATGATCAATATTCCCGACCGGATACTGATGATCAAGGTGTCCAAAATGACGGGCAGTCATGGCGCATGCGGCACCTGCATGATTTTCTACGACGTGACCGATATCACGACTGAACCGGTTGAACTTCGGCAGGGAAGCCGCGTGCCCGCGCCACGCCGCCTGTTCAAAATTCCGGTGTATCAGATGAACCGGGTGATCCTGATCGATCTGAAGGATATCGTCCGGTTTCAGGGCGATGGTCACTACACGACGATCGTCACTAAAGACGAGCATTACCTCTCCAACCTGTCGCTCGCTGATCTGGAGCAGCGCCTGGATAGCAGCGTTTATCTGCGCGTCCATCGCAGCCATATCGTCAGCCTTGCCTACGCGGTGGAACTGGTCAGGGCGGAAGAGAGCGTCAACCTTGTCATGGCCGATGCGCAACGCACGGCAGTGCCCGTGAGCCGGTCCAGAGCGGCTCAGTTGAAAGAGATGCTTGGGGTTATCTAGCTGCGAAGTTCGCGCGCTGCGTGATCTATTTCGTGATGCTGTCGGCTAACGGTGCAGCGCTGCGCGACGTGCTGGCCGATCAATTGCTACGTTGGAACTGGTAAGTTCACGAATCGCCGATAGCATGACCACGACCGTTATCATTCAATTGATGAGCATGGGCCTGATCGTTCCGAACGGGGCATCGATCGCCTGAGCGAAATGCAGACCTAGACAGAGTCATAGAATATCCATTGATGAAGATCGTAATGTTCAGTGTGTCCCAAGCCGTTCTGGCGAATTGCACCAAAGCTTTAGCACCTGGTCGCTCGCAGTCCGCAAGTATTCCGTCTCTCCTGACCATACTCCGCTGCGCCGCAACCGCGCTGACCGTGCTCACGACGCCTGTTCATGCCGCGCCGTCACTCGCCCAATTCGGCGAGCCGCGCTACCCGGTCAGCTTCACCCACTTCGACTACGCCAATCCGGACGCGCCTGCCTACGGCACGCTGAACTTCGGCAACTACGACGAACTGCAAAGCTACGATTCCCTGAACCCTTTCTTGTTACGTGGCAATCCGGCCCCGGACATTCGCAATCTGATGTTCGACACATTGATGCAGCGGAGTTGGGACGAACTCGCCTCGGAATACCCGCTGATCGCAGATGATGTCCAGGTACAACCGGATCTCACCTCGGCAACCTTCCACATCAATCCCTCGGCGCGCTTTTCCAACGGCGATCGCATCACGGCATCGGACGTCAAATATTCCTTCGATACGCTGACGAGCCCGCAAGCCTCGCCACTCTCTAACTCAGAGTTTTCGGTCATCAAAAGCGCAACCGTGATCGATCCATCGACGATCCGTTTCGACTTCAGACGGCCGGAACGCGATGCGCCATTGCTCGCGGGCGATCTGCCGGTGTTCTCGCCGAAGTGGGGCATGCGGCCTGACGGTACACGTCCGCCATTCGACCAGATCGCCAATGTGGCGCCAATCGCGAGCGGCCCCTATCTGATCGAACGACGCAAGAATGACAAGGACATCACGTACCGTCGCAACCCCGCCTATTGGGCCGCGGATCTGCCATCGCGGCGGGGCATGTTTCGCTTCGAGCGCATCTCGTTCCAACTCTTCTTCGACAACTTCGGTCTGCTTGAAGCGTTCAAGGCGGGCGACATCGACGTCAACATTGAAGGAAGCGCGACGATATGGGCGCGCCGCTACGTAGGCGAGAATTTTCGAAATGGTCTGCTGAAGAAAGGCCTGTTTCCCAACGGGCCTGCGTATATGCGGGGCCTTCTCATGAATCTGCGCAAGCCGATGTTCCAGGACGTGAGAGTGCGTCACGCGCTGACACTTGCGTTCGACTATGACTGGATGAACCGGATGATGTTTTACGACCAGTACGAGCGGTCGAACAGTTATTTTGATCCGGCTTCGTTTGGGGCCACCGGCATGCCCGGTCCGAAGGAGTTGGCGCTGCTCAAGCCGTATCGGGCGAGCCTGCCACCCGAAGTGTTCGGCCCGATGCTAAGACAGCCATCGACGCTGCCGCCGGACTCGCTGCGCGGCAATCTGCGGGAAGCGCGCGACCTGTTGGGACAAGCGGGCTGGCATTACCGCGATGGTGCGTTACGTGACGCCAACGGTACGGCGATGAGCATTGAGGTGCTTGACGACCAACCCGGCATGGACCGTTTGCTGCTGCCATATATGCAGGCGCTCAACACCCTTGGCATAGAGGCGCATTTGCGGGAGGTCGATAGTGCGCTGTATCAGCAACGGCTCGACAGCTTCGACTTCGATATGACCACCGGGGGCTACCCGCCCGTTACCGTTCCAGGCGTCGAACTGCCGCGCCGCTTTGGCAGCGCGGCCGCCCTGGAAGTGGGATCGGAAAACACAGTGGGCGTGCATTCCGATGTGGTCGACGGATTGATTCGCGCTGCATTGGCCGCGAATACGCTCGACGATCTCGAAGCAGCCACGCGGGCGCTCGACCGCGTGCTGGTCAACTCGTATTACCTGGTCCCCGAGTTTTACGCGCCGAATTCGCGCGTCGCCTACAAGTCGACGCTCGCCTATCCATCCGTTTTGCCGAAGTCCTTCCATGCTCCGGACTGGATCATCGACTACTGGTACGTCGATCCGCATGGCCCCGCAACGGCGGGGCACAGTTGAACGTTGAAGGGCCTGCTCACTGCACGCAGGTGAACGACGCCGCGCTGTTCATGTCCCCCGCGCCGTTATAGCTGGGCCACGTCGGATACTGGCACAGCGGCCGCGTGCGTCCCGGCACGCCCGCAGTATCGGTGACCACCTGATGCACTGGCGGGCTCCCGTGCTCGACCCAGTTCTGCAACGTCGTGAGCGAGTCCCACGACGCGTTGAACTCGGTGCCGATCGCGTGCTGCATCCCCGGAATCTCGTAGAAGCGCACGAACGATTCGACCGCGCCAAAGCCCATCGTGAACAGCAAGCGCTGATAGTAGATCTCGGTTGCTCGCGTGCTGACGGTCTGGTCCACAGTGCCGTGCGCCATCAGCAGTTTGCCGCCGCGGCGCATGAAGGGCGTCAGGTTCGCGTCGGTCGCGTCGAGTCCCGACAGCATGCTGATCCGCCCGGCCCATGGACCGGCCAGCGCCGGATTGAACGTCAGCGAGTCGAAGTTCGGGTTGTCCATCACGGTGTAGCGGACGAACT
Organism: Paraburkholderia sp.; assembly: GCF_049581445.1. GTDB lineage: Bacteria > Pseudomonadota > Gammaproteobacteria > Burkholderiales > Burkholderiaceae > Paraburkholderia. The sequence continues at coordinate 5,632 of NZ_JBAURZ010000151.1, read as the reverse complement.
GGTCGCTGATCTGTCCGTCGAACATCGCGGTGCCCTGGAGCGGAAACGAGGGCTGCGTCGTACCGAGTGCGAGCTCCGTGACTGTTGGCTCGAGCGGCGAACTGCTACCCACCCCCAGGTCGGCGCCATACACGTTGTAGCCCGGATACTCGATTTCGCCGCTTTCGAGCGGATACGCAAACACAAGCGGCGTGTTCATCGTATTGAGCGCCGCGATCTGCCGGTCCGACAGACACGTGTCGCCGCGCGCGGCACCGCCGGCGCAGCGCAGTGGCTTGCCGTCGACGTCGGCCGTCACCGGGTTGAACGTCGCGTTGCACGCCTGCACGTTGCTGATCAGCCCGTCGACGACGCCGTCGAGTCCATCGCACGCCTGCATTACGGCTTTCAGGAGCAGCGCTCGCTGCGCCGTGTCGAGGTATGCGCCAGCTGCCGCGAAGCCTTCTGTCGCGCGCAACTGCTGCAGACTCAGCGTCGTGAAGTCATACGCAGGATAGAAGGCGATGATACCGTCCCAGTCCTGCGGCCAGCGCTGCGCAACGGTCAGCGCCTCGCGCCCGCCAGTCGAGCCGCCCGCGAAATACGCCTTGTACGGATGCGTGCCGTAATGCGCGTCGATGATCACGAGCGCGGCGTCATGCGTCTTCTTCAGCGCTTCGCCCATGAAGTTGTCGTACGCCTCGGCGTTGACGGAGAACGCGCCGCTCACCGAGCCGTTGGTCGCCTCGTGCCCGGAATCGCTCGCAAACACCGCGTAGCCGCGCGACAGCGGTCCCGGCAGATTAGCCGGCGCGCTTGGCACGTTACCGGTCACGGCGGGAATCGAGCCGTCGAAACCACCGCCGCCGAGCATCAGGATCTTGCCGTTCCACTGGGCCGGCAACGCGAGGTTGAACAGGATGTCGGGCGCGGACGGATCGACCGGATGAATCGCCCCGGCCACGAGGCAGTACGACCCGGTAGCTGTCGCGCCGGTGCCGCTCGCCGCCATCTGTGTCGTTGATGTGACGACGGCACCGGTTGTCGGCAAGCCGATCTCGCGGACCGGGATGGTCAACCCGTTCAATTGCGCACAGCTTGTTTTCGACGGTGGCGGTGGCCTGTGAGGTCCGCATGCCAGGTCTCGGCATGAATCGGACACCGGCTGCGCAGACGCGCCGCCGCTCCACATGGCGCACAGTACCAGCACACAGAACACACCCAGCCACGACGGCACGCGCTCACACGCGTGCCACAGCCCGCTCCTCGAGTTCATCGTCTTGTCTCCGTCCAATGAGGCCTGGAGACGGCGCCGGGCGTTGCAGCATCAGCCCCTATGCCGAAACGCACACATGACTCTTATCTCATCGGAGTCAACTGCGCGGCCACCGCGTGCGCGCCGATCAGCAGCGCGTTGTGTGCGATACCCGCCCGACACCGCATACTCGAATTTGCCGTCAACCCAGTAGGAGAATTTCTTTGGCCCCTCGATGTAATGCTCGAAGGCCGTCGCATTCGCATTCGCGCTCGCAGTGCGGCAAAGCTCAGGAGGCACCGTTGTTGCAGGCGAAACGGCGACGGCTCACCCGGCACGCTGGTTGTAGCGCTCGCGAATGAGATTGCTCAGTACATAATAGGCGCTGACGCGCGCGGCGGGCGGCGAATCGCGCTCAATAGCATGCGTGATTTCCGTGCGGCGCGCAGCCTCGAGGAATTCCAGTACTACAAGACGCATCCGGAAATCGCGGCAAGCCAGTTAGTCACCGTTACGTCGGGCATAGCGAGCGACGTCATTGCAGCCATGCCCATGGGTGCAATGACTGCCCAACTTTGACTTGCATTTCGTCGAGCAGATTGTCAGCGTGGTCGAGGTGATGCATGACCCACAACATGTAGCGCACGTCGACTTGAATCGAACGCGTTTCAGCTGGATTGAACAGCCAGCCCGAACTCACACCTTCCCAGCTCCCGTCGAACGCCAGACCAACCAGCTTGCCATTGCGATCCAGCGTTGGCGAGCCTGAGTCGCCAGCTGTGATATCGAGGTCCGCGAGGAAGTTGACCGGCAGCGTGCCTTTGACCGGCGAGGCAACACCATCGAAAGCCTTCGCGCGAATTGCCGCCAGTTCGGCCGGCGGTGCGTTGAAGGGCTCTGCGCCAGTATCTTTCTGCAGGATACCGTCGACAGTCGTGAACGGCGTGTATTCCACCCCGTCACGAGGCTCGTAGCCCTGTACCGTACCGAACGTGATGCGCAGCGAGTCGTTGGCGTCGTGATACACCGGCAAACCGCGTGCCCCGTTGTACGCTACCAGCGCTTTCATGTAGCCCGCGCGTCCGGCTGCTTCGTCGCCTTCGTACGCTTTTTCTTCATGCTGGTAAGCAATCAGATCCGGCATCAGGTCGCGCATCAGGGCAATCCATGTGTCCTTGCTCGCGTCGATCTGCGCGGGCGTAGCCGATAGCAACGCAACGCGCGCCTTGGTGTCAGTCAGCGCGGTGCCTGCGTAAAGCATCGCTACCTTTGGGGTCAACGCGGCTTCGTCGGTGGCGCCGCCAAGCCAACGTTCGAGTGCGGGCAGGCGTTGATCGGACGGCAGTTTCACGTAGCGCTGCAGCGTATAGACCAGCATCTGTTGATCGACGCCCGAATCGAACGTGCGATCAAGCGCCTGTTGCTGGCCAAGCAGGCGCGCTTCGTCACGCTGCTGGAAGCCCGCTTCACGCTGGAGATCAGGCTTCTGTTTCTCTTGCGCGAGGCGCACGATCTGATACGACGCCTGGAAGAGGCCGCCTCGCTGCATCAACTGCATTACCAGAAGGCGCTCGCGTTGCTTTATATGGGCGTCGACGAGCCGACGTAGCTTCGTCACGTCAGCCCGCAATTCTGGGCCGTCCGTGGCACCGCCCGACGTTTGCTGTGAGAGCCCTTGATCGAGTTGGGATTCCTCGGCACGCTTGATCGTCAGTGCATTGCTTCGTGTAAGTCCGTCGATGTTCCCCTGGAAGTACTTCATTGTGTTGTTCACGCTCGCAACGAAGCTGGCGTATTTCACGGCGACTTCGGGATTTTTCTTGCTCCCCGTGTCGACCATCGCGAGCAGGTCCTTGAGGATGGCGACCAGGGTCGGATATTGCCAATCAATGGCGTTCTGCATTTCGTCGGCGGTTCGATGACGGTCCGTCTGGTCCGGATAACCTGCGACCATCACGAAGTCGCCCGCGCTCACACCTGCGGGATTGATCGTGAGCCAATGCTTCGGGCGATAAGGCACGTTGTCCGTCGAATACGAAGCGGAACTTCCGTCCTTTGCCACGTATGCGCGCAGGAAACTGAAGTCGCCTGTGTGACGCGGCCACATCCAGTTATCGATATCGCCGCCATATTTGCCGACTGAAAGCGGTGGAGCATAGACGAGCCGCACATCGCGCAACTCTTTCTGCCTGATGAGCTGATAGTCGTATCCGCCGCTAAATGTGTACACATCGCAGCGGTAGCCCGGCTGTTCACAGCCCTGCACGAGATGCTTTTTTGCCTCGTCGATCGCGACATAGCGCGCATAGCCATCCATGCCTGGCTTGAGGGCTGCGTTGATCTGTTCAGTGACGTCGCTGATCTGTTCGGTCACGTAGACGTGCTGTGTAGGCGAGGCCGGCAGTTCCTCGATTTTCGTGTGCGCGACGAAACCGTCGTTGATCAGATTCTTCTTTGGCGTCGCGTTGTATTGAAGTGCGCCGTAGCCACAATGGTGGTTCGTGACGATCAGGCCATCAGGCGATACAAACGACGCCGTACAGGAGCCCAGATTAACAACCGCATCGAGCGGCCACGATTTGAGCGTGGAGAGCTGGCTGGGATCGAGTGCCAGCCCGCGTTGTTTAAGTTGGGGGGCGAGGTCGGGAACTTGTGGCGGCTGCCACATGCCTTCGTCGGCGTAGGTGTTAAGGGAGATGAATGCAACTGACGCAACGAGCGTCATGCCTGCTGCCAACGAAGTTTTCAAAACCACCACGTCCTCAAGGATTCTTTTTATGGTGTGGGCCTGAGCATTGTGTGCGGCTTGCGGTTCAAGCCCTTCGGGTCTGACCTTGCGAGTCATGTGTTTCGCATAGGGTCGCGAACGTTGACTCGCGTCCCGACCGGCAAGCCTAACTTAGTCACGATTCCCGCCCAATTCTCCGCTGGACAGTCGTGGTTTCCTACCGCGTGCCAGCGAGCGTGCTGGTGCATGTCTTCGGCACAGATGCATCGATCGGGTCTGCCTGAAGGCCATGCGCCTTCATTCACGATCGTGATAGATTTCATCCGAAGCATGAGAACAACGCTAGAAAATTCCCGGCCTTGGAGGAGACATGAAGATAAAAAGACTGATTGACCGCGTTCCAGGTGGGCTGATGCTGGTTCCGCTCCTGTTAGGGGCCTGTGCCCACACGTTCGCGCCGGGCGCCGGCACGTATTTCGGTTCGTTCACCAATGGCTTGATCACCGGTACAGTGCCGATCCTCGCGGTCTGGTTCTTCTGCATGGGGGCAACAATCGACCTGCGGGCAACTGGCGTGGTGCTGCGCAAATCGGGAACGTTAGTCATCACCAAGGCCGTCGTGGCCTGGCTTGCGACGCTCGTCGCAACCTGGTTCATCCCCGACGAGGGCATCAAGACGGGTCTGTTTGTGGGTCTCTCCGTGCTTGCGATCACAGCGTCAATGGACATGACCAATGGTGGCCTCTATGCCGCCGTGATGCAGCAGTATGGCTCGAATGAAGAAGCGGGCGCATTCGTCCTGATGTCTATCGAATCCGGCCCGCTCGTCAGCATGCTCATTCTTGGCTCGACCGGCGTCGCCGTCTTTGAGGGGCGTTTGTTTGCCGGTGCCGTGTTGCCTTTCCTGATCGGCTTTGTGCTCGGCAATCTCGACAAGGAACTGCGCGAACTCTTTGGGCGTTGCGTTCACCCGCTGATCCCGTTCTTCGGGTTTGCGCTCGGCTGCGGCATCGACCTGCATGTCATCGCCAAAAGCGGCTTGCCCGGACTACTGCTTGGCCTTGCAGTAGTCGTCGTCACAGGGGTGCCGCTGATTGTCGTGGATCGGTTGATCGGCGGCGGCAATGGAACGGCCGGACTTGCTGCGTCCTCCACGGCGGGTGCAGCGGTAGCTAACCCCGCCATCATTGGCGAGATGATTCCGCGATTCAAGCCAATGGTGCCTGCCGCGACAGCGTTGGTGGCAACCGCGTGTCTGGTAACGGCCATCCTCGTGCCGATTCTGACCGCGATGTGGGCGCGACGCTTCCCGAACCGCCCTCTAGAAAAGGCGAGCGTGGCTCCCCTCGAAGTCCACCACTAATCCCGCATTCCTGTCGCAGCCACGAGCATGCCGGCAAGCCGTCTCCTGTGGCGCTGGCGAAAAGTACGGCCTCATCGTGGATGCGGTGGACAACATCGTCACCATCGAAGCCGCAAGCCGTACTCCCGTGCCCGCAATGTTGCGCTCACGGCGCTGGCGCAGCCGCTCGCGTCTGCGCCAGCGTGGCCACGCCGCAGAACCAGTCGCCGGAGCGCGGCGGATAACGCCACTGCGCGTCCTGTTTCAGGACGGTCGTGCACTGATCATGCAGGTCGATGCCCAACTCGGCCGCGGAGCACTGCAGCGG